>DATBMU010000160.1:0-20357 GCA_036554665.1 Actinomycetota bacterium | reverse complement strand
CCCACCGGGTCGACGGCGGGCTCGTTGGACCACACGGCGATCTTCGAACGGTGGCCCGGCTCACGCGCGACGCCGCGGATCTCGACGACCCCGTCCTCGATCTCCGGCACCTCGAACCCGAACAGCTTGCGCAGGAGCCCGGGGTGGGTCCGCGACACGACGATCTGCGGCCCCTTCGTCCCCTTGCGGACCTCCGTGATGTAGGCCTTGAGGCGCTCGCCGTTGCGGTACGGCTCCGACGGCACCTGCTCGGCCTGCGGCAGGAGGGCCTCGACCTTCCCGAGGTCGAGCAGCGTGTAGCGGCGCTCCGACTGCTGCACGATCCCCGTGACGATGTCGCCCTCGCGCCCGGCGAACTCCTCGTAGGTCATCTCGCGCTCGGCGTCGCGGAGCTTCTGGAAGATCACCTGCTTGGCCGTCTGCGCGCCGATCCGACCCTTGAACTCGTCGGTGACCTCGACCTCCTCCTCGGACAGGACGCGGTGCTCGGTGGTCACCTCGCCCTCCTCGTCCTCGTGCTCGATCTCCTCGAGCTGCTGCAACCACACGCGGAGGTCGCCGGACTCGGGATCGATCTGCGCGCGCACGCCGAACGACTCCTCGTCGAGCTCGGGGTGCTGCTGCTTCCACCACGACTTGTAGGCGGAGGCCATCGCCTCCTCCAGCCCCGAGAGGATCGTCTCGAAGGCGATGCCCTTCTCGCGCTCCAGCTCTCGGAGCGCCGCGATCATCTCCTGGTTCATCTGCTGCTCCTCGTCCTCCTGCCGCCCGCGTCCCCGCGAGGCGCCGACGTCGACCCGTCGCCCCACTCGAACACGGTCCGCGCGGACGCGACGTCCGCGTACGGGACGCGCAACTCTCCGCCGTCGGATGCGATCACGATCGCCTCCGCGTCGGCCGAGACCAGCTCGCCCTCGTGCACCCGGCGGCCGCCGACCGGCGCCGCCGTCTTCACCTTCACCCGCTGTCCCACGCTCCGCCCGTACTGCCAGGGCTCGCGCAGGGCCCGCTCCAGGCCGGGCGAGCCCACCTCGAGCGAGTACGGCCGCTCCTCGGAGAAGCCCTCGAGGTCGAGCCGCCGGGACAGCCGCTCGGACGTCTCGGAGATCGTGTCGAGATCGATCCCGCCGTCGCGATCGACCGTGACCCGAAGGACCATCCGGCCGGCCTCCTTGCCGAAGGAGACCTCCCAGAGCTCGAGCCCGGAGGCCTCGACCACCGGCCGGATCAGCCCCTCGACGTCCCCTCGCATCCTCGGTGCCCTCCCGGAGCACCCTCTCGAAAAAGAAAGTGGGCGCGAGCCCACTTCCGAGAACCGCCGCTCCGTTGACGCGGGGAGTATAGCCGACGGGATCCGCAGACGCCCCGAACCCCCAGGTCAGAGGCCCCGCTACAGGGCCCGGCGCTGTCCGCCCGACGCGTTCCAGTGGTCGCGCGCGTTCATCCGCCGGACGATCCGCGCATCGTCCCAGCCTCGATGCATACGGATGCCGAGCTCCTCGCAGACCGCCTCGGCCTCGGCTTCGTCCTCGAGCTCGTCGCGGACCCAGTTGCCCTGCACGTCCACGAGGAGCAGGTCCCAGGTCCGGCGGCCGACGTGCTGGAGCACGGCCTCGACCTCCCGGTGGAGCTTCACGAAGTCGCGGAGCGCGCTGGGGGATCGTCTCGGCACGCCGCGAGCCTACGGCGCGGCGGCGAGCAGGTCCACGGCGGCCCGGGCAGCCTCCGCGAGGGGCGCGCTCGAGCGCCGCCCGTCGGCGCGCAGCTTGAGGTCGGCCGTCCCCGCCTCGATGCCACGCTTGCCGACCACGACCTGGACGGGGTAGCCGATCAGGTCGGCGTCGGCGAACTTCACCCCGGCGGTCTCCTCGCGATCGTCGAGCGCGACGTCGACCCCCGACGCGGCGAGCGCCTCGTAGAGCCGGGCCGCCTCGGCGACCACGCGCTCGTCGTCCCGGTTCGCCATGACCACGACGGCCTCGAAGGGCGCGAGGATCTTCGGCAGGCGCAGCCCGCCATCGTCATGGGCCTGCTCGACGGCGGCCGCGAGGATCCGCGAGATGCCGATCCCGTAGCTCCCCATCCGGTACAGCTGGTCCGAGCCGTCCTCGTCGACGAACGTCGCGTGCAGCGGCCCGGAGTAGCGGGTGCCGAGCTGGTAGATGTGGCCGACGACGATCGATCGCCCGATCCGCAGCGCCCCGCCGTCGTTCGGGCAGCGGTCGCCGTCGCGCAGGGCCACGAGGTCCTCGAACCCGTCGATCCGGAAGTCCCGTGGGGTGTTCGCGCCGGTCACGTGGTGGTCCGCCTCGTTCGCGCCGGCCACCCAGTCCCGCCCGCCCCGGACGGCGTGGTCGGCCAGGATCCGGACGTCGGTGCCGAGCCCGGCCGGCCCGACGTACCCGCGGACGAGACCTCGCTCGGCGAAATCGGCCTCCTCGAAGGGCCGGACGGGCGCCGGGAACAGCACGCGCTCGAGCTTGGCCTCCTCGACCTCCCGGTCGCCGGGGACCAGGACCGCGACGCTCCGACCGCCGGCGTCGTAGAGCATGCACTTCAGCGTCCGCTCCGCCGGCCGGCCGAGCAGGCCCGACACCGCCTCGATCGTGCTGGCCCCCGGCGTGGGGACCCGCACGAGCTCCTCCAGTCGATCCTGCGAGACGGGCGCGGGCGGCATCGGCGTGGCCGCCTTGCGGTCGGCGAGGTAGTCCCCGTTCTCGCACTCGACGAACAGGTCCTCGCCGACCTCGGCCCGCGCCATGAACTCGTGGTTCACCCCGCCGCCGATCTGCCCGGGCTCCGCCTCCACGACGACGTAGGACAGGCCGCACCGGTCGAAGATCCGGCGGTACGCCTGGAGCATCACGTCGTAGGAGCGGGCCATGCCCTCGTCGTCGCGGTCGAACGTGTAGGCGTCCTTCATGAGGAACTCGCGACCGCGCAGCAGCCCGAACCGGGGGCGGAACTCGTCGCGGTACTTCCACTCCACCTGGTACAGGTTCACGGGCAGGTCGCGGTAGGAGGGCAGCTCCGCCGCGACCAGCAACGTCGCCACCTCCTCCTGCGTCGGGCCGAGGAGCAGCTCGCGGCCGTGGCGGTCCCTCAGCCGGAACAGGGTGTCCCCGTACAGGTCCCAGCGCCCGGTCGCCTTCCACGGCTCGGCCGGCAGCGCGATCGGCATGCGGATCTCGCGCGCCCCGGAGGCCTCCATCTCCTCGCGCACGATCGCCTCGATCTTGCGCATCGAGCGGAGGCCGAGCGGCAGCGTGGTGTAGATGCCCGCCGCCACCTGCCGGATGAAGCCCGCGCGCAGCAGCAGCCGGTGCGACGGCACCTCCGCCTCGGCGGGGTCCTCGCGGAGCGTCGGAACGAACAGCTGCGAGAGCCTCATGGACGCCACAGGATATCGGGCCGGCTCGCGCTACTGGATCAGGGTGACGGCGTAGTCGAACCGCTCGTTGTCGTCCTTCGGGTCGCCGAGGCAGGAGAACTTCCAGCTCGGGTCGACGAGGCATCGCGACCGGATGCTGGCATTGGCCAGGACGAGGACGACCTCGGTCACGGCCTGCCGCCCGAAGTCGACACGAACCTCTCCCACGCCCTTCTTGTTCAGCGCGACCGGAACGAACTCCACCGTGCCGTCCTCGTACGTCACGACGACCGAGGCCCCCGGAGCCGAGGAGCGCGGCGGCCCGTCCACCTCGACGAGCAGGCGCGCCCCCCCGCTGACGCCGGTCGCCGGCTCGAACGCGAAGTACCTCGCGCTGAGGTGGTCGAGGCTCGTCCCGCCCTCGGCGCCACCGTCCTTCCTCGTGATGGCGACCCGGCGCGTGAACGGCGGCGTCCGGTACCGCTCGCCCTCCTCGTAGAAGTGCTCGGGCGCCCCGTTCACCATCGTGAACCCGATGAAGGCCTCCTCGAACGAGGACCCGAGGTCCGCCAGGGCCCCGTCGATCGCGCGGATCGAGAAGGGGTCGGTCTGCCCGGTGCTGTCCGCGCGCTCCCACGCCTCACGGATCACGTCCGCAGATCCCGTGCTCTCCGAGAGGTAGCGGTGGAACACCCAGTTGCCGTAGACGTTGAACCGGATGTTGTTGTCCAGCGGCACCTGCGGCTGGGACAGCGGCGACGCCGACAGGTACTGCAGGTTGTCGTCGACGTCGTCGAAGACCTCGTCCTCCATCCAGCTCGCCGACGACTCCATGAACCAGCGGTCCTCTGCGGCGTCGTACGCGTACTGGACCGCGTGGAAGAACTCGTGGGCGACGGTCACCTGCAACGCCTCGACGCCGTTCGCCGACGGGGGCGGGAACTCGCCGATGTCGAAATCGTTGTCGACCACGCAGTACGCGGAAAAGTCCCAGGTCGGGTAGTCGGGGTCGCTCGCGTTCGGGTCGTCGGTCGTGCAGTAGCCGTAGAGCCCGTCGTTCCCGATCTGCGCGACGTAGATGTCGATCAGCCCGTTCCCGCCGTTGTTCTCCGACGTGACGTCCGACTTCGGGCGCCGGAAGCCGAACTGCGTGATCTCGCGGTCCCAGACCTCGTCCGTGGTGTCGACGACGGTCTCGATGTAGTCGGGGACGCCGTCGTCGTCGTCGTCGTCCGCGGGAGGCGCGTCGACGGTCGTCGTGACGTAGTGGACGCAGGCCCGCGTGGTGCAGATCGGCGTCGCCTCCTCGACCTTGTAGCCCTGGTCCTGGTCGTCCGCGTCCCCGTCGGTCGGCCGGGCGAGGAGCGCGAGCGCCGCCGCCCGGTCGGTGGCCGAGAGGTCGTTCAGGCGCAGGACGAGGTCCCGCAGCACGAGCGTCGCCGACCTCGGATCGCGGCGGGCGACGGTCCCATCGAACGCCGCCGACGCGAACAGCGCCTGGGCACGGGCCAGGGCCGCCTCTGCCTCGGTGCGAGCTCCCGGGTCCGTCCCGCCCCCTCCGGCTCCCGACGCGGGCACGCTGCCGAAAAGCAGCGAGACCAGCGTGACGAGCACGACGAACGACGCTCCGAACCTCCGTCTCACAGGGACCCCCATGCCTCGGTGTCCGGGGACAGTACCCAACCGCCGATCGGGCGTCCACGACGGAGCGCGTCGGGCGTTGACGCCGTCGCGGGGACGGTGCGACCATCGCGCGCGTGAGCCCCGGGCCCGGCCCGGGGCTCGGCGTCTCCCGGACGACCGCGGAGGAACAGCGCGTGAGGATCCACCCGGAGCGCGACGCGTTCGACGCGCTCGCGGATGCGAACCCGCTCGTCCCCGTGTGGACGGAGCTGCTCGCCGACGTCTCGACGCCGGTCGGCGTGTTCCCGGCGCTCGCCGGGGACGGTCCGGGCGTGCTGCTCGAGAGCGTGGAGCGCTCGGAGCGGTGGGGGCGGTACTCGTTCGTCGCCGGCGACCCCGCGGCGGTCGTCGTGGCCGACGACGACGGGGTCCGCGTCGAGGACGTCGCGCGCGACCTGGGGTTCGACGTCGGACGCACGGGCGACACGCGCTCGGACCTCGTGGCGCTCGCCGAAGCGCTGCGCGCCCCGCGTCCCGAGGGCCTCCCCGCGCTCACCGGCGGCCTGATGGGGTTCCTCTCCTACGAGGCCGCGGCCCTGCTCGACGGCCATCCCTTCCCCGCGGGCGGAGCGCCGTGCCCCCCGATCGGCCTGCTGGTGGTCGATCGGGCCGTCGTGTTCGACCACTGGCGGCAGCGCCTCCTGCTGATCGCGCACGTGCCCCGCGGAGCGTTCGAGGCCGGCGTGGCCGCGCTCGAGGAACTGGCGGGCCGGCTGGCCGCGCCCCCGCCCACGCCCGAGCCCTCCGGCCGCGGCGAGGCGCCCGACGGCGCGGGCGAGCCGAACATGACCGACGAACGGTTCCGGGAGATCGTGCGCTCGATGCAGGAGCACGTCTTCGCGGGCGACATCTACCAGGGTGTGCCGTCGCGCCGGGTGAGCTTCACCTCGACCCGCGGCGGGCTCCCCGTATACCGCCGCCTGCGCGTCACGAACCCCGCGCCCTACATGTTCTTCCTTCGCATGCTCGGGATCGAGCTCGCCGGGTCGTCGCCGGAGCCCCTCGTGCGCGTCGAGGGCAGGACCGTCACCACCCGCCCGATCGCCGGCACGCGGCCGCGCGGCGAGACCGAGCTCCGCGACCGCCTGTACGAGCACGAGCTGCTCGCCGATCCGAAGGAGCGCGCCGAGCACGCGATGCTCGTCGACCTGGCGCGGAACGACCTCGGTCGCGTGTGCACACCCGGGACCGTGCGGCCGACCGAGCTCATGGTCGTGGAGCGCTTCTCGAAGGTGATGCACATCGTGAGCACGGTCGAGGGCCAGCTCGCGGACGGGCGTCACCCGCTCGACGCACTCGCGGTGACGTTCCCGGCCGGGACCGTGACCGGCGCCCCCAAGCGGCGGGCGATGGAGCTGATCGCCGAGCACGAGCCGACGGCTCGAGGGCCGTACGCGGGCGCGGTCGGCTACTGCACGTTCGCCGGCGACCTCGACTTCTGCATCACGATCCGCACCGCCGTCGTCGCCGGCGGTCGCGCGCACGTGCAGACCGGCGCGGGGATCGTGGCCGATTCGGATCCCGAGGTGGAGCTGGCGGAGACCAAGGCCAAGGCCGCCGCGCTCCTGCCGGCGGTGCTCGACGCCGAGGAGGCGGGGGCGTGATCCTCGTCGTCGACCACTACGACTCGTTCACGTACAACCTCGTGCAGCTCGTGGAGGCCCTGGGCGAGCGGACCGAGGTCGTCAAGAGCGACGCCGAGCCGGCCGAGTCGCTCGTCGAGCGGGACGCCGCGGCCGTGATCCTGTCCCCCGGTCCGGGACGCCCCGAGGACGCCGGCTGCTTCCCCCGCCTCCTCGAGCTGCTGCCGGCGACGACGCCGGTGCTCGGCGTGTGCCTCGGACACCAGGCGCTCGGCCTCGCGGCCGGTGGGGTGGTCGAGCGCGCGACGCCGGTCCACGGGAAGGCGTCCCTGGTGCACCACGAAGGGAAGGGCATCCTCTCGGGCGTCCCGAACCCGTTCGAGGCCGGCCGCTACCACTCGCTCGTCGTCCTCCGCGACGGCCTGCGGGACGAGCTCGAGGTCACGGCGTGGAGCGACGACGGGCTCGTGATGGCGGCGCAGCACCGGGAGCTGCCGAGGTTCGGGGTGCAGTTCCACCCGGAGTCGATCCTCACCCCGGACGGGCCCACGATCGTCCGCAACGTCCTCCGCCTCGCGCAGCGACCCGACGCCTAGGCGTCCGCCGGCTCCCCGGCGCGTTCGGCCGCGATCGCGCGGGCCTCCGCGATCAGGCGCTCGACGAAACGGTCCTCCGGGATCTTGTCGACGACCTCGCCCTTGACGACGAGGAACCCCTGGCCCTTCCCCGCCGCGATCCCGAGGTCGGCCTCCCGGGCCTCACCCGGGCCGTTCACCACGCATCCCATGACGGCGACGCGGATCGGGACCTTCAGTCCCTCGCGCTCGAGCGCCTCGTTGACCTGCTTCGTCAGGCCGAGCACGTCGACCTCGGCGCGGCCGCAGCTCGGGCAGGCGACGAGGTCGAGGCCCCGCTTGCGCAGGCCGAGCGCCTGCAGGATCTGGATGCCGACCTTGACCTCCTCGACGGGGTCGTCGGTGAGGCTCACCCGGATCGTGTCCCCGATGCCCTCGGCGAGCAGCGTCCCGATCCCGACCGCGCTCTTGATCCCGCCCGTCGGCATCGGCCCGGCCTCCGTGACGCCGAGGTGGAGCGGGTAGTCACATCGCGCGGCCAGCAACCGGTAGGCCTCGATCATCACCCGCGGGTTCGAGTGCTTGACCGAGATCTTGATGTCGAGGAAGCCCTCGTCCTCGAGGATCCGGGCCTCGTTCAGCGCGCTCTCGACGAGCGCCTCGGGCGTGGGGGCGCCGTGGCGCTCCAGGAGGTCCTTCTCCAGCGAGCCCGCGTTCACCCCGATCCGGATCGGCACGCCGCGAGCCTTCGCCTCCCGCGCGATCAGCCGGACCTTGTCCTGGTACTTGATGTTGCCGGGATTGATCCGCAGCCCCTGGATCCCGGCCTCGAGCGCGGCCATCGCGTACTTCCACTGGAAGTGGATGTCCGCGACGACCGGGACGGTGGACTTCGCCGCGATCGCGGTGAGCGCTTGTGCGTCCTCCCAGTGGGGAACGGCGACGCGGACGATCTCGACCCCCGCAGCGACGAGCGACGCGATCTGCTGGAGGGTCGCGTTGATGTCGGCGGTCTTCGTCGTGGTCATCGACTGCACGCGGACGGGCGCATCGCCGCCGACCGTGAGGTCGCCGATCCGGATCTGTCGGCTCGTGCGTCGCTCGGCGAGCATCGGCTCCAGTCTCCCAGGGCCCTCGCTACTCGCCGGTCACGTGGAACACGATCTGGCGCGCCTTCGGATCGTCCATCTCGAACAGGATCAGGCGCTGCCAGCGCCCCAGCATCGGGACGCCGCCGGAGACCGGGATCGCGTGCGAGGAGGCCGAGAGCAGCATCGCCTTCACGTGGGCTTGCCCGTTCCGGCGCTCGTGCGACTCCTCGAGGTTCTGGGTGCGTCGCGTGAGATCGTCGTGCGCGTAGTAGACGTCCTCCGGAACCAGGTGGAGCATCCGAGCCCGGAAGTCCTCGAGCGCGCCGTCCTCCCACTCGTTGAGCAGGAGCACGGCCGTCGTGTGCGCGCAGAAGGCGACGGCGACGCCGTCCGTCACCCCCGAGTCCTTGATCGCCCGCTCGAGCTCCTCGGTGAGGTCGACGTAGCTGTAGCGAGCTGGGGCGGAGATCTCGGCGGTGGTCGTGGCGGTCGTCATCGTTCCCCCCTGGTCTCGTCCTCGGTCCCCGAGACGACCGGGAGCTCGAAGGTGAAGGTGCTTCCCGTCCCGGGCTCGCTCTCCGCCCAGATGCGCCCCCCGTGGGCCTCGACGACCGAGCGCGCGATCGCGAGCCCGATCCCCGTGCCACCCTCGTCGCGCGAGCGGGCCGTGTCCACCCGGTAGAACCGCTCGAACAGCCGGGGCAGGTGCTCGGCGTCGATGCCCGGCCCCGTGTCCGACACGGCGACGTCGACGGATCCGTTGTGCCCCGAGGCGGTGACGCGCACGCGCCCGCCCTCGGGCGTGAACCGGACGGCGTTGTCGAGCAGGTTGAACAGCACTTGGTGGAGCCGCTCGGCGTCCGCGAAGACCGCCGGCAGGTCGTCGGGGACGTCCTGCGAGAGCTGCACGTCCTGGCGGGCGCGGGTGACCTCGATCTCGGAGACGACCCGCGACACGAGCGGGCGCAGCGGCACGGCCTCGCGGCGCAGCGGGACCTCGCCCGACTCCAGGCGCGCGAGCTCGAGCAACTGGTCGACGAGGCGGCCGAGGCGCTCGGACTGGGCGAGCATCACCTGCAGGGTCTCCGGATCGGGGCGTTCGACCCCGTCGAGCAGGTTCTCCAGCCGAGCGCGGAGCGCCGAGATCGGCGTCTTCAGCTCGTGGGACACGTTCGCGACGAGGTCGCGACGCAGCCGTTCGAGGCTCGCCAGCTCGCCGCTCATGCGGTTGAAGGCGACCGCGAGCTGGCCGACCTCGTCGCGGGAGGCCGTGACGACGCGCTGGCCGTAGTCGCCGGTCGACATCCGCTGCGCCGCTTTCGCCATGTCGCGCAGCGGCTGGGTCATCCCGCGAGCGAGCCAGCGTGCGACGAGCAGGGCGAGCGCGGCCGCGACCGCGCCGGCGATCAGCAGCTGCCACCAGAACTCGAACAGGAACCGCGTCGACGCGATCAGGAACCGGGGCTCCTCGCGGACCGCGTACAGCATCCCGCCGGTCCCGTCGCGGAGCGGGACCGCCGCGTACTCGACGCCGTTCGCGACCCCGACGTGCACGCCGCCCTCGAAGATGGGCGGGTCGGCCAGCGCCGGCCCGCTCCACTCGAACGTACCGTCCTGCAGGCGTGCGAGCGACGTCCCCTCCGGCGCCGACGCCCCGACGGTCACGCTCCGCGTTTGGGCGACCCGCAGCAGCTCGACGAGGTCCGCGTCCCGGAACGAGTTCCGCAGGGCGAGCGCGAGGAGGAAGTACACGAGGGCGACCGTGAGCACGACGGCGAAGACGATGACCGAGCCGAGCTTGGCCCGGATCGTCGGGAGCTTCTCGAGCGGGCGCACGCTCACGCGTCCTCGCGGAACGCGTAGCCGACGCCGTGCACCGTGCGGACGAAGCGTGGCTCGTTGCCGTCCTCGCCGATCTTCCGCCGGATCCTCGCGACGTGCGAGTCGACCACGCGACCGCCGGCGTAGTCCCGGTAGCCCCACACGCGGTCCATCAGCTGCTCCCGGGTGAACACGACGCCGGGGTCGAGCGCGAGCGTGTGGAGGATCTCGAACTCCAGCGGCGTGAGCTGGACGTCTTCGCCGTCGACCGTCACGCGCCGCCTCGCCGGGTCGAGGGCGAGGCCACCGCGGACGAGCGGCTCGGTCGAGGGAGGCGTGGCGATCCGTTCGACCCGCCGCAGGATCGCGCGCACGCGGACGGCGAGCTCGCGCAGGCTGAAGGGCTTCGTCAGGTAGTCGTCCGCGCCGACGGCGAACCCGGCGACCTTGTCGGCCTCCTCCGTCCGGGCGGTCAGCATCAGGACCGGCACCCAGCGCTCGCGCTGGAGCTGCTGGCAGACCTCGAGCCCGTCCATCCCGGGGAGCATGAGATCGAGCACCACGAGGTCGGGCCGCTCGCGCTCGGCGGTCTCGAGGGCCTGGGGACCGTCGGCCGCGACGAGGACGCGGTACCCCTCGCTATCCAGACGCGCGCGGACCGCTTCGGCGATGGCCGCTTCGTCGTCCACCACGAGGACGGTCTGCTGCGTCACGGGAGCATCGTATCCGCAGGTCGTTGCGGGCCCGAAGGCACCGTGTTGAGAAATCGTGGCGCCCCTGCGGCGGGCCGTGCCGCGCTCAGACCGGCGGCTTCACGAGGTCGACGTACACGACCGCGATCGTGAAGACGATGAAGAACGCGGCCACCGCCGCCGAGACCGGGATCACCTTGCGCATGTCGACGGGCTTGCCCCGGATCTTCTCGATCGCGAGGACGGCGAGGTGGCCGCCGTCGAAGGGGGGAAGCGGCAGCAGGTTCAGGAAGCCCACGAAGACGTTCACGAGCCCGAACAGGAACAGGATGTCCCAGAAGCTCCCCGTCTCGCCGGAGGCGATGCTCCCCGCGATCCGCCCGACGCCGACGACGCTCGCCGGGTCGCCCTCGTCGCGAGGCGCGTCGGTGAAGATCAGCTGGAAGATCCGGCCGACCCCCTCGGGGCCGAACACGCGCCCCAGGCTGTTCACGGTGCTCACGAGGTTCTCGCCGACCAGGCGCCCTCCCCCGGTGATCGCGCCCACCGGGCCGCTCGTCTCCCGGAGGCCGTCGCCGAGCACCACGCCGATCCGCGCGACCTGCTCCTCCCCGTCCTGGGTGAGCACGGGGACGACCTCGACCGTAAACGTCCGGCCGTTACGCTCGACCGTCAGCGTGAGCGGCTCGCCGAGGCGCTCCTGGGTCTGGGCCACGAGGTACTCGCTCGTCGCGTCGTTCACGTCGCCGACCGCGACGATGCGGTCGCCGGCGCGCAGCCCGGCCGCGAACGCCGGCGAGACCTCCCCCTCGAGGCGCTCGGGGACGACGAGGATCTCGGGGCTCCGCGAGGTCGGCTGGCCGACGAAGCCGAGCCAGAGCGCGAAACACAGGAACGCGAGCACGAAGTGCGTGGCGGGGCCGGCGACGATCACGAGCGCCCGCTGCCACCGCGGCTTCGCCCCGTACGTGCGAGGCAGGTCCTCCGGGGGGACCTCCTCGAATGGGTTCATCCCGGCGATCTTCACGTAGCCGCCGGCCGGGATCCATTTGAACCCGACCTCGGTCTCGCCGCGCCGCTTCGACCAGATCTTCGGCCCGAACCCGACGAAGAACTCGGTCACCTTGATGTCGAACGCCCGCGCGACGCCGTAGTGCGCCGCCTCGTGGATCACGATCACGAGGATCAGGGCGACGAAGAACGAGATCTGACCGACGGCGTCCATCTCGGGCTACCGTTCCTCGACGATCTCGGCCGCGCGGCGACGCGCCCACGTGTCGGCCCGCTCGAGGTTCACGACCGAGACCACCGAGGACGGCGCTTCGTGCTCGTCGACCACGGCCTGGACGATCTCGACGATGCGCGTGAGCGGGATCTTGCTCTCGAGGAAGGCCATCACGGCGACCTCGTTCGCCGCGCTCATGACGGCCGGGAACGTGAGGCCGAGCTCGCCGACCCGGTAGGCGAGGTCCACGGCCTGGAACGCCTCTCGGTCCACGGGCTCGAACGTGAGCTTCTTGTCGACGAGGGGCACCGGCGCGATGCCGCTCGGCAGCCGCTCGGGCCACCCCAGCGCGAGCTGGATCGGGAGCCGCATGTCCGGCTGCGCGAACTGGGCGATCATCGTCCCGTCGCGGAACTCCGCGAGCGCGTGGACGATCCCCTCCGGGTGGATCACGACGTGGATCTGCGAGTACTCCAGCCCGAACAGGTAGCGCGCCTCGATGACCTCCAGGCCCTTGTTCATGAGCGTGGCCGAGTCGATCGTGATCTTCGGGCCCATCTGCCAGACGGGGTGCGCGAGGGCCTCCTTCACCGACGCCTTCGCGAGCTCGTTGCGCGTCCACCCACGGAACGGTCCGCCCGAGCCCGTGAGGATCACACGCTTCACGTCCTCGCGCCGCTCGCCCCGCAGCACCTGAGCCAGGGCGGCGTGCTCGGAGTCGACGGGGATCAGCCGCTCCGGCTCCCCCTTGATGAGGTCCAGGACGAGCTCCCCGCCGACCACGAGGCTCTCCTTGTTCGCGAGCGCGAGCGCCTTGCCGGCCTGGAGGGCGGCGAGGGTCGGCCCGAGCCCCGCGGAGCCGACGAGGGCGTTCAGCACCATGTCGGCCTCGCTGTCGCGGGCCAGGGTCTCGGCGGCCTCCGGTCCCACGTGGATCTCCACGCCCTGGATCCCGAGCAGCCGTTCGCGGAGGTCCACCGCCGCCTCCTCGTCCGCGATCGCGACGTGCGGCGGGAGGAACTCACGGATCTGTCCGACCAGGAGCTCGTGGTTGGTCCCCGCGGACAGCCCGACGACGCGGAACCGGTCGGGGTGATGGCGAACCACGTCCAGCGCCTGCGTGCCGACCGATCCCGTGGACCCCAGGATCACGAGCGTGCGCACGAACCAAGAGTACCCCGGCCGCCCGAGAACCACGGGAACCGCGGTCAGCGACGTCGGGAGCGGCTCAGAGCAGGATCAGGCGAAGGAGCATGAACGCCGCGGGCGCGACGAACAGCATCGAGTCGATGCGGTCGAGGACGCCCCCGTGCCCGGGCAGGACGCTGCCCATGTCCTTGATGCCCAGGTCGCGTTTCAGCAGCGACTCGGCCAGGTCGCCGAGCGGAGCGAAGATCGCCACGACGACCGCGAGCCCAACGGACCGGCCGACGGTGTCGAGGATGTCCACGGACGGCGCGACCGCGCCGATCGCCACGGCGACCACGACGAGTGTCGCGCCGATCGCCCCCTCCCACGACTTCTTCGGGCTGACGTGCGGCGCGAGCGGGCGGCTCCCCCAGAAGTAGCCGACGCCGAAGGCCGAGATGTCGTAGACGATCGTGAGGCCGATGATCGCGAGCGCGAGCCCGCGCCCGTCGGGCAGCTGCAGGACGGCGAGCGCGTACCCGGCGAGCATCGGGACGTACGCGATGCCCAGCACCGTGAGCGCGACGTTGGCCGCGACGTTCTTGCGGTGCTGCGCCGGAACGGTCATGTACCACAGGAACGACGCGAAGGTGGCGAGCGCGAGCATCGCGAGCATCGCGCTCTCGCCCCGGTAGTAGGCGGCGCCGAGCACCAGGGCCCCGCCGACGAGCCCGAGCGCGGTCGCCGGCTGGTACCCGTGCTTCTGCAGGGCGAGGTAGAGCTCGCCCTGGGCGAACAGCACGACGAGGCCCGCGAACACCGCGAACGGCCCGGGTCCGATCGCGATCGTGCCGATCCCGAGGGCCGCCAGGATGAGGCCGGTCAGGAACGCCATCGGGACGTCGCGGCCCGTGGTGCGGCGCTCGGGCTCGGCGCCGACCTCGAGCGCGGTCGGCTCCTGCCAGCTCGGACCGCCGAGCCCCTCCTGCCCGACGCGGACGGTCCGCGCGCCCTCCGGCTCGCCGGACTCGGGCTCCTCGTCCTCGGCGCCGAGCAGCTCGGCGATCCGAACCTCCTCGGTCGTCGTCTCGCTCGAGGCGCCCTCGGGCTCGACCCGCACCTCGTCGCGGACGGACTCGGCGAAGTGGTCGGCGGCCGCCTCCACCGCCTCGAGGTCGGGGGCCGGCTCCTCGGCCGCGCGTGACCCCACGTCGAAGCCGGCCGCGCCCTCGTCCTCGGCGGCCGGGCCGGGGAGGTCGACGTAGGCGCTCGGCGGCTGCGTGAAGGCCTCCTCGCTGATCTCGCCCTCCCCCTCGAGCTCGTCGTCGACCTCGGACTCGAACAGGAACGAGGAGACCCCGTCCTCCTCCCGCTCCTGGTCGGCGGTCACGGGCAGGTCCGAGCCCTCGGGCTCCTCATCGTCGAAGAGGTCTTCCTGGCCCGGCGTCGGCGCGGGGGTCCGGTCCTCGTCGTCCGCCGACCCGATCACGATCGGGGTCTCGAGCGCCTCGGTGTCCTCGTCCGTGGGGCGGGCCTCCGCCTCGGTCACGGTCGGCGCGGGCTCGCGCTTGGGCTCCGACGCCTCGGGCCAGTCGACGTCCTGGATCGGTGCGAAGAACTTGTCGAGGTCCTCGAACAGGTCCTCGCCCTCGTTCCGGCCTTCGCCCTCGGCCACTAGATCTCCTTCAGCTCCGCTTCCTTGTGCGCGACGACCTCGTCGACGCCCGCCACGTGCTTGTCGGTGAGCTTCTGGAGCTCCTTCTCAGCTCGGAGGAGGTCATCTTCCGAGATGCCGCCGTCGCGCTCAAGTCTCTCGAGCTCTTCCTTCGAGTGCCGCCGGATGTTCCGAACGGCAACCCGCGCCTCCTCACCGCGATGGTGCACGAGCTTGATCAGCTCCTTGCGCCGCTCCTCGGTCAGGGGCGGGAAGCTCAGCCGGATCACGCTGCCGTCGTTGCCGGGCGTGATCCCGAGATCGCTCGACATGATGGCCTTCTCCATCGCGGAGATCGCGTTCTTGTCGTACGGCTGGATCAGGAGCGTGCGCGGCTCCGGAACGCTGAACCCCGCGAGCTGCTGGATCGGGACCTGGGTGCCGTAGTAGTCGACGATGATCCGCGACAGCAGCGCCGGCGTCGCGCGCCCGGTCCGGATGCCGGCGAGCTCGTCCTTCAGGACGCCGATCGCCTTGTCCATCTTCTCGCCCGACCCCTTCAGCGCCGACTCGACGGTCACCGGACCCCTCCGTGCACCAGGGTGCCGATCGGCTCTCCCGAGACCGCGCGCCGGATGTTCCCGTCCTGCCCGAGGTCGAACACGATGATGGGCAGCTCGTTCTCCATGCACAGGCTGATCGCGGTCGCGTCCATCACCTGGTAGCCCTCACGGAGCACGTCGAGGTACTCGATCGACTCGAACCGCTCCGCGCTCGGGTCCAGGTGCGGGTCCGCCGTGTACACGCCGTCGACCTTCGTCCCCTTGAGCAGCGCCTGCGCTCCGATCTCCAGCGCGCGTTGCGCCGCCGTCGTGTCCGTGGAGAAGTAGGGCGCGCCGATGCCCGCGGCGAAGATCACGACCCGCCCCTTCTCCAGGTGGCGGGTGGCGCGCAGCGGGATGTAGGGCTCGGCGATCTGCGCCATGTGGATCGCGGTCTGCACCCGCGTCGGGACGTGCTTCTTCTCGAGCGCGTCCTGCAACGCCAGCGCGTTCATGACGGTGGCGAGCATCCCCATGTAGTCCGCGCGCGACCGCTCGATGTCTGGGGCCTGTCGGCCGCGGAAGATGTTGCCGCCGCCGACCACCACGGCGCACTGGACGCCGATGTCGACGACCTCCGCGAGCTGGCTCGCGAGCAGGGCCGTCGCCTCCGTGGAGATCCCGTAGCCCGTCCCCGCCGGCGCGAACGCGTCCCCCGAGAGCTTCAGCAGGACCCGGTGGTACAGCGGCCGGGCCGTCTCCTGGCTGAGGTCCTCCCCGGGCATGCCCGTACCCTACTCGTTCTCCTCGCCGAGCTTGAACCGCACGAACCGCCGCACGGCGACCTTCTCGCCGACCTTGGCGGAGACTTCGTCCAGCAGCTGCTGGATCGTCTTCGAGTCGTCCTTCACGTACGCCTGGTCGAGCAGCACGGTCTGCTGGTAGAAGGCCCGCATCTGGCCCTCGACGATCCTCGGGATCACGTCGTCGGGCTTGCCCATCTCCTTGGCCTGCACCTCGAAGATGTGGCGCTCGGCGTCGGCCACCTGGGCCGGGACGTCCTCGCGCGAGAGGAACCTCGGCGCGGACGGGCTCGCGACGTGCAGCGCGATGTCCTTGGCGAGCTGCCGGAAGTCGTCCGTGTTGGCGACGAAGTCCGTCTCGCAGTTCACCTCGACGAGGGACCCGACGCTGGCGTTGAAGTGGATGTAGGACTCGATCCGTCCCTGGTCCGCCGCGCGCCCGGCGCGCTTGGCGACGGAGGCCTGCCCGCGTTCGCGGAGCAGGACGACGGCTCGTTCGAGGTCGCCGTCGGCATCCTGCAGTGCGCGCTTGCAGTCCATCATCCCCGCCCCGGTCATGTCCCGGAGCTCCTTGATCGTGCTCGGTGTGACGTCGGCCATGGGGCTCAGCTCGCTTCCTGGGTGGTCGTGGTGGGGGGTTCCCCGTCCCCGGCGGGGGTGGCGCCGGTCGGCGGGGCCTCGGCGGTCGTTGCCGGCTCGGCGGTCGTTGCCGGCTCGGCGGTCGCTACCGGCTGGGCGCTCGGCGCCGGCTCGGGCTCGGGCTCGATCTCCGGGCCCGTCGCCCTCGTGACGATCGCCTCGCGTCCGATCTGCCGGCCCTCGACGAGCGCGTCGGCGATGATCCTCGTGACGAGGGACACCGAGCGGATCGCGTCGTCGTTGCCCGGGATCACGTAGTCGACCTCGTCCGGATCGCAGTTCGTGTCCACGATCGCGATGACGGGCAGGCCGAGCTTGCGCGCCTCGTTGACCGCGATGTGCTCCTTCTTCGTGTCGATCACGAACACCGCGTCCGGCAGGCGGTCGAGGCTCTGCATGCCGCCGAGGTTGCGTTCCAGCTTCTCGCGCTCGTGACGGAGCCGGATCGCCTCCTTCTTCGGGAGGTAGTCGAACGCGCCCGTGCGCTCCATCTCGCGGAGCTCGCGGAGCCGGATCAGCCGCCTCGAGACCGTCTGGAAGTTCGTGAGCATGCCGCCGAGCCAGCGCGTGGTGACGGACGGCATGCCGATGCGATCGGCGTTGTCGACGATGATGTCCTGCGCCTGCTTCTTCGTCCCGACGAACAGGACGATCCCGCCGCGGCGGCCGAGGTCGCGGACGAACGCGTAGGCCTCCTCGAGCCCCGTCAGGGTCTTCTCGAGGTCGATGATGTAGATGCCGGAGCGCTCCCCGTACAGGTACCGCCCCATCTTCGGGTTCCAGCGTCGCGTCTGGTGCCCGAAGTGGACGCCCGCCTCGAGGAGCTCCCGCCTGGTGACGACGGGCACGGTGTGCCTCCTTCCGGTTATGTCCTCCGCCCGGATCTCCTCGTTCGCGGCTCGGTGTCCGAGACCCCGCGGAACGATCCCCGGGCGTGTGAGCTCGGCATCCTCGCGGACACCGGCGAAGGGGCAGTCTAGCAGCGACGATGCGGACCGAACCCCCCCGGCCGGGGACGGCCGCTACCGCCGGCGAGGGCGGGAGGGGGCCGGGCGGGTCGCAGGTCGCCGGCGCACCGGCTCATCCGGGACGTTCGGCTCGGCGACGACCCACCGGTAGGCGAACGCCGCCGCGAACCCCAGGTGCAGGACGTTCGCCGACAGCACGAAGACCCAGGTCAGGAGGGTCGGGTTCGCCGTGACCTCGGTGCCCCCCGGCGCGAACCCGAGCGCGACCGGCAGCGCGATGAAGAAGTAGAGCGAGCACAGCACGAGGTGGCGGCCACCCGGCAGCATCGCCGCCCGCGCGGAGCGGCGGATCGTGTCGAGCACGGGCCGCCCTTCGCGGATCGCCGCCGTCGGCGCGAACCCGAGGAAGTACAGGCCGGCGACGAGCGCCGACACGAAGCCGAGGAACCCGATCCCCGGCCCGAGGATCGGGAAGATGAGGTTGCCGGCGACGATCAGGCTGAGCGACGCGACCTGGACGACGAGCACCGTCGGCATCGCGATCAGGCCGCGGATCGCGCCGTACCGGCTCACGCGCCCGTCCTCGAGCGCCTCGAGCACGAGCCCGGCGAGCAGCGACGAGACCAGCGTGCGGACCGCGAGGGAGACCCCGAGGTAGACGAGGAAAGCGGGGCCGATCCCGTACAGGGTGGCCCCCGTGCCCAGGTCGAAGTAGGTGCTGACCGGCGGCATCGCGAGCAGGTCGACGAGCCGGCTCGGCGAGCCCTCGAAGCCGAGCGCGACGAGCGCGACCCAGGTCCCGAGCACGATGAGGCACGCCGCGACGATCAGCACCGGCTGGACGGCGACGGCGAGCATGCCGCGCCCGAGGCTGCGGCCGATGGGCGGGAGCGCCGAGGGGCCGGTGCTGGTGAGGGCGCTGCCGAACAGCCCCTGACGGCGCGGGGGCGGCTCCTCCGGTGCGGCGGCTTTCGCCGGCACCGGCTCCGTCCGCGGTGCGGCGGGCCGGCGTTTCTTCCGCCCGCTCATGCGTCCTCCTCGGCCGGCGCGACGTCCGCGTCCTCGTCGGGCCCCTCCGTCGGGAACGCGTCGCCGAACCGGCGCCGGAGCAGGGTCGCCGGGACCAGGAAGAGCGCGAGCACGATCACGGAGGCGATCCCGAAGCGCGCCAGGGTGGTGCCGGGCTCGAGCTCCGTGGGTGGCGGCACGTCGACGAGGGTGCCCGCGGGATCGTGCTCGAAGGCGATCAGCCCGGCGTCGCGACCGCCCTTGATCGCGACGACGGCGTCGCCGGAGAGCGCGATCGTCCCGATCAGCCCGGGCGAGGGTTCGCTCTCCCAGACCAGGCGCCCGGTCTCGACGTCGACCGCGACGAGGCGCCCGTCGTTCAGGCCCAGCAGGACCGTCCGTCCCGAGACGACCGGCGAGCTGCGGAGCACGAGCTCGTTCAGCTGGAAGCTCCAGACGCGGTCGCCGTCCGCGAGGTCGAGCCGGTAGAGCCCGCCCCCCACATCCGCGACGAACGCCGAGCCCGCCGCGAGCGCCGGCGCGGTCACCGGCGAGAAGACGGTGATCACGAGGGCGCCCCACCGGTCCAGCCCGTCGCCGGCGTCGAGGGCCCTGGCGAACCGGTCGGGCAGGCCGACGACCACCGCCCCGTCGCCGATCGCGGGGGCCGAGACCACCGAGGAGCCGATCGCCAGCGAACGTCGCCACACGCGTTCCCCGCTCGTCGCGTCGAACGCGGTCATGAGGATCGTCGGGTCCGCGGCGTCCCGGCCGACGGCGATCACGAGGCCGTCCCCGGCGGCGATCGGGATGTCCACGCGCGCGCCGGCGTCCGCGGTCCACGCGACCCGCCCGTCCGCGATCGCGATCGCGTACACGGTGCCGTCCTGGTCGCCGACGTACGCGGTGTCACCGTCGACGGTGACGCCGGTCCGCGAGGTGCCCTCGAGCGGGACGCGCCACCGTTCGGTCTGGTCTGCCAGGTCGAGCGCGACGAGCTCGGATCCGGACTCCGTCTCGTCCCCCGGCGACGGCGAGCCGGACGGGGTGGGCGGGTCGGACGGGGTTGGTGAGCCCGAAGCCGTCGGCGACGCGCCCGGCGAGGCGTCACCTCCGCCGGCGGTCGCGTCGGGACCCTCGAGGAAGAGCAACGCCCCCGGCGACCCGTCCGATCCGGTCGCGACGGCCGGCACCGATAGCGGTCCCCCCGCACGCGGGATCTCCCACGCGACCTCGCCGGTCTGGATCGACACGCCGTACACCGCGCTCGTGCCGAGCGTGACCGCGAGGTCCCCGACGATGACCGCGCCGGAGAGCGCCGAGCCGTCGGGAGCCGGCAGCGTCCATCGCACCCGGTAGGGCGGCGGCGGACCGTCGCTCAGCGCTCCCTCGTGTTCGGGGCCTCCCTGGAACTGGGGCCATCCCGGAGCCGAGGCCTGGCCGCGCGCCGGCGCCGAGATGAGGAGCGACGTCGCGGCCACGATCGACAGGACGGCGGTGGACCGGCGGAGCGCGTTCGGGGACAGGAGGACCTTCCTGGTCGGAGAGCGCGCACATCCTAGCCGCCGGCATCGC
>DATBMU010000085.1:0-4615 GCA_036554665.1 Actinomycetota bacterium | reverse complement strand
GATCGTCGGGGTCGTCGTCGGGATCGGGATCGCCGTGCTGCTGAAGGCGGCGCTCTCGGCGACCGGGTTCGACATCCCGGCGTCGGGGACGGTGGTCCTGCCCCGGACGTTCATCGTCTCGGTCGTCGTCGGCACGGTGGTGACGGTGATCGCCGCGATCGTGCCGGCGCGCCGGGCCGCCCGCGTCGCGCCGATCGAGGCGCTGCGCGCGGCGCAGGACCGCCCGGGGCGCTCGCTGCGGTTCCGGATCGTGAGCGGCGCCGTCGTGCTCGCGCTCGGTCTGACCCCGCTCCTCTACGGCCTGTTCGGCACGCCGCCCAACGCGCTCCAACTCGTCGGCATCGGCGTCGGGCTGACGTTCATCGGGATCGCGATGCTCACGCCGCTGATCGCCCGACCGGTGGCCGCCGCGCTCGGCGCCCCGGTCCGCCTGATGGGCGTCCCCGGCAAGCTCGCCCGCGAGAACTCGATGCGGAACCCCCGCCGGACCTCGGCGACGGCCTCGGCCCTGATGATCGGCCTCGGCCTGGTCGTGTTCGTCGCGGTCTTCGGAGCGTCCGCGAAGGCCACCACCACCGAGATCCTCGATCGCACGCTCAAGGCGGACTTCATCCTCACGTCGCCGACGTTCAGCGGGTTCAGCACGTCGGCCGCCGACGCGATGCGCCCGGTTCCCGGCGTCGAGACCGTCTCACAGATCCGCCAGGGCGAGGCCAGGATCGAGGGTGGGAGCGCGTTCCTCACGGGGCTCGACCCCGGCACGTTCCCGCTCGTGTCCGACGTCGGCCTCGTCGACGGCGGCATCGCCGATCTCGCGCACCCGGCGACGATCGCGGTCTTCGACGACGTGGCGAGCGACAACGGGTGGAGCGTCGGCGACACCGTGATGGTCGAGTTCCCCGCGACGGGGCGGGTGGACCTCGAGGTGGTCGCGCTCTACGCGGAGAACGGGTTGATCGGCGACTACGCGATCTCGCTCGCGACGTTCGACGAGAACGTCGCGCAGCAGCTCGACGTCTTCGTGCTCATCGCGGCCGAGGAGGGCGCGGACCTCGCCGCGGTGCAGGCGGACCTCGAGGAGGCGCTAACCCCCTACCCGAACGTCGAGGTCCAGGACCAGGCGGCGTTCCGCGACAAGTACGCGGGGTTCCTCAACCAGGTCCTCAACCTCGTGACCGCCCTGCTCCTGTTCGCGGTGATCATCGCGCTGTTCGGGGTCATGAACACGCTCTACCTGTCGATCCACGAGCGGACGCGCGAGCTCGGGCTCCTGCGCGCCGTCGGGCTGACCCGGCGCCAGACCCGTTCCATGGTGCGCCGGGAGGCCGGGATCATCGCGGTGATGGGCGCGCTGTTCGGCGTCGTGGTCGGGATCGCGTTCGGGTGGGCGCTGCAGCGCGCGCTCGTCCCCCGCGGTTTCACGGAGCTCGGCATCCCCGGAGGACAGCTGACGGTGTACGTGATCGCCGCCGCGGTCCTCGGCTGGCTGTTCGCGTTCGCCCCCGCGCGGCGCGCGGCCAAGCTCGACGTGCTCGACGCGATCGCCTACGAGTGAGCGGCCGGGCGGCCCGACGCCGCCCGATATCATGGCCGTCCCATGCCGAGGATCGAGCTGCCCGACGGTCGCGCGACCGAGCTCCCCGAGGGTGAGCCGCTCGGTGCGGTCCTGCCCGCGGAGGCGATCGCGGCGCGCTTCGCGGACGCCCTCGTCGACCTGTCCTTCGTTCCTTCGGGCGACGGTAGGGCCGCGCCCCTGCTCGCCTCGGATCCCGACGGGCTGCACGTGCTCCGGCACTCCGCCGCGCATGTGATGGCGCAGGCCGTCTGCGATCTGTGGCCGGGAGCCCGGTACGCGATCGGCCCGGCGATCGAGGACGGCTTCTACTACGACCTCGAGCTCCCGGGTCCGATCTCGGAGTCGGACCTGCCGAAGATCGAGGACCGGATGCGCGAGATCGTCGCGGAGGACCAACCGTTCGTCCGCGAGGAGCTGTCGCGACCCGACGCGCTCGAACGGTTCGAGGACCAGCCCTACAAGCGGGAGATCATCGAGAGCCTCGAGCCCGGCGAGGTCGCCGGCGGCGAGACCGTGACGCTGTACCGCAACGGCGCCTGGGCCGACCTGTGCCTCGGGCCGCACGTTCCGTCCACGTCCCGGCTCGGCGCGTTCAAGCTCATGAAGCTCGCCGGCGCCTACTGGCGCGGGGACGAGGCGCGCCCGATGCTCCAGCGGGTCTACGGGACCGCGTGGGCGAATCAGGACGATCTCGAGACGTACCTGCGGCGGCTCGAGGAGGCCGAGAAGCGCGACCACCGACGGCTGGGCCGCGAGCTCGACCTGTTCAGCTCCCCGGAGGAGCTCGGGCCCGGGCTGTGGATCTGGCATCCGCGCGGAGGGATCTTCCGCAAGCAGCTCGAGGACTACGTGCGCGAGCTGCACCTGGAGCATGGCTACGACCTGGTCGTTACGCCGCACATCGCGCGTTCGGTGCTGTGGGAGACGAGCGGCCACCTGGAGAAGTACGCCGACAACATGTTCCCCCCGATGGGCACCGAGACCGGCGACTACTACGCCAAGCCGATGAATTGCCCGTTCCACGTCCTGGTCTACAGATCGCAAACGCGTTCGTATCGCGACCTGCCGATGCGGCTGTCCGAGCTCGGGACGATCTACCGCCACGAGCGGATGGGAACGCTCCACGGCCTGCTCCGGATCCGGGGCGGCACGATGGACGACGCCCACATCGTCTGCACGCCGGACCAGCTCGTCGACGAGATCCTGCGCGTGTTCGAGTTCACCGCGGCGATCCACCGGACGTTCGGGTTCTCGGAGCCGATCGTGGAGCTCTCGACCCTGCCGGGCGAGACGATCGTGACGCCCGAGATGGCCGAGCGGGCCACCGGGGCGCTGCGCACCGCGCTCGAGCGCAGCGGGCTCGAGTACCGGATCGCGGAGGGCGAGGGCTCGTTCTACGGGCCGAAGGTGGACTTCCACTTCCGGGACGCGATCGGCCGGCTGTGGCAGCTCACCACCGTCCAATGCGACTTCGGCCTGCCCGAGCGCTTCGGGATGGAGTACGTCGGTGAGGACAACCAGCGCCACCGGCCGGTGATGATCCACCGCGCGATCCTCGGGACGATCGAGCGGTTCAGCGCCGTGCTGATCGAGCACTACGCCGGCGCCTTCCCGCTCTGGCTGTCCCCGGAGCAGGTCCGCATCGTGCCGGTCGCCGATCGCCACCTCGGGCCCGCCGCCGCGCTCGCCGACCGGCTCCGCGCGGCCGGGCTCCGCCCGGAGGTCGACGCCTCCGGCGAGACCGTCGGGAAGAAGGTGCGCGCCGCGCAGCTCTTGAAGGCCCCGTACGTGCTCGTGATCGGCGACCGGGAGGCCGGGTCGGACCGGCTCACGGTCCGCGACCGCGAGGGGAGCGAGACGAAGGACGTCGCGTTCGACGACTTCGTCGCGGCGCTCGTCGAGGAGGCCGGCTCGCGCCGGCTCACGCAGTCCCGTTGGAGCTGAGCGTGGATCGCCTGTGGTCCCCGTGGCGGATGGAGTACATCGAGGCCGCCCGAGACACCGACTCTGAGGCGTGCGTCTTCTGTTCGCTGCTCGACGGAGAGCCCGACGGCGAGCGGGTGCTCGCGCGCGACCGGCTCGCGTTCGTGACGCTCGCGAAGTACCCGTACAACCCCGGCCACCTGCTGATCCTCCCGGTGCGCCACACGGGCGACCTCGAGGACCTCTCCGACGAGGAGCAGGCGGCGATCGACGGGATGCTCCGGCGATCGCTCCGCGCGCTCCGCGAGACGGCGGAGCCACAGGGCTTCAACGTCGGGGTGAACCTCGGGCGTGTCGCCGGGGCGGGGATCCCCGAGCACCTGCACTGGCACGTGGTGCCCCGGTGGGGCGGCGACACGAACTTCATGCCGATCGTCGGGCAGACGCGCGTGCTCCCCGAGCTGCTGCAGGACTCGTACTCCAAGCTCCGACCGCGGTTCGACGAGGGCTGAGCGTGGGCGAGGGCTGGGCGGACGTCGATGGGGGCCGGATCTGGTACGAGCGCGCCGGCGAGGGGTTCCCCGTCGTGCTCGTGCACCCCGGCTTCTGGGACTCGCGGATCTGGGAACCGCAGTTCGAGGAGTTCCCGCGCCACCACGACACGATCAGGTACGACCTGCGAGGATCCGGCCGCTCCGACCCCCCGAGCGGCTCCGTCTCCCAGCTCCACGACCTGGCCCGCCTCTTGGAGGAGCTGAAGATCGAGCGCTGCGCGATCGTCGGGTGCGGCAGCGGCGGACGTCTGGCGATCGACGCGGCGCTCGCGATGCCCGAGGTCGTCGACGCGATCGTGCCCGTCGCTCCGGGGCTGTCGGGCTACCGGTGGACCGATCCCGGCTTCGAGGTGCTGCTCGAGGAGGTCGACGCTGCGGTTCGCTCCGGCGACGTGCGGCGCGCGATGGAGCTCGAGCTCGCGGTGTGGACGCCGCTGGCCGCCGACGACCCCTCGACGAGCTCGCACGTGCGATCGATCGCGATGGACAACGCGGGCGTCCTGGACCTCCGCGTCCTCGTCGACGAGCCACCGCCCGCCGAGCCGCGCCTGGCCGAGCTCCA
>DATBMU010000045.1:0-6908 GCA_036554665.1 Actinomycetota bacterium | reverse complement strand
GGGCCGATCTCGGCCCTCGCCGAGGTGAGCGGCCAGTCCGTGTGGTGGAGCTGGTGGATCAAGCACCGCCACTGGCCCTACCGCCGCCACTGGCACCACCTGAAGTAGCCGGGGTCGCACCGACGACGCGGGGGAGCCGGGGGATCGTCCCGGCTCACCTCGTCGAGGCATGACCGGGACCTCCTACCTCGAGCGGGTCGTTGCCGCCGTGCGCGAGGCCGGCGTCGCCGACGGCTGGTCGGTCGAGCCCCCCGAAGCCGACGATCCGTGGCTCCGGGTGCGCCGGAAAGATCGCGATCTCCCGGCTCACGGCTGGAAGCTGCACGTCTCGGCGACGGAGGGATCGGCCGACCAGGTCCTCGAGCGCGTCCTGCCCGTCCTGCTGGCGGCGGAGACGAGCTTCAAGCTCGTGGCATCCGCGACCCTGCTCCAGGGCCTCAACGAAGGGGAGGGAGGGCTCGGCCAGGTCGGCAAGTTCGTGACGGTCTACCCACCGACCGATCGCGACGCCGTGCGGCTCGCCTGGGCGTTGCACCGCGCGACGACCGGTCTCCGGGGGCCCGCCGTGCGCACCGACCGGCCGCTCGAGGCGGGGAGCCTGGTCCACTACCGCTACGGCCCGTTCACCTCGGCCGAGGAGATCGACGGACCGGAGCCGGACGATCCGTTCGGGACGGCCCCGCCCGCCGCGCGCGCGCTCGCCGGCCGCTACGTCGCGGTGTCGACGCTGCATCGCTCCCCGCGCGGCGTCGTCTCGATGGCGGTCGACCTCGAGGGGCTCCGCCCGTGCGTGCTGAAGCGGGGGTTCCGCGACGTCCGGATCGACGCCGGTGGGCTCGATGCCGGCGATCGCCTGCGGCGCGAGGCGGCCCTGCTCCGCCGGCTGCAGCCGGATCCGCGGTTCCCCGAGGTGCTCGACCTGATCGAGGACGACGGCGACGTCGTGCTGGTGCTGACGCGGCTCGAGGGGCAGACCCTCCACGAGCGGGTGACGAGGGCCGCGCGGACCGGAACGTTGACGACGACCGCGCAGGTGGTCGACCTCGGGTCGCGGCTGGCGAGCGCACTCGCCGCGATGCACGAGGTGGGGATCGTGCACCGCGACGTGGTTCCGTGGAACGTCCTCGTCGGGCCCGATGGTGGGATCGGGCTTGTCGACCTGGAGCTCTCGAGGGACGGCGAGGGCGAGACGCCGCCGGGCGGGACGCCCGGGTTCGCCTCGCCGCAGCAACGGGACGGCGAGCCGGGGACGGTCGCGGACGACGTCTTCGCGCTCGGCGCGACGCTCTTCTTCGCGGCGACGGCGGCCGAGCCTGCCCTGGCGCCGAGACCCGGGTCGCTCCTCGATCGCCCGATCGCGATGCTCGCCCCCGGATCGCCCCCGGCGCTGGAGGCGATCGTGCGCCGCTGCCTGGAGCCCGACCCCGACCGGCGGTTCCGTTCCGCGCCCGACGTCGCCGCGGCGCTCGGACCGATCGCGGGATCGGCGCCGGCCGACACGTTGCCGATCGGGGCCGAGGGATCGGCGCTCGACGACGCGGGGCGAGCCGAGCTGCTCCGGCGCGCCGAGCGGATCTGCCGTTCGATCGAGATCGACGGGGCCACGCCCGTCGACATCGCGACCGGGAGCGCCGGCGACGTCCTCGCGCTCGCCGAGCTCGCCGACGCGACCGGCGATCGCGATGCGCGCACCGCGGCGGCGGAGGCCGCCGATGGGCTGGCGGCCCGTGTCCGCCGGGAGCGCTCGGCGACCTCGGCCGGCTTGTACGGGGGGCTGGCTGGGGCGGGAGCGGCGCTCCTGCGCGCCGGGCAGGCGCTCGGACGGCCCGAGCTGGTGTCGGCCGCCGCCGACGTCGGCCGCGCGGTCGTCGCGATGCCGGTCGATCGCGCGGACCTGTTCGACGGGGCGGCGGGCCGGCTCCGCTTCCATCTGCTCCTGTGGGACGAGACCGGGGAGGCCGAGCACCTCGCCGCCGCCGAGGGGCTCGGCCGGTGGCTCCGCGCCGCGCTCGACGGCGCACCGCCCGAGCACCTCGGCTACGCGCGTGGGCGCGCGGGCATCGCGGACGCGCTCCTGGACCTCGCCGAGGCGACGGGGGACGGGGAGGCGCTCGCGGCCGCGGTCGCCGTCGCGGGGGACCTCGCGAAGCGCGCCATGCCCGCCCTCGAGGACGGCAGCGGTCTGGTATGGCCCGAGCGCCCGGGGGGCCCACCCGCCGGACCGCTCTGGTGCATCGGCGCGACCGGGATCGGAACGCTGTTCCTCCACGCCGCGCGGCTCGGTGCCGTTCCCGGCGCCGAGGTGGCCGACCGCGTCGGCCGGTTCGCGGCTCGAGGAGGACGGTGGCTCGGGCCGGAGCAGTGCCACGGGCTCGCCGGAACGATCGAGTACCTGTTGGACCTCGCGCAGGCGACCGACGATGCCGCGTACGTCGCGGAGACGGCGTCGATCGTTGCGCTGCTGACGGCGTTCGTCGACGAGGAGGACGGCCCCCACACCGCCGTCCTCGGCGCGGGGGGCGTTCGGCTCGGGCCCGGGTTCCTGACCGGCGCCGCGGGCGTCGCGCTCGCCGTGCTCCGCGCGTCAGACCCGTGGACGCGTCCACGAACGCTCACCCGCGCCGGCTTCCGGCACCGATCGGGCGCGATGGCGTGAGTGGCATAATCGCGCGGACCCGGTCTCCGTCCGGTTCGTGGGGGTGCGATGGACCCGTCACCGCCTGATGATCGCTGGGCCTCGTGGGCCGGGGACGGGGTGCGCGTGTTCGCCCCGACCGGCTCCAACGCCGCGCGCCGCGCGGAGCGGGAGCTCCGGGCGGCGGCGCGATCCCGGGCGGAGCTGATCGACCTCCTGGAGCTCACGGGCCCCGGGCGCGACGTCGTCGTCGACCTGTACCTCGTCGACCCGCCGCTGTCCGGCGACCTGATCCCCGAGGAGGGGATGCCGGCCGGCCCCGGTGGTCCCGAAGCGTCCCCGATCGCCGGGCCCTCGTCGATCGGCGAGGGCGGGATCGTCCGGATCGTCGCGGCCACGATGCCCGAGGAGCACGTGGGGTGGACCCTGGTGCCGTTCCTCGTCGGCCGCTGGTTCGGCGATGGGGTCGCCGACGACCCGCTCGTCGAGGGGCTCGCGGGACTCGTCGTCGGGCGAGAGGGCGGCGACGGCGCCGTCGAGGCGGCGGACGCGTGGGTCCGCAGCGAGCTCGCTTCGGGAAGGACGATCTCGGTCCTGCATCCGGGCGAGCGCTCGGGGCCGGCCGCGGCTGCCTCCGGGGCTCCGGCCGGACCCTCGGGGCCGCCCGGGATCTTGGATCAGCTCCCGCCGGGCGCGATCCTCGGCCCGCCGATCGAGGGCCCGGGCGGTCCGCCCCCCGAGGCCGGCGGACCCCCACCGGGAGCGAACGTCTTCGAGGAGGGCGGACCCCCACCGGGAGCGAACGTCTTCGACGAGGGTGGACCGCCACCCGGCGCGGACGTCTTCGAGGAGGGGGGACCCCCACCGGGCGCGAACGTCGTCGACGAGGGCGCCATGCCACCCGACGGCGTCGTCCTCGAGGGACCCTCGCCGGATGGCGGGCCGCCCGGGGGAGCGCCTCCCGATGGGATGGGTCCGGTGATGGGACCGCCTCCCGACGACTCGGGCTCCGACGTCGGGATCGAGAGCCGAAGGCTCGCCGCGACCTCGTTCGTCGCCTACCTCCATCGGAGCCACGGCGGCGCGGCGCTCCGCCGGGCGCTCGAGGCGTTCGACCCGAGCCGCCGGGACCACGCCGCGATGCTCGCCTACCAGTTGCCGTTCGGGGCCCTCGAGGAGGCGTGGCTCGGCAGCCTCCGGACGTCGGGCGAGCGACAGCGCGTCCGCGACTTCCTCGGGTACCTCATCCCCCTGTTCAAGCCCTACTGGTGGCGACAGGCCGAGGTGGTCGTCTACATGGTCCTCGGCTCGCTATTCGCCGTGCTCTCGATGCCGGTCGCCGTCGCGGCCGTCGTCGGAGCGCTCGCCCCCGACGCCGCCGGGCAGGGCGAGACGACGGGGCTCGTCGCCGGGCTGATCG
Organism: Actinomycetota bacterium; assembly: GCA_036554665.1. Lineage (GTDB taxonomy): Bacteria > Actinomycetota > UBA4738 > UBA4738 > HRBIN12 > CALGFI01. The sequence continues at coordinate 2,853 of DATBMU010000045.1, read as the reverse complement.
CCGACCTGCAGCGCTGGCTGACCGAGGGGGACACGTTGTCCCACCTCCTGATCTTCGTCGGCGCGCTGGTCGTGCTCTACGCCGTCGATGCGTTCGTGGCGATGCGCCGGGCGATCGTGAGCGAGAGCATCGCGCAGGGCCTGTTGATCTCGCTCCAGGAGCGGATGTTCGCCCACCTGCAGCGGCTCCCGCACGACTTCTACGCCGAGGCCAACGTCGGGGACCTCATGACCCGGCTCTCGAGCGACCTCCAGGGCGTCTCGACGGCGATGACGGGCATCCTCAACACGGGGCTGTTCCTCGTGATCAGCACCGCGACCGCGGTGCTCGCCGTCGTATCGCTGGACCTCCGGCTGTCCCTGCTCGTCCTCGTGGTCGCGCCGATCTTCGTGATCAGCTACAAGGTCCTCGGCGCGCGCCTCGCCACGGTCAGCTACGAACGGATGATGCGGACGGGCGAGGCGTCCACCGTTACGCAGGAGAGCCTGTCGGCGCACGCGGTGATCAAGGCCTTCGGCCTGGAGCGGCGGACGGTCGGGGCGTACCACGCGCGCCTGCTCGGGATGCTGAGCTCGGCGATCCGCATGGCGAAGATCTCGTCGCTCTACGACGCGGTCGGCGACATGGCGATCACGCTCGGCCAGCTGATCGTGCTGGCCTACGGCGGGTACCTCGTCATCGACGGGCAGATGGAGGTCGCGATCCTCGTCGCCTTCCTCGGGATCCTCCCCGGGCTCCTGCTGCCGCTCTCCGGCTTCTCCGACATCGGGCAGATGGTGCAGATGGCCTCGGGGTCGCTCCGGCGCGTCACGGAGCTGCTCGACGAGCCCCTGCCGATCTCGGATGCGCCCGGCGCCGCGCCGCTCGCGCCGCTCGAGCGCGAGATCCGGCTCGACGGCGTGACGTTCGGGTACGCGGCCGATCGCCCGGTCCTGCGGGACCTGGACCTCTCGATCCCCGCCGGTTCGCACGCGGCGATCGTGGGTCCGTCGGGGTCCGGGAAGAGCACGGTCGTGAACCTCTTGCTCCGGTTCTGGGACCCGCAGGAGGGGCGCGTGCTCCTGGACGGCGCCGACGTCCGCGAGGTGACGCTCGCCTCCCTGCGCGAGCAGATCGGGCTCGTGTTCCAGGAGACCTTCATCTTCGACACGACCGTGCGCGAGAACATCGCGATCGGGCGGCCGGACGCCTCGGACGACGAGATCGTCCGGGCGGCCGAGGGCGCCCAGCTGGCCGGGTTCGTCGAGGCCCTGCCCTCCGGCTACGAGACCGTGCTCGGGGAGCGAGGGACCCGCATGAGCGGCGGACAGCGCCAGCGGCTCGCGATCGCTCGCGTCCTGCTCCGCGATCCGAAGATCATGATCCTCGACGAGGCCACGAGCGCGCTGGACGCGCAGACCGAGGCCGACATCCTGCAGACGCTCGAGGCCGCGATCCGGGGCCGGACGACGATCACGATCACCCACCGTCTCTCGCTGGCCGCGACCGCCGACGCGGTGTTCGTGCTCGATCGCGGCGAGATCGTCGAGCGCGGCACCCACGCGGAGCTGATCGTCTCGGGCGGTCTGTACCAGCGGATGTACGAGACCCAGACCGCCTTCGCGCGCGAGGGCGGGTCCGACAACGGCGTCGACGTCGAGCTGCTCCGCGAGATCCCGCTCCTGTCGGGCCTCTCGGGCGAGGAGCTGGCGGCGATCGGGGCCCGGCTCCGGCCGGAGCGGCTGCCCGGCGGCCGCGTCGTGGTGCGGCAGGACGAGGCCGGGGACCGCCTCTACCTGATCCAGCAGGGACGGGCCGAGGTGCTGGTCGGCGGCGACGGCGACGAGCGGCGTGTGGCGCTCCTCGGACCCGGCGACGTGTTCGGCGAGATGTCGATCCTGTCGCGGCGGGGGCGGACCGCGACCGTCCGGACGGTCTCGCCCACGCTCGTCTACAGCCTGAGCCGCGAGGATCTCCAGCGGCTGACCGATCTGCGCCCCGACATCCGTGGCGCGCTCGCGGGGCTGGCGGCGGAGCGGCGCGAGGCGCTCGAGCAGGCGCGCTCGCTGACCGGCCTCGGGGCCGCTCGGGACGCCCCGGCGCAGGAGCCTGCATGATCCCGCGCGAGCCCACCGCCGAGGCCCCGGCCCTCCACGACCACGGCGGCCCCTTCGCCGACCTGATCTACGAGTACCTGCGCCGCCCCGATCGACGGACGAGGATCCTCGACGAGGTCGAGCGGAGGTTCCGGCGCGAGTCGAGCATCATCGTGGTGGACAGCTGCGGCTTCACGCGCTCCCTCCGCCGTCAGGGCGTGGTGCCGTTCCTCGCGCAGCTGCTCCGGCTGGACCAGATCGTCCGCTCGCGCGTCCACGAGGTGGGTGGGTCCGGGTACTTCCGCGCGGCCGACAACTTCTACAGCCTTCTCCCGACGGCCGAGGCCGCCGTTTCCTGCGGCGAGGCCATCCTGCAGGACGTCGCCGAGGTGAACGAGGCGGCGGAGCCGCCGGATCGGCTCGCGGTCTCGATCGGCGTCGGATACGGGCCGGTGCTGCTGGTCGGCGACGACCAGATCTACGGCGAGGAGTTCAACCTCGTCTCGAAGGTGGGGGAGGACATCGCCGGGCCCGGCGAGCTCATGGTCACCGTGGCGGGATGGGAGGCGCTGCCGAGCTCCGATCGCGTCTTCGAGGAACGGCGCGTGACGCTCTCGGGCCTCGAGATCGTCGCGTACGTCCTGCGTGGGGACGGCGGATGACGGACGCCTCGGCCGCAGAGGAGGGGCTCGCCCGAGCGCTCGCCGAGGCTCGAGCGCTCGCCGAGGCTCGAGGGCAGGAGATCGAACGGCTCCGGCACCTCGTCGCGCACGATCGG
>DATBMU010000049.1:0-9478 GCA_036554665.1 Actinomycetota bacterium | reverse complement strand
GAACACGATCATCGTCCGTTCGAGATCGCCGCGGGATTCGAGCGCCTCCACGATGTCCCGGATCGCGTCGTCGACGGCCAGGAGCGTCTCGTACGAGAGACGGCGCTCCTCGATCAGCCTCGCGCGCGCCGGCTTGCCGAGCGGCGACAGGTCCTGGACCCACTCGGGCTTGTCGCTCACGTCCAGCTCGCCGACGCTCGGCGACTCGACGATCTCGAGGTCCTCGAACGCGCCCCGGTGCCGCGGGGCGGGGGTCCACGGCGGGTGCGGGGCCGTCGGCGCGAACCAGAGCAGGAACGGATCCTCGAGCGGCGCGTCGCGGACGAAGGCGACCGCGTCCTCCGCGAGGACGTCGGTGATGTAGTCCGCCTCGGACCTCCCGTAGGAGATCTCGACCCCCTGCTGGACCAGCGTGTAGTCGTAGTAGACGGTCTTGCCCGTGCCCTGTTCCTTGCCCACCCACTCGTCCCAGCCCTGCGGAACGAACGGTGAGCGACCGAACGGGTACTGGTTCAGGTACTTGCCCACGAGACCCGTGTGGTACCCGGCCTCGTCCAACCATGCCGCGATCGTCGTGCGCTGATCGAGCAGCAACGCGTCGTCGTTCTTCGTGACACCGTGCTCGTGGGCGTACTGGCCGGTGAGGAGCGTCGCGCGAGACGGGCAGCACAGCGGCGTGTTCGCGAACCCGTTCTCGAACACCACCCAGTGCCCGGACGGATCCTGCGTCGCGGCCCGCAGGTACGGCATCACCGGCGGGTCCTGCTGGATCGAGCTCATGTCCTGGTCGTCGGTGACGATCACCACGACGTTCCACCGCGGGTCCCGATCCTCGGTCGCCCCCGCCGGGAGGAACGCCACGCTCGCGGCCACCGAGCCCACCGCGACGAGCGACGCGACCCACCGACGCGCCCTCATGCCGCTCGCCTCCGGAGCTTCCAGATGCTCTCGGAGGGGAACCGCCGGGCCCACGCCAGCGGCGCGTACCACGGGTAGGTCGTCCGTGCAGACGCCGACGGCCTCGGCTCGATCAGGTCCTCGACCTCGAACCCGCTCGAGCGGAACAGCCGGATCCACTCGCCGTAGGGCAGCATGAAGTCGACCGTCTCCTGGTCCCACTTCCGCATCCCGAAGTAGTCGCGCCCCAGCCGCTCGGTCACACGGTCCTTATCGTCGTCCCAGCACAGGAAATGGAGCGGGCTGGCGTGACTGAAGGCGAAAAGTCCGCCGGGACGCAGCACTCGCGCCACCTCGGGCACGGTCCGCCGCGGGTCCGCGAACGTCATCGCCCCGTGGTCGCACATCACCACGTCGAAGCTGGCGTCCCCGAAAGGAACGCGCTCCGCGTCCGCGTTCACGAGCGGCAGGCGCATCCCCGTGCGCCCGGCCAGGTCGGCGGCGTGGCGCAGCTGGTTGATCGAGAGGTCCAGGCCCACTGGCCGAGCGCCCATCCCGGCCAGCCATCGGCACCACTGGCCACCGCCGCACCCGAGCTCCAGGACGTCGGCGCCTCGGACGTCGCCGAGCACGTGGAGGCGGGCCTCCGGGATCGCCCACACGCCCCAAACGGGCCGGCGGCCGCCCAGCTGCCGGGCGTGCGCGCGCTGGTACCGCTCGCTCTCGGCCTCCCAGTAGCGGCGGTTCTTCCGGACGTGGGGCGCCGAGGCGCTCATCGCGCCGTCGGCGGGCGTCCCGGCCGCGGCCTCAGCGCCCGTCCAGCCATCCGCCGCTCCGGCCGTTCCGCGAGGCGACGATCCCGGCCGCGATCGAGAGCGCGATCTCCTCCGGCCGCTGCCCGCCGAGATCGAGCCCGACGGGCGAGCGGATCCTGCCGATCGCCTCGTCGTCGAACCCCATCGCGCGGAGGTCCTCGAGGTACGGACCCACGTGGCCGCGGCTGCCCATCACGCCGATCCACCGCGCCGGCGAGCGGAGCACCTCGGCCAGCAGGTCGGCGATCCCGGGAGCGTCGTGGTCGGTGAACACGACATCGGTGCCGCCGTCGATCCGCGCCTCGGCGATCGAGCCGACCGCGCCGGCGATCCGGTCCTCCGGAGCGATGCGCTCCGCGCGGGTCTCCACGAGGACGGAGCCGTGCCCCAGGCGCTCTGCCAGCGCCCGGGTCGCCCTCGCGACGTCGGTCGCCGAGACGACTACGAGCCGGGGGCGAGCAGGCGGGGGGTCGAAGAACACCACGACCTCGCCCTGCTCGTGACGGTAGCGCCGGCTCTGGGGCCCGCCGGAGCGCGCGATCTCGGCGGCGTCGCGCACCGCGGCCTCGTCGAACTCCGCGCACCCGAGCGTGCCGTGCACGCGGCCGCCGGGCACGATCCGCATCGCGTTCCCGACCCGGCAGGGCGGAGCCCCCTCCACCTCGACGGCGCGCACGTCCACCCACGTCCGCTCGTCGGGTGGCGGCGCCGCGCCCGGCGCGTGCCCGGTGGGATGGGCGCCGGTCGCGCCGCTCAGGAGCTCGACGGCGTGCGGCACGACCGCGAGCGCGGCCTCGAGGCCCTCGCGCACGCCCTTCGGGCTGCCCGGCAGGTTCACGATCAGCGTCCCGCCCCGGCTCCCGGCGGCGGCGCGCGACAGCGCGGCCATCGGCGTGTGCTCCAGACCGGCGCGGAGCATCAGCTGGACGATCCCGGGGGCCTCGCGCTCGAGCACGGCGCGCGTGGCTTCCGGCGTCACGTCTCGCGGCCCGAACCCGGTACCGCCGGTGGTCACGACCAGGGGCACCCGGGTCGCGTCGGCCAGCTCCCGCAGGAGCGCCTCGATCTGCGTCCGCTCGTCGGCGACGACGTGCCGCCCGGCGACGGAGAATCCCGCCTCGCGGAGGATCTCCTCGGCCAGGTCCCCGGACTCGTCGACCCGGGTCCCGTGCGCGACCCCGTCGGAAACCGTGACGACGACCGCGGCCGGCCCCTGCCGTTCCATCCATCCATCCTGGCAGATGCGCCGGGAAGCTACGCCCCCCAGACGTCGAGCTCGCGAGCGCCGAGCACGGGCGCCCGCCCCAGCGGTCCGAACACCCAGGCCTTGGCCAGCGCGACCCCGCCTCCCCCGAGCGCCAGCCCGGCCCCGACCGCCCCTGCCATCCCGCCCACCCAGCCGGCCCCCGCGAGCGCGAGCAGCCCGACGCCCACGTTCAGCGCCAGGACCTGGAGCGTCCCGCCGATCTCGATGCCGGCGAGCTGTCGCCGTCGGACGTCCGGATGCCCGGGACGCGCCATCGGCAGCAGGTACTGCCACGCCCCGAGGAGCGTCTGGACCGCCCAGCCGAGCACGAAGATCGCGAGGTACGGCTCGCGGAACCCGGGGAACGGGGCGCGTCCGGCGAGCACGACGGGCAACGTCAGGGAGCCGAGGACGAACCACGCGATCGCCGACAGGAGGTGCTTGGCCGCGACCGGCACGGGCCACCGGCGCGGGGTCCGCAGGACCCGCGCGACCATCCAGCCGAGCCCGAGCGCCCCGGCGGCGAACGACACCCCGCCGGCGGCGGCCACCGGTCGCGACGACGTGGCGAGGCCGGTCGCGATCGCGGCGACGCCGGCCGCGAGCGCCACCCCCGTGGCCCCGCCGTGCCACGAGGGCATGCGGACCCGGAGCACGGTCGGGAGCAGCGTGACGAGCGTGCCGGCGATCGTCAGCGAGACCCACCCGAGCACGTTCAGGGTGAGGTGGGCGCCGCGCAGCGCGACCCATGTCGACCCCGAGACCGCGAGGCTCCCGATCAGGGCCCCGAACGACGCGCCGACGAGGACCGCCACGACCGCGGCCAGGTACATCGCGATCGGCAGCGCGTGGCGGCGGTTCAACCCGATCCGGCGCGTCCGCAGCACGAGGGAGCCGAGGAGCGCCGCCGACGCGACGAACGCAACGCCGCCGACCGCGACGAGCGCGTCGAGGCCGGCCGGGTAGCCGATCGCGATCGCCGCCGCGCCGAGGTTGACCAGGGCGAACTGGGCCGCGACGACCGCGCCGGACGGCGCGGGCGCCGCCGTGAGGGTCAGCGCGAAGTTCTGCATCGCCCCCGAGATCGCCACCGACACGGCGCCGGCGAGCGCGAGGTGCAGCGGCAGCCAGATCCCTCGCCGCGCGTCGAGAGGCAGCAGCAGCGTGAGGACCGCCGCGGTGAGCCAGGCCCGCGCCGCCACTTGGTACCACCGGATCGTCGCCCGCGCCGGTGCCGTCGTTCGGCGACCGGCGTCGCCGCTCGCGGGGTCCATCGACCGAGCGTACGTCTCGGCGCGGCCGGGGGCACCAGGCGACCGCGCAACGGTGGCGATCTCAGCTCGGGGTCCGACGGTAGGGTGGAGCGTCCGGCACCGACGAGCGGGGACCGTGCCCGGGTCGTCGCCGCGCCGGATCCCGGCGCGGAGGAGGCAACGATGGACAGCTGGATCGACCGGCTCGCCGTCTCGCTCGGCGAGGACGCCCTGACCCCCGGGGAGACCGCTCGGTTGCTCGGCCTCGCCCGTGACGTCGCGCACGGGGTCGAGCGCAAGATCACCCCGCTCGCGGCGTTCCTGATCGGCTCGTCCGTCGGGCGCAGTCTGGCGCGCGGTACGCCGCGAACCGACGCGCTCGACGCGGCATTCCGGACGGTCCAGGCCCTCCTGCCGGACCCCGGACCGCAGTCTCCGTGACCGGGGTACCCTGACGAGATGCAAACCTGGCAGCCTCCGGAGGCCCCCGCCCCCGCGGAGGGGCCGCTGCTCGACACGTTCGGCCGCGTGGCCGACGACCTCCGCATCTCGGTGACGGACCGATGCAACTTCCGCTGCACGTACTGCATGCCCGCCGAGGGCCTCGTGTGGCTGCCGAAGGACGAGATCCTCACGTTCGAGGAGCTCACGCGGCTCCTGGCGTTGTTCGTCGGGCTCGGCGTGCGGTCGGTCAAGGTCACGGGGGGCGAGCCCACCGTCCGGGCGGACCTGCCCGAGCTGATCCGGATGTTCCGGAGCGTGGCGCCCGGGATCGACCTGTCGATGACGACGAACGGCGTGCTGCTCGACCGGCTGGCGGCGCCGCTCGCGGACGCCGGGCTCGACCGGGCGACGATCTCGCTCGACTCGCTGGTGCGCCACCGGTTCGAGGAGATGACCCGGCGGGACGCGCTCGAGCGCGTGCTCGCCGGCATCCGCGCCGCCGAGGCGGCCGGGCTGACGCCGATCAAGATCAACTGCGTCGTGATCGGCGGCACCAACGAGTCGGAGGTCGTCGACTTCGCCGCCTGGTCACGCGAGCACGGGCACGCGGTCCGGTTCATCGAGTACATGCCGCTCGACGCCGAGCACGCCTGGGAGCGCGCCAAGGTGGTGCCGTCCGCGCGGATCCTCGAGGCGATCGACCGGGTGTTCCCGCTCGTTCCCGAGGGCCCGGATCACGAGCCCGCGACGAGCTACCGGTTCGCGGACGGTGCGCCGGGCGGCGTCGGCGTGATCGCCAGCGTCACGGAGCCGTTCTGCGAGACGTGCAACCGGCTCCGCATCACCGCCGAGGGCGAGGTGCGGTCCTGCCTGTTCGCGCTCGAGGAGACCGACCTCCGGGGGCCGATGCGCGCCGGGGCGACCGACCGGGAGCTCGAGGCGCTGATCCGAACCACCGTGTGGCGGAAGTGGTCCGGGCACCGGATCAACCACCCTGACTTCGTCCAGCCCGATCGGAGCATGTCCGCGATCGGCGGGTAGGGCGAGCCGCTCAGCTCCGGCCGCGCAGCCGGCCGCCCACGCGGCGGATCGCGTCCCCGGCGAGGAACCACCCGACGCCGGCCGCGACCACGCCGAACACGCCGAACAGGACGACGCCGGTACCGCGCGCCGCCTGGAGGAACCCGGGCGCCGCCTCGAACGCGGGATCGGGATCGCCGAGGCTCGTGACCGAGACGACGATCGCCCACGCGCACACCCCGGCGAGGAGCAGGAAGCACACGCCGAGGAACGTGGTAGCACCCTCGAGCCAGTCGCGGCTCCCGACCGCGTGGCGGAGGCGTCGACGCCAGGCGGGCAGGCTCATGCCTGCCCCTCGACGCCGGCGAGCCGCGCGAGCCCGGAGATCTTCCGCAGGACGAAGCGTCGCCCGTCGCGCTCGACGAAGCCGCGACGCTGGAGGTCGGACAGGATCCTGGTGACGTTCTCCCGGCTGCCTCCGCACAGGCTCGCCAGGTCGGCGTGGGTGACGATGGACGGGACGACGGCGCCGTCCTCGGGCAGCTCGTCGAGCGACGGCGCGACGAGCTGGAGCAGGCGCTTGGCCACCCGGCCCTTGAGGTCGAGGTAGAGCAGGTCCTCGACGAACGCCTCGTGCGATTGCACCTGACGAGCCAGGGCTCGGAGGATCGAGCGCGACGCGACGGGCTGCTCGGCGAGGAAGTCGACGAAGGCGGGCCCCGGCACGACCCACACCGAGGACTCCTCCAGCGCGAGCGCCGCCGCCGTCCGCGGCATCCCGCCGAGCACGCCGAGCTCGCCGAAGAACTGCGGCCGATCCAGCGTCGTGTGGAGCTGCCGGTGCCCGCTGGCCGACAACGAGCTGATCTCGACCCTGCCGGAGACGAGGAAGAACACCTCGGGCGAGTCGTCGCCCTGGTGGAACATGTAGGTCCCGCGGCGGTAGCGCCGGACCGTGCCCCGCTCGGCGAGCCGGGCGATCGTCGCCGCGGTGGCGCCGTCGAACAGCGGGGTGCCCGCCATGTCCTCGACGAGCGCGGACGGCGCCGAGGTCGTCATGAGCGCAAGGGTAGTCAAGTGCCCCTCCCGGCGATAGCTGCGGCCCGGTCCCGTACGCGCGAACGGGCCCGGAGGCGACTGCGCCCGGGCCCGCTCGGTGGGTATCCGACGGATCTCGGTGTCAGATCTTCTTGCGCGTCGTTCGCTTGGTCTGGCGCTTGGTCTGGCGCTTCGTCTGGCGCTTGGTGACCCGCGTCGCCGCGGTCTTCGATGCGCTCGACGCGGCCTTGCCCGTCGCAGCCTTCGGCGTGATCTTCTTCTCCGCCACGCTCCACCTCCCTCGACCCCGGGCGGCCCCGTGGCCACCACCGGGGCATCGTGCCCCCGGCCCGGCCTCGCGCGTGTGCCGCCCGTCACCGAACGACAGGTGTCGTCCGTCACACCGCTTCGTGTGACGTACGTCACTCTTGGGCGGCGTCGAGCTCCGGGAGGTCGAGCGGGTCGGGGCGCGGGGTGCAGGCGCCGCAGAAGAGCGCGTCCTCGACGACGAGCGCACGCGTTGCCGCCGGGCCGGGGAAGAGCTCCAGGACGTAGGGGAGCGTCTCGACGTGATCCTCGCAGATCGCGCGGCCGCAGAAGCGACAGACCCCGATCGCCGTCCTCCGGCAGTGCCAGCAGTCCACCGTGCCCCCTCTCGCCCTAATGCTGCCAGGTCCTGTCGACGGCCGCCGTCGGGTTCAGCGTCCCCCGGCGGAACGCCGAGGCGACGACCGCGTCGAAGCCCTCACGGTCCAACCGGAACACCCGGGCCGGCGTCCGCGCGACCACGCTCGCCGTGCGCGGGACGTCCATCAGGAGGGCGATCTCGCCGAAGTGGGAGCCTGGGCCCAGCGTGCGCGTATGGGCGCCGTCCTGGAGGACGTCCACCTGCCCGGATCGGATCGCGTAGAACGCGTCCCCCTCCGCACCCTGCTCGATGACGGTCGTGCCCGGCGCCACGTTCACCCAGCCCCCGTGCTCGAGGACCTGCGCGAGGTCGTCCGCCCCGAGCGTCGCGAACGCCGGGAGTTGGCGGAGCTCGGCGACCGCCTGGAGCGTCGGCTCGAAGTCCGGCCGATGGAGCATGTCCGCCAGGAGCCGGTCGAAGGTCCCCTCGTCCACCTCGAAGAGCTGGCTGTCCTCGAGGGGCCGCACCGTTGCCGTCCGGGAGGAACCGTCGATCAGCCCGATCTCGCCGAAGGACTCGCCTCGCCCGAGCGTGCGCAGCACCCGCTCCTTGCCGGTGTCCGGATCCTCCTCGACGACGACGAGCGTCCCGCGCCGGACGACGTAGAAGGCATCGGGCCGATCGCCCTGGCGGAAAACGGATCTGCCCGCGGAGAAGACCCGCAGCCGGACCCTGCCCGCGAGGTCGGAGAGCACCTCGGCCGGTAGGTCGTCGAACAGGGGCATCGCGTCGATCAACCGTGCGGCCTCGACGCGCCAGCGCGACTGCAGTCGGAACCGGATCGCGCGGACGAGCGTCCGCACACGGCGAACGAGCGCGCGCACCAGCGCGATCAGGCCTCGCAGCAGCGGACCGGCCACGAACAGCGCCAGCGCGACGAGGAGGAGTCGGGTGACCGGACCGCCCTCCCACAAGCTTCGGACGAGGCTGCCGAAGACCTCCTCCCAGAAGTACACGGACCAGTACAGGGACAGGATCGTGAACGCGATCCCGAGGATCCCGTAGAGGGCGAGGCCGACCTCCTGCCTCGTGAGCCGTTCCCGGTGCCGGAGCTTGTGCCACAGGTCGTAGCGGATGAACTGCAACGACCGCGGCCGGAGATCGGGGACCTGGATCAGGTCCGACAGGATCCAGTAGCCGTCGAGCTCGAGCAGGGGTATCAGGTTCAGGAAGATCACGAAGTAGTTCAGCAGCGCGAACCGGTAGAGGATCTCCGCGCCCGGCGCGCCGGGGAACGCCCACACGTAGATCGAGGCCGCGCCGGCGATGAACATCTCGGCGTACGGGCCCCCGAAGGCCTGGACGATCCGTTGTCGCCGCTCCAGCATCAGGCCGTCGGAGGAGTCGACGAAGAACGCCGGGGAGCCGAAGTAGATCATGAAGCCTGCGCTCTTCACCTGCCGCCCGTAGTGCACGAGCACGACCGCGTGCGCCAGCTCGTGGACGAACGTCAGGAAGTAGTTCATCGCGAGCAGGATCAGCGAGGCCACCGCCGCGCCCGCGCCCCCGGTCAGCGAGAAGTCGCCGGAGCGCTGCACGGCAACGAACGCGACGAGGCCGAGCACCGAGATCGCGCCGAAGATCCAGGCGACGGCCGGGACGAAGAACCACCGGACCCCGTGGCGGTAGAACCAGGCGACGAGCCGGTGGGCGTCGTTCCACGAGACCGACAGCGTCTTCGCGAACTCCCGCGCCTTCGCCCGGCCCGCCGAGACGGGGTCGAGCGCTCGGCGGATCGCGGCGCGCGTGTCGACGTACGGCGTGGTCAGGAAGTTGGCGGCTCGCAGCGACTCGACGAGGTCGGCGACGCCCGAGAGCTCCATGTCACCGGAGTCCTGGAAGCGCTCGACCACGATCTCCTTGACCGTGCGGGTGCCGTCCATCAACGGGAGGAGCTCGACCTCCCCGGCCTCGAGCCGGTAGTGGAGGAGCTCCCGGGGGTTCGCGACCATCGCGTAGTCGTTGCCCCAGCGGAGGTGGAACTCCTTCACCTCGACGTCGGGAGCGAGCTCGGGCCGGAACTCGGCGGGGTCGACCCGCCCGGCGAGCTCGTCCCAGAGACCGGGGGCCTGCGCGT
>DATBMU010000048.1:0-16559 GCA_036554665.1 Actinomycetota bacterium | reverse complement strand
CCTCGGCCGTGACGTCCTGCATCGCCCGGACCGCGATCAGCTGACGCGAGTAGTTCCACTCGTACAGGGCCTGGCTCGCGTCGATGCCCTCGTAGCATTGGAGCCGGATCAGCTCGCGGCCCAGGAGCGAGGCGAGCACCTTGGCCACCTCGGTCTTGCCCACCCCGGCCTCGCCCTCGAGCAGCAGCGGCTTGTCGAGGGACACGGCGAGGTAGATCCCCGTCGCGAGCCCGCGGTCCGCGAGGTAGCGCTCGGTCGCGAGCGCGTCGGTCAGCTCCTCGACCGAGCCGAACGGGAGGCCGCCCATGTCGCGCTCAGCGTACCGGGTGCCGGACCGGCGCGGGTCCGCGGGCTGGCGCGTCATCGGCGGGACGACGCGGGTCAGCGGATCGGCGTGTCCTGGCCCGGGGTGATCGTCGGCGGCACCGGCACCTTGATGCCCTCGGCATCGAGCCTGGCCGCGATGCGCTCGCGCAGGACCCGCTCGGTGTCGACGCGCTTCGAGGGCCTCGTGTCGGCGATCACGCGGACGATGAGCGCGTAGTCGGACATCCGCTCGACGCCGAGCACGCTCGGACCCTCGCGGATCCAGTCGACGAGCGTGTTGTCCTTGTGAAGCTCCTCGAACAGCGTCTCGAGGATCCCCCGGATGCGGTCCACGTCCTCCCCGTACGCCACCCGGACGTCGACGATCGCGCGCGCCCACCCTCGGGACTTGTTGCTGACGACCAGGATGCTGCCGTTCGGCACGGTATGCAGCGTGCCGTCGTAGGCGCGCAGCGAGGTGACGCGGAGCGACATGGCCTCCACCTTGCCGCCGATCGGGTCCCCCGACGTCTGGAGATCGACGACGTCCCCGACGCTGAACTGGTTCTCGAGCAGGATGAAGAAGCCCGACAGCGAGTCCTTGACGAGCGACTGGGCCCCGAACCCGAGCGCGATCCCGGCGATCCCGGCGCTCGCGAACAGCGCCCCTAGCGGCACCCCGATCTTGTCGAGCGAGATCAGGATCGCGATCGTCCAGACCACCGCGATGCCGGTCGTCGACAGGGCGGTCGTGAGGGTCCCGATCCGCTGGAGGTTGATCTCCTGGGTCGCGCTCGGGCTGCCCTCGAGCCGCTTGCGGAAGCGCCGGACGAGGATCTGGAGGGCGATCGTGACGACGATCGCCACCCCCAGGGTGATGAGGACGGCGATGCCCCACTCCTCGAACCAGCCGTCCGAGGTCTCCGTGGCCTGGGCGAGCATGCCCTCCATCTAGGCAGACCGGGCGGCGTGCGTCAAAGACGCGGCGCTACCTCGCGTTGGCCTCCTCGAGCGCGCGGCGGACGAGCACCTTGGCCAGCTCCCGCCGGTACTCGCCGCTCGCGAAGGCGTCGCTCGGCGGGCTCGAGCCCTCGGCGGCGCGCTCGGCGGCTGCCGCGGCGTCGGCGCCGCCGCTCAGCGCCTCCTCCACGCCCGAGGCCCGGAGCGGCCGGTCGGACATGTTCGTGAGGGCGACCGAGGCGCCCGAGCCGTTCGCCGCGAGCGCGGCCACGCCGACGAGCGCCCAGTCCTGGGCCCGGCGGTTGAACTTGACGTAGCTCCATCCCCGGTCGCCGGTCTTCGGCACCCGGATCTCGCTCAGGACCTCGTTCGTCGCCAGGTCGGGCTCGAACAGCCCCTTGAAGAAGTCGCCCGCCGGCACGGTGCGGGTGGCGCCGCCCTGTCCGGCGACCACGAGGTCCGCGCCGAGCGCGACGAGGACCGTCGGCATGTCCGAGGCCGGGTCCGAGTGCGAGATCGATCCGCCGATCGTCCCGACGTGCCGGACCTGTGGGTCGCCGATGAGGCTCGCCGCGTAGGGCACGATCGGGCAATGCCGCTGGAGCACGTCGTCGTTCGCGACGTCGTGATGACGCGTGAGCGCGCCGATCGCGACGTGGTCCCCGTCCTCGCGGACGTAGCGGAGCGCGTCGATGCGGCCGATGTCGACGAGCAGCGCCGGCCGCGCGAGCCGCAGCCGCATGAGCGGGAGCAACGAGTGGCCTCCGGCGAGGATCTTCGCGTCGCCCGAGTCCGACAGGGCCTGGATCGCGTCGTCCACGGTCCCGACGCGCACGTACTCGAACGGGGCCGGGATCACGACGCACCTCCGCTCGCCCTCGGGGGGCTACCGCTCGCGCCTCCGCGCTCGCTCCTTGAGCCCCCCGAACCCCCCGTCGCCGCCTGGATCGCCTTCCACACACGCTCCGGGGACGCCGGCTTGTCGATGTGAGTGACGCCGAGGTGGCTCACAGCGTCGATCACCGCGTTCACCACCGCAGGTGGCGACGCGATCGTTCCCGCCTCGCCGATGCCCTTGACCCCGAGCGGGTTCGTCGTGGAGGGGGTCTCGGTCCGGTCCAGCTCGAAGGACGGCATCTCCGAGGCCGCGGGGATCAGGTACTGCGTCATCGACGAGGTCATCAGGTTGCCCTGCTCGTCGTACCTCGCCTCTTCGAACAGCGCCTCGGCGATCCCCTGGGCCACGCCCCCGTGGACCTGTCCGTCGACGATCATCGGGTTGATGACGACCCCGCAGTCGTCGACCGCGACGTACCGCTGGATGTCCGTCGCGCCCGTCTCGGTGTCGACCTCGACGATGCAGACGTGCGTGCCTGCCGGCCAGGTGAAGTTCGGGGGGTCCCACACGGCTGTGGCCTCGAGGTTCGGTTCGAAGCCGGCGGGGAGCGCGTGCGCGTGCCACGCCGACACGGCCAGGTCCATGATCGTCCTCGCCCTGTCCGGCGCGCCCTTCACGTGGAACGAACCCGCCTCGAACTCGAGGTCGTCCTCCGCCACCTCGAGCTCGTGCGCCGCGAGCACTCGAGCCTTGTCCTTGATCTTCTCGAGCGCGAGGTGCAGCGCGGTCGCACCCACGGAGACGCTGCGGCTTCCGTAGGTGTCCATGCCGAGCGGCGCGACCGACGTGTCACCGTGCAGGACCTCGACGTCGTCGGGCGTGACCCCGAGGGTGTCCGAGGCGATCTGGGCCCACGTCGTGACGTGCCCCTGTCCGTGCGGTGACGTGCCGATCTTGAGCACCACCTTGCCGTCGGGCAGGCATTGCACGGCGCAGGCGTCCCAGCCGCCGGCGGCGTAGCGAAGCGCGCCGAGGATGTTGGACGGCGCCAGCCCGCACATCTCGATGTAGGAGGAGATGCCGATGCCGAGCTGCCGCCCGTCGCCGCTCTCCCGTCGAGCCCGCTGCTCCTTCCGGAGCTCCTCGTAGCCCGCGAGCTCGAGCGCACGTTCGAACGCGGCCGGGTAGTTGCCCGAGTCGAGGTTCAATCCCATGATCGACGTCTTCGCCTCGGCGAACGGTGCCATCAGGCTCATGCGGCGAACCTCGGCGGGGTCCTTACCGATCCTGCGGGCCAAGGCGTCGACCGCTCGCTCGAGGACGTAGGTCGCCTCGGGCCGCCCGGCACCCCGGTACGCGTCGGTCGGCGTCGCGTTCGTGACGATGCCCGTGAACTCGTACCAGTAGGCCTGCACGTCGTAGGGGCCCATGTAGACCCAGCCGCCGAGCTCCGGGATCCCCGGCGTGAGGAGCTGGTAATACGCGCCCATGTCGGCGAGTTCCTTCACGCGGAACCCGAGGATCTTGCCCTCGTTCGTCGCGGCGACCTCGACGTCGTGGAGGACGCCGCGTCCGTGGATCGTGGCGAGGTAGTTCTCCGAGCGGGTCTCGACCCACTTGACCGGTCGCTGGAGACGGCGGGCCAGGGCGAGGACGAGCGCCTCCTCGGCGTAGACGTTGAGCTTCGAGCCGAACCCGCCGCCGACGTCCGGCGCGATGATCCGCAGCTTGGACTCGGGGATGTTGCAGGTGCCCCCGAGCGTCACCCGCGCGATGTGCGGGATCTGCGTCGTGGTGATCAGCGTGAACTCTCCCATCGCCGGCACGGACTGCGCGAGGCAGGCTCTCGGCTCGATCGCGTTCGGGATCAGCCGGGGGCCGAGGTAGCGCTCCTTCACGATGACGTCCGCCGTGTCGAACAGCGACTGGTCGCCGCCGCCGCCGTGGCTCCAGTGGACGACGACGTTGGTGCCGAGGTCCTCATGGACCACGACGCCGTCCTTGGCCGCCTCCTCGAGGTCGAGCACCGCGTCGAGCGGCTCCCAGTCGACCTTGACGGCTTCCGCCGCGTCCTCGGCTTGACCACGTGTCTCGGCGACGACGACGGCGACGCCGTCGCCCTGGAACCGTGCCTTGTCCTTCGTCAACGGCCAGTGGACGGGGACCTTGATGTCCTCCGTGATCGGCCAGACGAACGGCAGCGGCCCGCCCCACTCCGACTCGAGGTCCGCCGCGGTGAACACGGCGACCACGCCGTCCATCCCCTCCGCCGCGGAGGTGTCGATCGCTCCGACCCTCGCGTGCGCGAATGGGCTCCGCACCACCGACATCCAGACCATGCCCGGGGCGGACAGGTTCTCCGTGAATCGCGCCTGCCCGGCCAGCATCTCCGGATCCTCCTTGCGGAGGACCGGCTTTCCCACGTACCGCTCGGCGACCGCCATCCGCGCCTCCTAGGCCCGTGCGCCGCTCATCTGCGACGCGGCGTCGAGGATGGACTTCACGATGTTGTGGTAACCGGTGCAGCGACAGAGATTGCCCTCGAGGGACTCGCGCACCTGCTCTTCGGTGGGATCGGGGTTCTCCTTCAGGTAGCTCGCCGCCGCCATGAGCATCCCGGGCGTGCAGTAGCCGCACTGGAGGCCGTGGTTGCGGTGGAAGGCATCCTGGAGCGGGTGCATCTCCCCGTTCGAGGCCATGCCTTCGATCGTGCCGACCTCGCGGCCGTCGGCCTGGACCGCGAGCACGTTGCACGACTTCACCGACTCACCGTCCAGATGCACCGTGCAGGCGCCGCAGCTCGTGGTGTCGCACCCGACGTTCGTCCCGGTGAGCCCGAGGGACTCCCGGAGGAAGTAGACGAGCAGCGTGCGTGGCTCGACGTCGGCCTCGCGGAGCTCGCCGTTGACGGTGACCGAGACGTGCGTCACGGGTCCCCCTTTCCGTCGTGGCAGGATGCGGGATCGGCTGATGCTACGGTGGTTGGCGTTCTTGCGCGAATCCGGATTCCCCGGTGCCGGCGCGGCCGGGCCGCCTCAGGGCTCGGGCCAGGCCCCCGGCGCGGCCTCGCTCGCCTCCTCCGCGGAGCAATCCGTCCCCGTCCCGTAGATCGTCCCGCCGGCCGCCTCGATCCGCACCCAGAAGCAGTCGCCGGTATCGGCGCGGGCGGCCCCGGTCCACGCCGATGCGGTCGCGCGGACGCTGACGATCGCCGAGTCGTTCGAGCTCGTGTCGGGGTCGATGAACAGGAGATCGGAGCCCCGCGGATCGGCCCGCAGCCGGAGCGCGGTCGCCGCCTCGAGCGACCCGTCCGCCTCGGCGACGCGCTCGGCGGCCTCGGCGGCGGCTCGCAGGTTCCGTTGCGCGAACGCGACCGCGCCCGTCCGCGCCACCGGCCGGAACACGATCACGAGGACCACGAGGGCGATCGAGCCGGCGGCGAAGGCGAAGAACACCTTCCAGAATCCGCGGTTGGACGAGGCCATCGGCCCCGACCCTATCGCCGCCGTCGACGAGCGCCCGCCCGAGTTGAAGTTTGGCGGACGCTGTGTGATGTTCCATCCGCAACCGCGCCCCGCGCGTAGTCGTCAACGACGTCCGTGACACACGAACGCAACCATCCGCTGTCGTCGGCCGGCGGTGCCACCGTCCGGCTGATCCGCTCGTCCAGTCGCGCCGCTCCCCGCGGCCTCGGATCGATCACGGGAGGTCCCGCATGCTTCCTGCACGGTTCGAGTACCACCGTCCGAGCTCGATCGACGAGGCGCTCGGGCTCCTGAGCTCGCTCGAGGACCCGAAGGTCCTCGCGGGCGGGCAGAGCCTGATCCCGGTGATGAAGCTGCGGTTCGCCACCCCGGCGAACCTCGTCGACATCAACCGGGTGCCGGGCCTCGACGGGATCGAGGCGTCGAACGGGACCCTGCGGATCGGCGCGCTCGTGCGTCACAACCAGGTGGCGGCGTCCGACGTCGTCTCGTCGAAGCACGCCCTCCTCGCGGCCACGGCGCCGCAGATCGCGGATCCGCTCGTGCGAAACCTCGGGACGGTGGGGGGCTCGCTCGCCCACGCCGATCCGGCGGGCGACTGGGGATCGACGATGCTGGCGGCCGGCGCGAGCGTCGTGTTGCGGAGCGCTCGCGGCGAGCGGGAGGTGCCGGTGTCGGAGTTCCTCGTCGACATCTTCACCACGACGATCGAGCCCGACGAGGTCCTCACCGAGGTCCGGGTCCCGCTCCCGGCCGCGGCGACCGGGGGCGCCTACCTGAAGCTCGAACGCAAGATCGGCGACTTCGCGACGGTGGGGGTGGCCGTGCAGGTCGAGCTCGACGGCGACACGATCGGCCGGGCCGGGATCGGCCTGACCGGCGTCGGCTCGAAGAACCTGCAGGCGACCGAGGCCGAGCGGGCCCTCGCGGGCGCCGCCCCGGATGAGGAGGCCTTCGCCGGGGCCGGCCGGCTCGCGGCGGCGGCGTGCGACCCGGTCGGCGACGTGCGCGGCTCGGCCGAGTACAAGCGGCACATCGTCGACGTGTACGTCCGGCGCGGGCTGGCCCGCGCCGTCGAGATCGCCCGAGCGGCCTGAGACGGAGGGACGACGATGCAGATCACGGTCACGGTGAACGGCGTCGAGCGGACCGCCGACGTCGAGCCGCGCACGCTCCTCGTGCACTTCATCCGGGAGGACCTGGGGCTGACGGGCACGCACATCGGATGCGACACCACCAGCTGCGGTGCGTGCACGGTGCTGGTCGACGGGACCCCGGTGAAGTCGTGCACGATGTTCGCCGTCCAGGCCGACGGCGACCAGGTCACCACGGTCGAGGGCCTGATGAGCGACGGCCAGCTCCATCCGATCCAGGCCGCGTTCAAGGAGGAGCACGGTCTCCAGTGCGGGTTCTGCACGCCGGGGATGATGCTCACCGCCAAGGCGCTGCTCGAGCGCGATCCGTTCCCGAGCGACGCGGACGTGCGCTGGGCGATCTCCGGCAACCTGTGCCGGTGCACCGGGTACATGAACATCGTGAAGGCGATCCAGGCGGCCGGCCGCACGATGGCCCCCGGGTCCGCCGCGAGCTGAGGGGGAGCGATGGCGACCGAGGCCGAGGAGATCCGGGGGATCGGGCACAGCGTCAAGCGCAAGGAGGACGACCGCCTGATCCGCGGCAAGGGAACGTTCATCGACGACGTGAAGCTGCCGGGGATGCTGCACATGGCCATCCTGCGGAGTCCGTTCGCGCACGCGACGATCAAGGGGATCGACACGTCCAGGGCGGCGGCCCTGCCCGGCGTGGTCGCGGTGGTCACGGGCGAGCTGATGGCCCAACACAACCTGGCGTGGATGCCGACGATGTCCTACGACACCCAGGCGGTCCTCGCGACGGACCGCGTGCGCTTCCAGGGGCAGGAGGTCGCGGCGGTGATCGCCGAGGACCCGTACGTGGCCAAGGACGCGCTCGAGCTGATCGACGTCGACTACGAGCCGCTCGAGCCGGTCGTCACCCCGCAGCGCGCGCTCGAGGCGGACGCGCCGGTGATCCGCAGCGACAAGGAGGACCAGAAGGACAATCACATCTACCACTGGGAGAACGGCGACAAGGACGCCACCGACGCCGCCTTCTCGGCCGCCGAGGTGGTCGTCAAGCTCGACACGTTCTACCCGCGCTCGCACCCGGCGCCGATCGAGACGTGCGGCTGCGTGGCCGACATCAACCCGGCGACCGGGCAGGCCACGATCTACATGACCTCGCAGGCGCCGCACGCGATCCGCACCGTCTTCGCGCTCGTCGCCGGCCTGCCGGAGGAGAACATCCGCATCATCTCGCCCGACCTCGGCGGTGGGTTCGGCAACAAGGTCCCGGTGTACCCGGGCTACGTGGTGGCGACGGCCGCGTCGCTCCTGCTCGGCCGGCCGGTCAAATGGATCGAGGATCGGTCGGAGAACCTGATCTCGACCGGGTTCGCCCGCGACTTCCACATGCACGGCGAGATGGCGCTCGACCGTGACGGCACCATGAAGGGCCTCCGGGTCTCGCTCCTCGCCGACGAGGGCGCGTTCCACGCGGACGCCCAGCCGTCGAAGTTCAAGGTCGGGCTGTTCCACATCGTGACCGGGTCCTACGACCTGCCAGCCGCACACGTCTCGGCCGACGGGGCCTACACGAACAAGGCGCCGGGAGGCGTCGCGTACCGGTGCTCGTTCCGCGTCACCGAGGCCTCCTACATGATCGAGCGGCTCGTCCAGAACGCCGCCTACGAGCTCGGCATGGACCCGGCGGAGCTGCGGAAGAAGAACTTCGTCCGCAAGGACCAGTTCCCGTACAAGAGCGTCAGCGGCTTCGAGTACGACTCCGGGGACTACCACGGCGCGATGGACCTCGCGCTCCAGAAGGTGGGCTATGAGGACCTCCGCCGGGAGCAGGCCGAGGCGCGCTCCCAGGGCCGGCTGCTCGGGATCGGGCTCGCGAGCTTCACCGAGGTGGTCGGCGCCGGCCCGCACAAGGACTACGACATCCTCGGGCTGAAGATGAACGACGGGGCGGAGCTGCGGGTCCACCCGACCGGCAAGGCGATCCTGAAGATCAGCTCCAAGACCCAGGGGCAGGGGCACGAGACGACGTTCGCGCAGATCGTCGCCGAGGAGCTCGGGATCCAGCCCGAGGACATCAAGGTGATGCACGGCGACACGGACAACACGCCGTACGGGCTCGGCACGTACGCGTCGCGCTCCACGCCGACGGTCGGAGCCGCCACCGCGATGGTGGCGCGAAAGCTCCGGGACAAGGCGCGCAAGCTCGCCGCCCACCTGCTCGAGGTCTCCGAGGACGACATCGAGTTCGAGAAGGGGAAGTTCTTCGTGAAGGGCGCGCCCGACCAGGTGAAGACGATCCAGGACTGCGCGTTCGCCGCGTACACGAACTTCCCCGACGGGATGGAGCCCGGCCTCGAGGGCGTCACGTACTACGACCCGCCGAACCTCACGTTCCCGTTCGGGACGTACGCGGTGGTCGTCGAGGTCGACGCCGACACCGGCGAGTGGAAGGTCGACCGCGTCGTCGCGGTGGACGACTGCGGCATCCGGATCAACCCGATGATCGTCGAGGGGCAGATCCACGGCGGGCTCGCCGAGGGCTACGCGATCGCGGCGATGCAGCAGATCGCGTTCGACGCGGACGGCAACTGCATCGGCTCGAACTTCAGCGACTACCTGCTGCCGACGGCGTGGGAGACCCCGAAGTTCGAGCTCGACGAGACCGTCACGCCCTCGCCCCACCACCCGATCGGCGCGAAGGGCGTGGGCGAGTCTCCTACGGTCGGGTCCCCGGCCGCGTTCGTGAACGCGGTGATCGACGCGCTCTGGCACCTGGGGGTCCGCAACATCGACATGCCGCTCACGTCCGCCAAGGTCTGGGAGGCGATCCAGGCGGCGAAGGCGAACCAGCCCGCGTGAGGCCCGACGTCCTCGCGCTCGGGGCCGAGCTGTCGGCCCGGGGCGAGCCGTTCGTGCTCGCCACGGTGGTGTGGCGCCGGGCGCCCTCCTCGGGGAAGGAGGGATCGACGGCGCTCGTCACGCCCGACCGCAGGGTGCGGGGGTGGCTCGGCGGCGCGTGCGCCGAGCCGACGGTGATCCGGGAGGCGCTGAAGGCGCTCGAGGAGGGCACGCCGCGGCTGCTGTTCCTCGGCCCGCCGGAGGAGCTCGCGGCCCGGGGTCGCGACGGCGTCGTCACGGTCCCGATCGCGTGTCAGAGCGAGGGAGCCCTGGAGGTCTACGTGGAACCGGTCCTGCCGCAGCCGCAGCTCGTCGTGATCGGCCGCTCCCCCGCGGTGGCGACGCTCGCCGCGCTCGCGACCGCGCTCGGCTGGCGCACCGTCGTCGTCGACGACGGCGGCGCCGAGGCGGACTACCCCGACGCCGGGCGCGTCCTGACCACGCTCGACCTGGAACCGGCCGGGGTCACCGAGCGCTCGTTCGTCGTCGTCGCGACGCAGGGCCACTACGACGAGGACGCCCTCGAGCGGGCGCTCGCGACGCCGGCGGGGTACGTGGGGCTCGTCGCGTCGCGGCGGCGCGCCGAGGCGGTCCTCGGGTACCTGCGCGACCGGGGCGTGGACGAGGCGACGCTCGGGCGCGTGCACGCGCCGGCCGGGATCGACCTCGGACGGATCGCGCACGAGGAGATCGCGGTCGCGATCCTGGCCGAGCTCGTGCGCGAGCGGGCCGCGGGCCACCTCGAGGCGGCGCCTCCCGCGGAGATCCCGCGGCACGAGGAGCTCGACCCGGTGTGTGGGATGACGGTCGACGTCGCCTCGGCCCGCCACCGCTCCGTCCACGAGGGCACGACGTACTACTTCTGCTCGGCGGGCTGCCTCCAGCGCTTCGAGCAGGAGCCGGCCCGGTACGTCGCCGCCGACGCCTGAGGGCATCGGGCGTACCATCGCAGCGTGAGCGAGCTCACCGACGTCCTGAGCGCGATCGAGTCGCTCTCGGCCCGCGGGGAGAAGCTCGCGCTCGCCACGATCGTCGCCGTCCGCGGCTCGACCTACCGCCGGCCCGGCGCGCGGCTCCTCGTGCCGGAGGAGGGCGAGCTCGTCGGCAACATCTCGGGCGGGTGCCTCGAGAACGACGTGGCGGACGTCGCGAAGATCGTGATGCGCGAGGGCATGGCGCGGATCGTCTCGTTCGACCTCACCGCCGACGACGACGCCGTCTGGGGCTGGGGCCTCGGCTGCAACGGCGCGTTCGAGCTCTTCGTCGAGCCCGCAGACAAGGCGGCCGAGGTGGCCGGCGCGCTGCGGATCGCGCTCGAGGAGGAGCGCCCGATCTGCATGGTGACGGTCCTGGACTCGACCGTCACCGGCGTCGCGCAGGGTGACCGGATGCTCGTCCGGCCGAACGGGGACGTCGAGCGCCCGTTCGGTGACGACGCGCTCGCCGCGGCGGCTCGCGAGGGCGCGGTCGAGCTCATCGCTCGCGAGCGCAGCGAGATCCGGACGCTCTCAGGGAGCGACGGCGAGGCGAGGGTCTTCGTCGAGGTGCTCGAGCCGCCGCTGCGCCTCCTGGTCTGCGGCGCCGGGCACGACGCCGCCCCGCTCGTGAAGCAGGCGGCGGCGCTCGGCTGGAGCCCCGTGGTCGTCGACGACCGGCGCGAGTTCCTGAACCGCGACCGCTTCCCCGAGGCGGCGGACTTCGTCCTCGTGGAGCGCCCGGACAAGATGGCCGAGGTCGCGCCGGTGGACGCGCGCACGTTCGTCGTCGTGATGACGCACAACTTCCTGCGCGACAAGGACTACGTCCGCTCGCTGCTCACCTCCCCCGCGCGGTTCATCGCGATGCTCGGGCCCGCGGTCCGCACGAACCGCCTCCTCGACGAGCTCCGCGAGGAGGGCGTCGGGATCGGCGAGGACGACCTCGCGCGGATCCATGGCCCGGCCGGCCTCGACCTCGGGGCCGAGGGCCCGGAGGAGATCGCCGCCGCGATCTGTTCGGAGATCGTCGCGGTGAAGCGCGACCGCGGCGCCGGCTTCTTGAAGGACCGACCGGGTCCGATCCACGAGCGCCACGCCCCGGCGCGGTAGGTCGCGGGTAGCGCGATGGCGTTCGGTCGCCGGATCGTCGCCGTGGACGCCCACGCGTGCGGCGAGCCGGGGCGGGTGATCGTCGACGGCGTGCCGGACGTCCCCGGCGCCACGATGTTCGAGAAGATGATCCACCTCCGGGACCACGAGGACTCGCTGCGACGGCTCATGCTGCGGGAACCGCGCGGGTACCCGGCCGCGAACTGCAACCTCCTGCTCCCGCCCACCGACCCGGCCGCCGACGCCGGCTTCGTGATCATGGAGCAGACCGAGTACCCGCCGATGTCCGGGACGAACACGATCTGCGTGACCACCGTCCTCATCGAGACGGGGATCGTCGAGGCGCGGGAACCCCTGACCGAGCTGGTGCTCGAGACGCCCGCGGGTCTCGTGCACGTCACCGCGCATGTGGAGGGCGGGAAGGTCACGCAGGTCACGTTCCGCAACGTCTCGGCGTTCGCCGTGCATCTGGACGCGACGGTCGACGTGCCCGAGCTCGGGCCGGTCCGGGTGGATGTGGCCTGGGGCGGGATGTTCTACGCGATCGCGGATGCGGCGCCGTTCGGGCTCGACCTCGTCCCGTCGGAGGGCGGCCGCATCGTCCGGATCGGCGAGATGATCAAGGCCGCCGCCCGCGAGCAGCTCCCCGTCGCGCATCCGGAGAACCCGGCGATCGAGGGGATCTCGATCTCCCAGCTCTCGGGGCCGCCGCTCGATCCGACGGCGACCCGCAGGAACGCGGTCGTGGTCTCGACCGGCGAGCTCGACTGGAGCCGACCCGAGACGTGGACCGGCGCGATCGACCGATCGCCGTGCGGGACCGGGACCTGCGCGGCGATGGCCGTGCTCCACGCGAAGGGCGAGCTGGGTCTGAACGAGGACTTCGTGCACGAGGGGGTCCTCGGCACGCGCTTCGTGGGTCGCCTGATCGAGGAGACAACGGTCGGCGATCGAGACGCGGTCGTGCCCACGCTCAGCGGCCGAGCGTGGATCACCGGCTTCGCGGAGTACGTGCTCGACGACTCGGATCCATTCCCGGAGGGGTTCACGCTCGGCGACATCTGGGGATGAGCGGGCGGACATCCCGCGTGACGATCGGGCGCGGTACCCTGCGCGCAGTCTCGACCAGGGGGTTCGCGTGCAGATCGAGAACCAGTTCACGGTGCCGGCGCCGATGGACCACGTGTGGGCGTACCTCCTCGACGTCGAGCGGGTCGCGCCGTGCATGCCGGGCGCCGAGCTGACCGAGACCATCGACGACACCTCGTGGAAGGGCAAGGTCAACATGAAGCTCGGCCCGGTGTCGCTCGCCTTCGCCGGCACCGTCTCGATGGAGGAACGCAACGAGGACGAACACCGCGTCGTGCTGCACGCCCGGGGGATGGAGCAGAAGGGCAAGGGCGCGGCGAACGCCGTCGTCACGAGCTGGCTCGAGCCGGGGCAGGACGAGACCCTCGTCAGGATGACGGCCGACATCCAGCTCAGCGGCGCCGTGGCACAGCTCTCCCGGGGCCTGCTCCCGGAGGTGAGCCGCAAGCTCACCGCTCAGTTCGCCGAGTGCCTGCACGAGAGCATGCTGGCCGCCGAGCAGGTCCCCGCCGCCGCGGAGGCGCCCGTCGCCGAGGCGGCCCCGGGGGCCGGAACCGGGGCCGGCGAGGCCACCACGCGTCCCGCGCCCGCGGTCAAGGCGAAGCCGATCTCGGGCATCCGGCTGGGGCTCGCCGCGATCTGGGCGGCGATCGCCGGCTTCTTCCGCAAGCTCTTCCGACGACGATGATCAGCGCGATCGTCCTCGCCGCGGGTGAAGGGACCCGGTTCGGCGACACGAAGCAGGTCGCCGAGCTGCGGGGCAAGCCCCTCGCGCAGTACGCGATCGACGCGGCGACGCAGGCCGGCGTCGACGAGATCATCGTCGTGCTCGGCCACGATGCCGAGCGGGTGCGCGCTTCGCTCCGGCTCGGCTCGGCGCGTTGGGTCGTCAACCCCGCGTTCGCGAGCGGGATGGCCTCCTCGCTGGCCGTCGGTCTGGACCACGCCGACCCCTCGAGCGGGGCAGCCGTCGTGCTGCTCGCCGACCAGCCCGGCATCACGCCCCAGCACGTTCGCGAGCTGCTCGACGCGTACGCGGCCCGCCGATCCCCGATCGTCCGGCTGGCGTTCCGGTCCGGGCCCGGACCGGCGCTCGTCGCCCGTGAGCTATGGGGCGAGCTTCGGCGGTTGGAGGGAGACGTGGGCGCGAGAGCGCTCATCGAGCGCCGGCCCGAGCTCGTCGAGAACGTCGACGTCGGCGGCGACGCGCCGATCGACGTCGATTCTCCCGAGGACCTCGAGCGGGCCTGAGGCTCGCGCTGCCAGGGCGGGCCTGAGCGCGCCGGACCCGGACGGCGAAGCGCCCCGGCCAGGAGGCCGGGGCGCTTCTGATCTACAGCTAGGTCGGGAGGGGCTAGCCGTAGAAGATGACGGTCACCCAGAAGCTCCCGTCTGACTTGACGACCCCGATCGCCGTGTGCTCGAAGTCCTCACGCAGGATGTTGCCCCGGTGCGGCTTCGATGCCATGAAGGCGGCTTGGAGGTCGCTGAGGGACGAGGCGACGCCGACGTTCTCGCCCCCCACCGACCACTCGCGCCCCTTCAGCTTGGCCGCGAGGTCCTCCGTGTGGAAGAGCTCACCCTCCTCCGCCATCGCACGTGAGTGCCGCATGGCGTACTTGGAGAGCGCCCCGTCCAGCTCCAAGGCGTCGCGACCCTTGTGGTCGCGGGCCTCGTTCGTGAGCCGGAGCATCTCCGCACGGTTCCTCGCGACCTCGCCGGCTCGGGCGTGGTCGGTCGCGAAGCCCGAGATGAGCAGCGAGACGGACAGGAGGAGCGCGGCCGCGATCCGTGACCGGCTCCGGTGGATCACCTGCGCCATCCCGACTCCCCAGCTCAGGGTCCCGGCAGGCCGGGCTCCGGGTGGAGGCCCGGTCCTTCGGCGGCTCGGCTACCCGCGCTCCTCGGAGCGGTAGGGCCCGGAGCTTTGCGTCCCGCCGTTCCCGGCGGTTTGCCGTTTCGGGACCAACCCTTCGGGATGAGTTATCGGCAGGGGGACACCCGGAACTGAACGCGGAGCGCGGAAAAGCTCCCACCCTGGTCCGTCGTGACTAGCAGGTCGGGCCCAGGCGGCGATGGCCCAGCGCCGGAAGGGCCTCCCGCACCCGGGTGACCTCCTCCAGGTCGACCTCGGCGAGCGTGACCCCGACCCCCTCGGGCGCGCGGGCCACGACCCGCCCCCACGGGTCCGCGACGAGGCTGTTGCCGTGGTTCCGGCGCTCGCGGCCCTCCGGGCCCCAGGTCCCCCACTGGGCCGCGGCGATCACGAACGCCTGGTCCTCGATCGCCCGGGCGCGCACGAGGACGTCCCAGTGGTCCCGACCCGTCTCGTGCCGGAACGCCGCCGGCGCGAACAGGATCGTCGCGCCCTGCACGACGAGCTGCCGGTAGAGCTCGGGGAAGCGCAGGTCGTAGCAGATCGTCAGCCCGACCCGGCCGAACTCGGTCTCGGCCGTGACGACCTGGTCGCCGGCCGAGAACAGGAAGGACTCCCGGCTCGGGACGCCGCCGGGCGGATCGGCGTCGAACAGGTGGATCTTCCGGTACGTCGCGACGAGCTCACCCTGCCGGTCGAACAGCACGCTCGTGTTGAACACCCGCTCGCCGTCGAGCTCGAGCACGCTCCCGCCCTGCACCCAGACCGACCGGCGTCGCGCCTCCTCGGCCAGGCGCGATACGCGCGGACCGTCCAGCGGCTCGGCGGCCGCGCGCATCTGCGGTGCGGAGCCCTGACACGGCCAGACCTCGGGGAGCGCGATCAGATCCGGACGGGCCTCCGCGGCCTGATCCAGCAGGCCGAAGACCTGTCGCTCGTTCGCGGCGACGTCGGCGCCGCAGTTCGCCTGGCACAGGGCCACCCGCATGGCCCGGCCATCCTAGTCAGGACTGCAGCAGCAGCTCCGCGTCGATCTCGAGCTTGACCGTCTTGCCGACGAGGACGCCGCCGGTCTCGACGGCCATGTTCCACGTCAGGCCCCAGTCCTCGCGGTTGACCTCGGTGCTCGCGGTGAACGCCGCCATCAGCGGACCGTCGGCGCCCTGCGGCCCGGGGCCGAACCCCAGGAACTCCGCGTCGAGCACCACCTCGTTCGTCACGTCCTTGATCGTCAGGTCCCCCACCAGCTGGAACGTCCGGCCACCCGTCGGGCGAACCTCCCGGCTGCGGAACGTCACCTTCGGGTACCTCTCGACCTCGAAGAAGTCGCCGCTGCGCAGGTGGTCGTCGCGCATGTCGGTCTTCGTCTCGACGCTCGCGGCCTCGAGCTCCACCTCGGCGGAGGAATCCTCCAGACCCTCGCCGATCACGATCGTGCCGTCGAACTCCGTGAAGCGGCCGCGCACCTTGGAGAGCATGTGCCGGGCCACGAACTCGATGCTGGTGTGCGCCTTGTCGAACACCCACGTCCCCGCGGGCGGCAGCTGGACCCCTTCGATCACTCGGGTCGCGTCGGTCATCGTCCGACCTCCTCCTCGCTCGCCCCTCGTCGTCGAGGGATACACTCACCTTTCGGGAGTAGATAACGGAACGAGAGCGTTGGACATTCCGTGATGAGCGATCGAGATCGAGGAGCGGCGACGGGCGAGAGCGCCGTCTGCGTGCACTTCCAGCGTGCCGCCGAGATCGTCGGCCGGCGCTGGAACCCGCAGATCGTCCGGGTCCTGCTCGGCGGGCCGGCCCGGTACCGCGACCTCAAGGCGGCGATCCCCGCGATCTCGGACCACCTGCTCTCCCAGCGGCTGCGCGAGCGCGAGGCGGCGGGGGTCGTGAGCCGCTCCGTGGACGGCGGGAGCC
>DATBMU010000123.1:0-16862 GCA_036554665.1 Actinomycetota bacterium | reverse complement strand
GCGCGCCCGCCAGACGGATCTCGCCCTCGTCGGCCCGGTACAGGCCGTAGAGGATCCGAACGAGCGTGCTCTTGCCCGCTCCGTTCTCGCCGAGCAGCGTGTGCACCTCGCCGGCGCGAACGTCGAAGTCCACGCCGTCGTTGGCGACGACGCCGGGGAAGCGCTTCGTGATGCCGCGCATCTCCAGCATCGGCACGGCCTCCGGCGTTGCCACCGGGCCTGCACGCATCGCTCGGTCCTCCGATCCTCGGCTACGAGACGAGGGTGACGCCGGTCTCGATGGAGCCGGACGTCAGCCCCTCGATCGCGGCGTCGGCGTTGGTCTTCACGTCCTCGGGCACGGCGAACGCGTCGTTGTACTCGATCACCTCGCCGCCGTTCGCGAGATCGATCGTGTAGCTCTCGCCACCGAGCGCCCCCGCCTGGATGCCGTCGATGATCTGCTGCAGGACGACCTCCCAGTGGTACACCTGCGACGCCACGACGATCTCGGGCGCGAGCGAGGTCTGGTTCGACTGCGTGCCGAACCACGCCACGTCGTTCTCCGAGGCGACACCGATCGCGCCGACGACCATCTGCGCGCTCCCGGTCATGACGTCGCTGTCGGCCGCCACGAAGCTGCGGGCGGCCTCGGCGGCGAGCGCCACGTCGCTGAACGAGCCCGTGTAGTTGACCTTGACGCTGACCGAGGGATCCGTCGCCTCGACGCCCGCCTTGAAGCCGTCGACGTAGAGCTGCGCGTCGCCGACCTCGATCGGGCCGACCACGCCGATGATCTTGCTCTCGGTGAGCCCGGCCGCGAGCACGCCCTGGACGTAGCCGCCCTCGTCGGAGGCGGCCTGGTACGCGTACACGTTCGGGAGGCCGAACGTGTCGCCGGCCGTCCCCCACGCGAACGAGACCTCGGGGAACTCCGCCGCGATCTCCTCGACCGACCCGCCGTACTGCGAGCCGTGCGCGATCACCAGGTCGTAGCCGTCCGACGCGTACGTCCGGATCGCCGTCGCGGCGTCCTCGACGACGAACAGGTTGTCGGAGACCGCGATCTCGAGGTTCTCCGCGTCCGCCAGCAGGTTGAGCGCGTCGAACATCGACTGCGTGAACGCCAGGTCGTTCGTCGCGCTCGGCGCGATCAGCGCGACCTGCAGCGGCTCGCTCGGCTCGGCGGGCGTGGTACCCGTCGCCTCGGTGGTGGTCCCACCGGTGGCCTCGCCCCCGTCGGCCGGTTCGGCGTCGTCGCCGCAGGCCGCGGCGACGATCGCGAGGACCGCGACGAGCGCCGCGATGCGCGCCCAACGGAACATCCCGTCCTTCATGTCGACCCCCTTCCGGTCGTTCCTCGTGCTTGCTCCAAGGTCGTGTGTCATGTCATCCCCCTCGGACGAACGGCTGCGCGAGCGCGGCGGGCTGGCGGACCCGTCGGGCGACGACGACCAGCGCCAGGACCGTCAGGACCGCGGGCGCCATCGCGGCCAGGTCCGAGGCGCTCTCCGGGATGATCCCGAGCGTCTTCCAGGTCAGCACCGTCGCCGCGACCAGGCCGTAGAGCAGCGATCCCGCCATCACGCCGACCGGCCGCCAGGCGCCGAAGTAGACGAGCGCGACGGCGATGAACCCCATGCCCTGGGTGAGGTTCTGCTGGAAGATCCCGAGCTGGATCGAGAGCGCCGCGCCGGCCATCCCGGCGAGCGCGCTCCCGACGATCACGGTCGAGTAGCGGATCCGACCGACCCCGAGCCCCACGCTGTCGACGGCGGCGGGGTTCTCGCCGACGGCGCGCACCTTCGTGCCGTACGTCGTGCGGTTGAGCACGAACGCGAGCGCGGGCACCAGCAGGAACGCGACGTACACGATCAGGTTGGCGCTGAAGAACATCTCGCCGATCGTCGGGATCTGGGACAGGAGCGGGATCTCGACCGTGGGGAAGGTGGCGACCGGCACCGGGGTCCCGACCAGCTTCTGGAACAGCAGGTCGGACAGGCCCAGGCCGAACAGGTAGACGCCGATCCCGCTGATGCCCTGCTGGGCCCGGAGCGTCACGCTCACGACCGCCGTGACGAGGCCCATCAGGGCACCGAGGAGCACGGCCACGAGGACCGCGAGCCACAGGTTCCCCGTCTCGAGGACCGTGTAGTAGGCGCCGAAGGCGCTCAGGAGCATGATGCCGTCGACGCCGAGGTTCAGGACACCGCTGCGCTGGCCGAGCGTCTCGCCCAGGCTCGCCAGCAGGAACGGGGTCGCGAGCCTGATGCCCGAGGCGACCGTAGAGGTCAGGACGGTGAGCGTGAAGAACTCGCTCATGGGTCGGTCGCCTCGCCCACGCCGACGGCGACCGCGTCCCCGGCCGGCGGCGGTGCCGTCGACCCGCCATCCGGCTCCCGCACGAAGGACTCGAGCCGCTGCCGGGACCGCCGCCGCACATCTTCGATCGCGACCACGAAGACCACGAGCACGCCGTTCAGCGCCACGATCAGCGCGGTCGGCACCTGCACCGCGATCTGCATCGCGGTGCCGCCGACCAGCAGGCCGCCGAAGACGAACGCCGACAGGATCGTCCAGAGCG
This sequence comes from Actinomycetota bacterium, assembly GCA_036554665.1. Lineage (GTDB taxonomy): Bacteria > Actinomycetota > UBA4738 > UBA4738 > HRBIN12 > CALGFI01. The sequence goes on along the minus strand of DATBMU010000123.1, from coordinate 14,299 downwards.
GGTTCAGGCCGCCGAACAGCGCCGCCACGATCCCGTTGAAGCCGGCCGCCCCCGTGAAGCCGGTCGCCGTCCCATCCGTGACCATCCGGTGCGAGGCGCTGCCGAACACCAGGACGGCGCCGGCCAGACCGCACAGCGCGCCGCTCAGCGTCAGCGCGAGCGTGATCGTCCGCTTGACCGGCATCCCCGCGTAGCCGGATGCGTCACGGGACAGCCCGACGGCCCGCAGGCGGAAGCCGAGCCCGGTCCGCCAGAGCAGGACGTAGACCAGTACCGCGGCGAGCAGCGCGACGATCACCCCGCCGTGCAGCTGCGTGCCTCCGACGAGGACGGGGAGGTCCGCGTTCGGGGAGAGGCGGCGCGTCTGCGGGATCAGGGAGAAGCCGGAGAAGTCGCGATCGACGAGCGGCCCGCTCAACAGGTAGTTCATGATCTGGACCGCGATGATGTTGAACATGATCGTCGAGAGGATCTCGTTGACCTCGAAGTAAGCCTTCAGGTAGCCGGGGATCGCGCCCCAGATCGCGCCGCCCACCAGGCCGGCGAGCAGGACGACCGGGAGGAGGACGGGTCCCGGCAGGTCCGGCACCGCGAGCGCCGTCGCGGTCGAGGCGAGGCCCCCCATCACGATCTGGCCCTCGCCGCCGATGTTCAGCACGTTCGCGCGGAAGGCCACGCAGATCCCTACGCCGACCAGCACCAGCGGGACCGACTTGATCGCGGTGCTGGTCAGCGCGTCGACGCTTCCGAACGCACCCTCGAAGAGCGCCCGGTAGCCGGTGGCGACATCGGCGCCGAGCGCGAGGAGCATGAGCGCGCCGACGAGCAGCGCCGCGAGGGCGGCGGCCGGCATCGCGAACCAGCTGATCGCGAGGAGCCGCCACGCGCCGGGTGGCCGATGCGCCCGGGTCGGCGTCGACGCGGTTGGTGACTCGGCGACGGGGGATCCGCCGTCCTCGGATGCTCGAAGCGTGGAACGCGGCTGCTCGGGCTCCCGCACTACGCCTCCCGGGCTGTCGGTCTGTTGAATCGGCCGCAAGCATGCCGGGACGGGATACGGGGGACGGTGAGGCATCCGGCCCCTTCCGGGTGGGCCGACGGTCCCGCGGCGCTGGGGCGCGCACGGACCGCGCTCGAGACGGCGTTCGGTTGGGCCCGTCAGGCGTCGCGCGATGCGTCGAGGTAGTTGTAGACGGTGAAGCGGCTCACGCCGAGCGCGGCGGCCACCGATTCGACCGACTTGCGCAGCGAGAACGCCCCTCGGGCGTCCAGGAACCGGACGAGCCGCTGCTTCTCGAGCCGGCTCATGCTCGAGATGGGGCGCCCGATCCACGCCTCGCCCGCCGCGACCAGGTCCTCGAGCGCCCGATCCAGGTTCGGGAACGCGATCGACGTGTCGCTCGACCCGTTCGCCAGGTCGTGGAGCACCCGGTCCGCGGCCTCGAGCGCCCCCACGTCCACCTCCACCAGCAGCCTCGAGGCGGAGCCCGGCACGGCGATCCCGGCCGCAGGCACGGGCGCGCCCCGATCGGCCCGGAAGCTGATCTCGACGGAGCCGTCGGCGCGGATCAGGGAGACCCGGTACAACGTCCCGAGCGCGTCCGAGAGCGCGCGCGCGAGCTCCGCCTCGGCGTTCACGAGACCCGCTCGAGGTTCAGCGTGAACCGGTCGGCGCCCGCGGCGAACGCGGCCTCCTCGGCCGCGCGCAGGCCGTCGAGTACGTCGGCGAGGTCGCCCTCGACCACGTTCGACAGCGGACCCACGTCGACCTCGAGCCCGCTCGCCGTCGCCGCGTCGACGGCGGCCTGAGCGTGCGGCGGCAGCGCGCCGCTCTCCCGGAACGGGAACACCGTGAACTCGGCCCGCACCATGCCGCCGACCTTCCGTCGGAGGAGACCGTAGGCCCCGCTACGTTCCGTCAACGGGAGGCGCGGCGCCGAGGGCCGAACGTCCCGGCGCCGGACGGCCGGAGGTACTCTGTGGCCGCCGTCGGTTTCAACAGAATCTGAGAACGGATCCGGCGGGAGCGGCCGGTGTGAGTGGGAGGCGGCGATGAGCGGGCTGAGCCGTGAGCACGAGGCGGTGGACGAACGCGTCCTCGAGCGGACGCAGGACCGGTTCCGCGACGCGGGCATCGCGCTGCCGACGTTCGAGCAGCTCGCCGAGCCCGCCAAGATCCCGGCCCGCATCGCCGACGAGCTGTCCCGCATCGACCCGGACGCGGCGCATCCCCTGAACCTGTTCCGCGTGCACTGGTACAACGCGGCCGATCGCCGCGGCACGGTGGACGTCCCCGAGCACGTCGTCCTGCCCTCCTCGCTGACGGGCGTCGACGCCCGGATCGTGGTCGCGCTCGGCGACCGCTTCCCGATGATCGGTGCGCACAAGGTCCTGGCCGCGTACGCGTGCCTCGTGCCGCTCGTGGTGGGTGGACGGTTCGACCCCACCTCGCATCGCGCCGTGTGGCCCTCGACGGGCAACTACTGCCGCGGCGGGGTTGCGATCAGCCGGATCATGGGCTGCCGGGGCGTCGCGGTCCTGCCCGAGGGGATGAGCCGCGAGCGCTTCGAGTGGCTGGAGCGCTGGGTCGCCGATCCGGCGGACATCATCCGCACGCCCGGCGTCGAGAGCAACGTCAAGGAGATCTACGACGAGTGCAAGCGGCTCGCCGAGGACCCTTCGAACGTGATCCTGAACCAGTTCTCGGAGTACCCGAACCACCTCGTCCACGAGCTCGTCACCGGGCGAGCGCTCGCGCACGTGTTCGAGACCCTGCGCGAACGCGAGACGTCGCTGCGACTCCGCGCGTTCGTCTCGGCCACCGGCTCGGCCGGGACGATCGCGGCCGGCGACCATCTGAAGGACCGGTACGGGACGGCGATCGCCGCCGTGGAGGCGCTCGAGTGTCCGACCCTGCTCCGCAACGGGTTCGGCGAACACAACATCCAGGGGATCGGCGACAAGCACGTGCCGCTGATCCACAACGTGACGAACACGGACCTCGTCGTCGACGTGAGCGACCGCGACACCGACGCCCTGAACGTGCTCTTCAACACGAACGAGGGGCGCGCCTACCTACGGCGGCGCGGGGTCGACGACGACACGATCGCCGCGCTGGACTCGTTCGGGATCTCGAGCATCTGCAACGTCCTCGCCTCGATCAAGGTGGCCAAGCTGCTGCGCCTGGGTTCGGACGACGCGATCGTCACCGTCGCCACCGACGGCGCGAGGATGTACCGGACCGAGGTCGACAAGGTGCTGGCCCGCGACTTCCCCGGGGGCTTCGGGGAGGTCGAGGCCGCCGAGACCTTCGGGCGTTCCCTCGAGGCGCAGGGGACCGCCGACATGCTGCAGCTGAGCGACGAGGACCGCGAGCGGATCTTCAACCTCGGCTACTTCACGTGGGTGGAGCAGCAGGGCGTGTCGTTCGAGGACTTCGTCGCCCGTCGCGATCAGGGGTTCTGGCGCGGGTTGCGCGAGCAGATGCCCGCCTGGGACCGGTCGATCGGGGCGTTCAACGCCCGTACGGGCGTGACGGAGGCGGCGTGACCGGCGCCCCGGCGACGATCGTCGTCTGCGCCGGGTGCGGGCGCCGCGCCGCGGCGGCCGAGCCGTTCCCGTTCAGGTGCCCGAACGCCGGGCGCGACGACGTGGATCACGTGATGGTGCGCGAGATCGACCCGACGCACGTCGAGTTCCCGAGCGGCGACGAGCCGAACCCGTTCGTGCGCTACCGGGAGCTCTTCCACGCGTACCACCTCGGGCGTGCGCACGGGATGAGCGACGAGGACCACGTCCACCTCGTGGAGCAGCTGGACAAGGCGGTAGCCGGCGTGGACGGCCGGGGGTTCGTCGAGACGCCGCTCGCGCGCAGCGACGAGCTCTCGCGGGCGATCGGGTGTTCCGTCTGGGTGAAGGACGAGACCGGGAGCGTGTCGGGATCGCACAAGGCCCGGCACCTGATGGGCCTGATGATCCACCTGCTCGTGGCCGAGCAGAGCGGCCTGGTCCCGGCCGACGGGCGTGAGCTCGCGATCGCGAGCTGCGGCAACGCCGCGCTCGCCGCGGCGGTCGTCGCGCGCGCCGCCGAGCGGCCGCTGCGGGTCTTCGTCCCGACCTGGGCCGAGGAGGGCGTCGTGGCGCGCCTCCGCGAGCTCGGCGCCGCGGTCGAGGTCTGCGAGCGCGAGGACGGGGTCGCCGGGGATCCGACCTACCACGCGCTGCAGCGCGCGATCGCCGACGGCGCCGTCCCGTTCACGTGTCAGGGACCGGACAACGGCCTGACGATCGAGGGCGGCCAGACGCTCGGGTACGAGCTCGTGTCGCGGCTCGTCCACGAGGGGGAGGCGCTGGACCGGCTCGTGATCCAGGTCGGCGGCGGCGCGCTCGCGAGCGCGTGCGTGCGCGCGTTCGAGGACGCCGCGCTGATGGAGGCGCCCGAGCGGCTGCCGAGGATCCACGCCGTGCAGACCCGGAACGCGCATCCGCTCGAGCGTGCGTTCTCGCGCGTGCGCCAGCGGGCGGGCCACGAGGCCTCGCCCGAGACCATCGTCCGGGCGATGACGTGGGCGCGGTCGCACCGCTCCGAGGTGATGTGGCCGTGGGAAACCGAGCCGAGGAGCATCGCCGAGGGCATCCTGGACGACGAGACGTACGACTGGGCCGCCGTCGTGGGCGGCATGCTGGCCACCGACGGGGCGCCGATCCTCGTCGGCGAGGACCGGCTGCGCGAGGCGAACGAGCTCGCCCGTGAGGCGACGGGCATCGACGTCAGCCACACGGGCTCGGCCGGCCTCGCCGGGTTGCTCGAGCTCGCCGAGCGCGGCGAGCTCCGCCCCGACGAGCGGGTCGCCGTGCTCTTCACGGGCGTGCACCGGGGAACGATCGAAGGAGGATGAGATGAGGAGCTTCGCCGGACGAGACATCCTGTCGCTCAAGGACTTCGAGCGCGAGGAGTTCTTCCACGTCTTCGAGATCTGCGACCGCATGGCGCCGATCGCCAAGGAGCGGCGCAACACGGACCTTCTGAAGGACAAGACGTTGCTCACGGCGTTCTACCAGCCCAGCACGCGCACCCGGATGGCGACCGAGGCCGCGATGCACCGGCTCGGTGGCCACGTGCTCGGGTTCTCGGACGCGAAGAACACGCGTGCCGGCGACTTCTACCAGGAGTCGATGAAGGACACGATCCACATGCTGGAGTTCTACGCCGACGTGATCGCGATGCGGCACTTCCAGCAGGGCGCGCCCGAGGAGGCCGCCCGGTGGGCGTCGATCCCGATCATCAACTGCGGCGACGGCTGGGGCGAGCACCCCACGCAGGTCCTCACCGACCTGTACACCACGTGGAAGGAGCTCGGTCGGCTGGACGGGCTGAACTTCCTCCTCGTCGGCGACATGCGGATGCGGACGATGCACTCGATCCTCTACGCGTTCAGCCAGTTCGACGTGGTCTCCTACGTCGTCGGGCCCCCGGAGATGTCGCTCCTGCCGGAGTTCCAGACGGAGCTCGACGAGCGGAACGTGCGGGTCATCGAGGCCGAGTCGGTGGAGAAGGTGATCGGCGACGTGGACGTGATCTACATGGAGCCGGTCGTCCAGGCCGACTACACGAAGGGCCGGGACGAGCGCGGCGAGGCGTCGCTGCCGACCACACCCGCCGAGTACCGGGTCACCCGGGAGCTGCTGCGGGAGAAGGCCAAGACCGACTCGATCATCCTGCACTCGCTCCCGCGGATGGACGAGCTGCCGGTCGACGTCGACGGCACCCGGCACGCCCGGTATTGGGTCGAGGCGTTCAACGGGGTCGTGATGCGCATGGCGCTGCTGTCGCTCGTGCTCGGCGCCGTGGAGTAGCGGCCGGAACGTCGGGGAGGCGACGATGGGTGGCAGGACCGCGGTCGTGGCGATCGGCGGCAACTCGCTGATCAAGGACACCACGCACCAGACCGTCCGCGATCAGTACATCGCCGCGGGCGAGACCTGCCGCCACATCGCCGCGATGATCCGCGACGGGTGGGACGTCGTCATCACGCATGGGAACGGCCCGCAGGTCGGGTTCATCCTCCGGCGGTCCGAGCTCGCCTCGCACGAGCTCCACGAGGTGCCGCTCGACGTCTGCGGGGCGGACACGCAGGGCGCCATCGGGTACGCGTTGCAGCAGAACCTCTACAACGACTTCGCCCGGCTCGGGATCGACCGGCGGGCCGTGACGGTGATCACCCAGACGGAGGTCGCCGCGGACGACCCGGCGTTCGGCGACCCGTCCAAGCCGATCGGCTCATACATGGACGCGGACCAGGCGGCGCAGCGCCGGGAGCGCGACGGCTGGAGCGTGGTCGAGGACGCCGGCCGGGGCTGGCGACGGGTCGTCGCGTCGCCGGCGCCGAAGCGGATCGTCGAGGAGGACGTCGTCCGGGCCCTGCTCGCCGACGGCGTCGTGGTGATCGCCGCCGGCGGCGGCGGGATCCCGGTCGTCGCCGACGAGCACGGGGACCTGCGGGGGGTGGCGGCCGTGATCGACAAGGACCACGCGTCGTCCCTGCTCGCCTCCCGGCTCAGCGCCGAGCTGTTCGTGATCAGCACCTCCGTCGAACGGGTGGCGCTGCGGTTCGGGACACCGGAGCAGACCTGGGTCGACCGGCTCACGGTCGAGGAGGCCCGGAGCTACCTGGCCGAGGGCACGCATTTCGCGCGGGGCAGCATGGCCCCGAAGATCGAGGCCGCAGCCGCGTTCGTCGAGGCGACGGGCGGCACGGCGCTCATCACGGACCCCGAGAGCGTCGAGCGGGCGCTGGCCGGGGAGACGGGCACGCGGATCGTCGGGGCGGACGGATGACCGATCCGGCCGCGGCGTCCCGGCGAGCGCCGAGGAAGGGGTGACGCCGTCGTGGAACTCACGCTGAACGGACGTCCGGTCACGGCCGTCACGCGACCGGGGATGAGCCTGCTCGAGCTGCTCCGCGAGGAGCTCGGCGTGTCCTCCGTGAAGGACGGGTGCGCCCCCGAGGGGTCGTGCGGCGCGTGCACGGTGCTCGTCGACGGCAAGGCGGTGGTCTCGTGCGCGCAGAAGGCCGAGCACGCCTCGGGGCGCCACGTCACGACGCAGGAGGGTCTGGCCCCCGAGGAACGTGAGCGGTGGGCGAGCGGGTTCGTCGTCTCGGGCGCCTCGCAGTGCGGGTTCTGCTCCCCGGGCATCGTGATGAAGGCCGAGGGGCTCCTCGCCAAGAACGCGGCGCCCTCGCGCGACGAGATCGCGAAGGCGCTCGCCGGGAACCTGTGCCGCTGCACCGGTTACGTGAAGATCCTCGACGCGGTCGAGCTGGTCGCGCGCTCGCGGGCCGGCGAGCCGATGCCCGAGCCCGAGATGTCCGGCCGGGTGGGCTCGCGCACCGCCCGGTACGAGGGGCGGGAGCTCGCGCTCGGCGACAAGCCGTACATCAACGACCTGACGGCGCCGGGGATGGCGCACGCGGCGATCCGGTTCAGCGATCACCCGCGAGCCCGGGTCTCGCGGATCGACACCGCCGTCGCCCGGGCGCACGAGGGCGTCGTCGAGGTGCTCCTGGCCGGCGACGTGCCCGGCGAGCGCGTGCAGGGCCTGATCACGCGCGACTGGCCGCAGCTCGTCGCCGAGGGCGAGACGACCCGCTACGTCGGCGACGCGCTCGCCGTCGTCGTGGCCGAGACGCGCCACGCCGCCCGCGAGGCCGCCGCGCTCGTCGACGTCACGTACGAGGTCCTCGAGCCGGTGACCGATCCGTTCGCCGCGCTGGAGCCCGGAGCGCCGAACGTCCACGAGGGCGGCAACGTCCTGTCGCGATCGATCGTGCGGCGCGGAGACACTGACGCTGCGCTCGAGGGCTCCGCGCACGTCCTCACCGAGACGTTCCGGACGCAGTTCATCGAGCACGCGTTCCTCGAGCCGGAGTCCGCGTTCGCCGTCCCCGAGCCCGATGGCTCGGTGCACGTCTCCTCGCAGGGCCAGGGCGTCTGGGAGGACCGGCGCCAGATCGCGTCGTTCCTCGGCTGGCCCGAGGAGCGGGTCCGCGTCACGCAGGTCTCCAACGGTGGAGCGTTCGGGGCCAAGGAGGACCTGAACGTCCAGTGCCACGCGGCGCTCGCGGCCGTCGTGACCGGCCGCCCGGTCCTGCTGACGCTCACGCGGGAGGAGAGCCTCCGCTTCCACCCCAAGCGCCATCCGCTGACGATGACGTACACGGTCGGGTGCGACGCCGACGGACGGCTCACCGGCGTCCGCGCTCGGATCGCGGGGGACACGGGCGCGTACGCGAGCGTCGGGGACAAGGTCCTGGAGCGCGCGGCCGGCCACGCGTGCGGGCCGTACCGGTTCGACGCGGTCGACGTGGAGGCGACCGCGGTGTACACGAACAACCCGCCCTGCGGCGCGATGCGGGGGTTCGGCGTCAACCAGGTCGCGTTCGCCGTCGACGGCATGCTCGACCGCCTCGCCGAGCTGGTCGGGATCGATCCCTGGGAGATCCGCTGGCGCAACGCGCTCGAGGTGGGCGACCGCTTCGGGACCGGCCAGGTGCTCGGCGAGGGCGTCGGGATCAAGGCGTGCCTCGAGGCGGTCCGCGACCTCTACCGGGGGGCCCGGTACGCGGGGATCGGATGCGGGGTGAAGAACACCGGGATCGGCAACGGACTGATGGAGTTCGGGCGCGCGATCCTGCGGCCCGAGGCCGATGGGACCGTGACGCTGTTCCATTCGTGGACCGAGATGGGTCAGGGCGTGAACACGGTCCTCCTGCAGGTCGTGTGCGAGGAGCTCGGGATCACGGCGGAACGCGTCCGCGTGATCGTCGACACGATGCGCGAGCTCGACACCGGCCAGACGACGGCGTCGCGATCGACGGTGCTCGGCGGGCGGGCGGTCCAGGAGGCGGCGAAGCAGCTCCGTGCCGAGCTCGACGGGGGGCGGCTGGAGGACCTGGCCGGCCGTGAGTTCTTCGGCGAGGTCGTCGTCGACTGGACGAGCAAGCCGGGGACGGACGTCGAGGACCCGGTCACGCACTTCGCGTACGGCTGGGCGGTGCAGGTCGTGATCCTCGATGACGACGGCAAGGTGGAGAAGGTCGTCGCCGCGCACGACGTCGGCCGCGCGATGAACCCGACGCTGCTCGAGGGGCAGATCGAGGGCGCCGTGCACATGGGGCTCGGGTTCGGGCTCACCGAGGAGTACGCGGTCGAGGGCGGCTTCCCCACCACCACGACGCTGAAGTCGCTCGGCATCGTGCCGGCGCCGCGCATGCCGGACGTGCAGACGATCCTCGTCGAGGTCCCCCAGCCCGAGGGCCCCTTCGGCGCGAAGGGCGTCGGCGAGATCGGGCTCGTGCCGACGGCGGCCGCGTGCGCCGGTGCGCTGCACGCGTTCGAGGGCACGTGGCGCACGCGGCTCCCGATGCGCGACTCCGCCGCGGCGGCCGCGCTCGTCCCGCGGCTGGCGGCCGCCGCCGCGCGCAAGGCGGCGGGATGAGCGGTACGGGGGCGCCGTGACCCTCGCGCTCGTCGGCGGCACGGTCGTCACCGCGCTCGACCCGCCGGCCGTGTCGGCGGGCGACGTGGTCGTTCGCGACGGACGGGTCGTCGCCGTGGGCACCGCACCGGAGGACGCCGAGGTGCTGGACTGCTCCGGGTGCGTGGTGATCCCCGGCAACGTCTGCGCGCACCACCACCTGTACTCGGCGCTCGCACGCGGGATGCCGTTCCGTCTCGAGCCGCCCCGGACGTTCGTCGAGATCCTCCGGCGGGTGTGGTGGCGGCTCGACCGGGCGCTCGACGCGGACGCCGTGTGGCTGTCGGCCTGGTCCGGTGGCGCCGACGCGCTGCTCGCCGGCACCACGACGATCGTCGACCACCACGCCTCGCCGAACGCGATCGAGGATTCGCTCGACCGGGTGGCCTCCGCGCTCGACGACGTGGGGGCCCGCTCCGTGCTCTGCTACGAGGTCACCGACCGCGACGGCCCCGAACGCGCGACCTCCGGGTTGGAGGAGCATCGGCGCTTCGCGAAGGCCGCCCGTCCGCGCGCCACCGCGATGGTGGGCGCGCACGCCTCGTTCACGCTCTCCGAGGAGACCCTCGCGGGGTGCGTCGCGCTCGCGGAGGAGCTCGGCGCGGGGATCCACGTCCACGTCGCCGAGGACGCCGCGGACGAGCGCGACGCCGAGGCGAGGTTCGGAAGCCGCGTGGTCGAGCGCCTCGCCGAGGCGGGTGCGCTCACCGACCGGTCGCTCCTCGCGCACTGCGTCCACGTCGACGAGCGGGAGGCGGAGCTGATCGGCTCGGCCGGGGCGTGGGTCGCGCACAACCCCCGATCGAACATGAACAACCGGGTCGGCCGGGCGCCGGTCGCGGCGCTGGGCGACCGCGTCGCGCTCGGGACCGACGGGATCGACGGCGACATGTTCGCCGAGTCGAGGTCCGCCTACTGGCGCGCGCGCGAGGCCGACGGCTCGGTCGGACCCGGGTGGGCGCTCGAGCGCCTCGCGGCGTCCGCGCGCCTGGCCGGCGCCGCGACCGGGGAGCCGTCGCTCGGCCGGGTCGAGCCGGGCTCGCCCGCGGACCTCGTGGTCCTCGCGTACGACCCCCCGACGCCGCTCGAGGCCGGGAACCTGGCGGGTCACTGGGTCTTCGGGATGTCGTCGGCGCTCGTGCGCGACGTAGTCGTCGGCGGCGAGGTCGTCGTCCGCGACCGGCGGCTCACGCGTCCGGACGTCGAGGCGCTGCGCGAGCGGTGCCGCGAGGCCGCGGATCGCCTGTGGGCACGGATCGACGAGATCCCGGAGCATCCGTTCGAGCCGGAAGGAGGCGCGTGAGGATGCCGGTCACCTCGGAGGGGCGGGTCGCGCTCTACCTGCAGGACAAGCACCCGATCCGCGACGGGATGCGGTACGTGCGGTACGCGGAGGAGCGGGGGTTCGAAGCCGTCTGGCAGGCCGAGAGCCGGCTCGTCCGCGAGGCGACGGTGCCGAGGGCCGCGTTCGCGGCCACGACCGAGCGCATCAAGGTCGGGTCCGGCGTCGTGAACAACTGGACCCGCAACGCCGGCTTGATGGCGGCCACCTTCGTGACGCTCGACGACCTCGCGCCCGGTCGCGTGCTGCTCGGCATCGGCGCGTGGTGGGAGCCGCTCGCCTCGAAGGTCGGCGTCCGACGCGAGCGCCCGCTGCTCGCGATGCGCGAGTACATCGAGGTCGTCCGCAGGTTGATCGCGATGGAGAACGTCACGTTCCACGGGGAGTTCGTCGACGTCGAGGACATCGAGATCGACATCGTTCACGGCGACCGCTCGCCGCGGAACGTCCCGATCTACCTCGGAGCGACCGGCATGCGCATGATGGAGCTCGCCGGCGAGGTCGCGGACGGCGCGCTGCTGAACTACCTCGTGAGCCCCGCCTACAACGAGACCGCGATGGAGCATCTGGCGGCCGGCGCCGCGAAGGCCGGGCGGAGCGTCGAGGACGTGGATCGCCCGCAGCTGGTCGTGTGCTCGCTCGACGAGGATCGCGATGCGGCGCTCGACCGCGCCCGCGAGCTCGTCACGCAGTACCTCGGGCAGCAGCCGCACATCGGGAAGGCGAGCGGGGTCGATCAGGCGCTGCTCGACGAGATCGCGAAGGTCCTCACGTGGCCGGCCGGCCCCGAGGAGATCCGCCGGGCGATGGCGCTCGTTCCCGACGACGTGGTGCAGATGGTCACGGCCTCCGGAACGCCGGACGAGTGCCGCGCGAAGGTCCGGGAGTACGTGGAGACCGGCTGCACCTGTCCGATCCTGTACCCGCTGGGCGACGACGTGGAGGCGATGATCGACGCCTTCGGGGTCGGAGGAGCCTGAGGCCGACGTGGACGTGCTGCTGCCGCGGACCCTGGAGGAGGCGCTCGAGCTCCGCGCTTCGCGTCCCGAGGCCGTCCCGATCGCCGGCGGCACCGACCTGATGGTGGAGGTCAACTTCGACCGCCTCCGCCCGGAGGCGTTCCTGGACGTCTCGCGCCTGCCCGAGCTCCGGGAGTGGCGCATCGAGGACGACCGGCTGTTCCTCGGGGCGGGCGTGACCTACACGCGGATCCTCCGGGAGCTCCCGCAGCTCCGGGCGCTCGCGGAGGCCTCGCGGGGCGTCGGCTCCCCGCAGATCCGCAACCGCGGCACGGTCGGCGGGAACCTCGGGACGGCGTCGCCGGCCGGCGAGAGCCTCCCGGTGCTCGCGGCGCACGACGCGGAGATCGGCCTCGTGGCCGCCGGCGGCCGCCAGCGGTGGCTGCCGTGGGACGCGTTCATCACCGGCGTGAAGGCCACGTCGCTCGGCCCCGACGAGCTGATCCTCGGGGCGCGGTGGCGGCCGCTCGACGGCCCGCAGTCCTACTCGAAGGTCGGCACGCGCAACGCGATGGTCATCTCGATCGCGATGCTCTGCTTCGCGCTCGACCCCGCGGGTCGGGGCGTGCGGGTGGCCCTCGGCGCGGTCGCGCCGACGGCGATCCGGGTCCCGGAGGCCGAGCGGCAGCTCGCGGCCGAGCTCGAGCGGGCCGGCGCGTGGGACGACCTCGCCGCCCCGCTGCCCGGCGGCGCGGCGGAGGCCTTCGCCGAGCTCGTCGCCGAGGCCGCGAAGCCGATCGACGACGTCCGCGGCACCGCCGCCTACCGGCGTCACGCGCTCCGCGTGCTCGCGCGACGGGCGGTGGGATGGGCGATGGAGCAGCGCGCGGACGAGGCGATGGTCTCGTGAGCCCGATCGTGGAGCGGCGGCCGTGCTGATCAAGATCCGCGTCAACGGCGAGTGGCGCGAGGCGGACGCCTGGGAGGGCGCGAGCCTGCTCTCGTTCCTGCGGGACGATCTCCAGCTTCCCGGCTCGAAGAACGCGTGCGAGCAGGGGGAGTGCGGCTCGTGCTCGGTGTGGCTCGACGGAGAGCTCGTCTGCGCGTGCCTCGTCCTGGCGGCGCAGGCCAACGGCCGGGAGGTCGGAACGGTAGAGGGGCTCGCCGACGGCGACCGGCTCCACCCCGTGCAGGAGGCGTTCGTCGAGGCCGGCGCCGTCCAGTGCGGGTTCTGCACACCCGGGCTCGTGGTGGCCGTGACCGACCTGCTCGAGCGCGACCCGTCGCCGGACGAGGTGACGGTCCGCGAGGCGCTCTCGGGCAACCTGTGCCGGTGCACCGGGTACCAGAAGATCCTCGACGCCGTCCATCTGGCCGCCCGTCGCGGCGGGGAGGTGTCGACGTGACGCGCCTGCTCGTCGAGTCCTGCGAGGCCGTCGTGACGATGGACGACGGCGGGACCGAGCTCCCCGGCGCCTCGATCCTCGTCGAGGGGGGCGAGATCGCCTGGGTCGGGACCGGCACCCCGCCGGCCGAGGCGGAGGAGCGCCTCGATGGCCGGGGCAGCGTCGCGATCCCCGGCCTCGTGAACTCGCATCACCACCTGTACCAGACGCTGACGCGCGCCCGGGCCACGGAGCAGGGGCTGTTCGGATGGCTCGTGGAGCTCTATCCGGTCTGGGCCGGACTGGACGCGGAGTGGGAGCGGGCCGCCGCCCGCGCGGGACTCGCGACCCTCGCGCTGTCGGGATGCACCACGACGACCGATCACCACTACGTGCATCCGGCCGGGGCGGGCGACCTCCTCGAGGTCGAGATCGAGGCCGCGCTCGAGCTCGGGCTGCGGTTCCATCCCTGCCGGGGATCGATGGACCTGGGGGTCTCCGACGGAGGTCTCCCACCCGACGCCGTGGTCGAGGCCACCGACGAGGCGCTCGAGCGGACCGAGCGCGCGGTCTCGCGCTTCCACGATCCGTCGACCGGCTCGATGCTGCGGATCGCGATCGCGCCGTGCTCGCCGTTCAGCGTGACCGAGCGGCTGATGCGCGAGAGCGCCGAGCTCGCGCGCCGGCTCGGCGTCGCGTTGCACACGCACCTGGCCGAGACGCTGGACGAGGAGCGCTTCTGCCTCGAGAAGTTCGGGCGCCGGCCGGTCGAGCTCATGGACGACTGGGGCTGGCTCGGCGCGGACGTGTGGTTCGCGCACTGCGTGCAGCTCGACGAGAAGGACGTCCGCCGGATCGCGGAGACGGGGAGCGGCGTCGCCACGTGCCCGTCGTCCAACCTGCGGCTCGGCGCCGGGATCGCACCGGTGCGGGCGCTGATCGACGAGGGCGCACGTGTCGGCCTCGGCGTGGACGGGTCGGCCTCCAACGAGCCCGGGGACCTGTTCCCCGAGATCCGTCAGGCGATGCTCGTCTCGCGGCAGGCAGGGCCGGAGCGCGGGCTCACGGCGAGGGA
>DATBMU010000112.1:0-4549 GCA_036554665.1 Actinomycetota bacterium | reverse complement strand
CGAGCACGAGCCGTCCCGAGAACGCCGCCGCGCCCACCGTGTCGTTCCCGCTCTCGCCGTTCACGGTGACCGCCTCGACGCTCTGCAGGGTGGTCTCCTCCGAGACCGGATCGAGTCGCGAGATCCGGTCGTCGTCGACGGTCCACAGCCCTCCTCCCGAGACGGTGACCGTGTCCCGGCCCGAGCCGCCGACCACCTGGCCGCCGCCCCCGCCCGGGTAGAGCTTGTCGGCGCCGCCGCCGCCTCGGAGCTCGTCGATCCCGCCGCCGCCGTCCAGCCGGTCGGCGAGCTGGGACCCGATCAGCGTGTCGTTGCCGCTCTCGCCGAACAGGCCGATCTCCAGCAGCACGTCGAACGCGGTCCGCCCGACGTCGGAGAGCACCACCCGGTCCGGGCCGTCGCCCCCGCGGACGAGGATCGACTCCACGTTCGTGCAGCGCACGCTGCCACCGGCCGGCGCTGCGTCGTTCACGCGGACGTTCCCGTTCACGCACTCGACGACGATCGCGTTGCCGTCCCGGTCCCCGTTCACCGTCAGGATGCCGAGCGCGAACTCCGCCCGCACATCGGCCGAGGCGGGCGACGGGATCAGGACGAGGACGAACACGAACAGCGGCGCGAGCAGTCGCTTCACGGTTCCCACGCTAGCGGAAGTACCCCGCCATGCGTCACCGACGCGCTCAGACCGTGAAGGACCTCGGCGGATCGGCCATCGTGAGGATCTCGCGCTCCACGCTCCAGGCGCCGACGTCCGAGCGCGCGCTCCCGTCGAAGACGAGCTCGACGAGCGACCGGCCGAACACGCTCGCGAACTTGAAGGCGTGCGCGGCGCCCTGCCCGACGGCCGCGTGCTCGTGCCCGGGGATCAGGTCGAGCACGAAGTCCCGGTCCGGCGTCATCGTGTAGAGACAGGTCTTCTGACGCAGGTACGGACCGAACCCACCCTCGAGGTGCTCGCGCATGAAGGCGTCGACCGTCGCGGAGTAGTCGGGTCTCGGCTCGAACGAGCGGGTGTCGCCGGTCACCTCGGGCCCGCCGACGTCCCAGCCGATCTTCGCGCCCGCCTCGCCGAACGCGGGCATGCCGTAGAAGGACGGGACGCCCATCCAGATCCAGATCGGGAAGCGCTCGGGCGAGAACGCGTCGAGATCCCGGGACGCGTAGTACGTCACCTGCTCCTGGGTCACGGTCAGGTGGATCGGGCGCCAGAGCTGCTCGAGCAGCTCGTTCGTCCAGGCGTCGGCCGCGAGGATGAGGCGTTCGGCCCGGAACGTCCCTGCCTCGGTCGCGAGCTCGAACAGGCCGCCCGTCTCGCGCACCTCGAGGACGCGGGCACGATCGACGAGCGTCGCACCCATCGTCGAAGCCAGCCGGCGATGCGCCTCGTTGGCCCTGGCCGCGGCGACGACGCCCGCCGACGCCTCGTACATCACCCGGACGTCGTCCGAGAGCCGCCACTGCGGCCACCGGCGCATCGCCTCGCCCGCGTCGAGCCACTCGTACGCGACGCCCACCTCGTCGAGCGAGCGCGTGTAGTCCTCGGCCCAGCCGTGCGCGCCGTCGGGATACAGGTCGATCCCGCCGGTGCGGATCACGAGCCGCTGGCCCGACTCCTCCTCGACGGCCGACCAGGCGGCGTACGCGTCGCGGGCGAAGCGCACGTACTCGGGGGCGTGGTAGCTGAGCCGGATGATCCGTGAGTGGTCCTGCGAGGCTCCGCGCTCGTGCCCGAGCTCGAACCGCTCGAGCCCGAGCACCCCGGCGCCCGCCCGCTTGGCCGCCCAGTAGACGGCCGCCGAGCCGATCCCGCCGAGGCCGACGACGGCGACCTCGAACTCCTTGCGGTCGGCCACTCAGCCCTCGGTCTCGGCGTGCGCGTGGTACTCGTACGCGCTCATCGCCTTGCCGGAGCTCCGCCACGCGCGCTCCTCGGTCGGCACCTTGCCGAGCGCCTTGGCCATCGCGCGGACGTGCGCCTGGACCGACCCGCAGCACGAGCCGATGAAGTCGATCCGCGCGTCCCTGGCCGCGCGCGCGAAGTCCGCCATCTCCTGCCGTGAGAGCTGGATCGGGTCGAGCTCGTACGGGAAGCTCGGTCGCGAGGTGAAGTCGGGCTCCGCCGCGGTCGTTCGGTAGGCCACCGGCTGCGCCGCGACGAACCCGTCGACGGCCCCGCGCATCTCGACCGCGATCGGCAGCTGCTGCTCCGGTCCGTTCAGGCAGTTCACACCGACGACGTCGGCGCCGGCGTCGCGGAGCCTGCGGGCGCACTCGGCCGGGGTGTCGCCCTCGTAGGAACGCGGGACCGGCTGCTCGAACGACATCGTGACGACCACCGGGAGGCCCGTCGCCCGCGTCCGCTCGACGAACAGCAGCGCCTCGCCCAGGTAGGAGAACGTCTCGCCGATCCACAGGTCCGGCGGTCCGGCGTCGAGCTGGACCTGCAGCTGCCGGTCGAACAGCCCCCGGACGTGGTCGGCGCTCGCCGCGTCGTCCGGCTCGTACGCCCAGGTGAGCGAGAGGTTCCCCCCCACGAGCGCGTCGCCCTCGTCGGCGACCCCGCGCGCGATCTGGACGGCGTCGTGGTTGATCTCGTCCACCTTGCCGGCCAGCCCGACCGTCGCGAGCTTGTCGTCGCTCGCGTAGAAGGTCATCGTCTGCAGGACCTCGGCGCCGGCGCGCAGGAACTCCCGGTGCAGCTGCGCGAGCGCCTCCGGGTGCTCGATCACCACCTCGGGCGTGAACGGTCCCGCCTGGACGTACCCGCGCTTCTCGAGCTCGAGGAGGTACCCGCCGTCGCCGAGCACGGGACCGTCGGCCAGGCGTTCGAGGAAACCCTTGCCCATCGGGACCTCCGTTCGGAGCGGACGGCCGAGTCTATCGGCGAGCGGTCCGGCGCTTCTCCGCCGACCGCCGACCGGGGGTCAGGACGTCGGCGGAACCGTGCTACGAGGGGGTCGAACCGAGGACCTCGATCACGCGGTCGAGACCCTCGTCGAGCTCCTCGCGCGTGATGACGAGGGGCGGCGCGAGCCGGATCGTCGACTCGTGCGTGTCCTTCGCGAGCACGCCGTGCTCGAGCAGCCGCTCGGCCACGCGTCGGGCGGGTCGCGCGGCCGGCGTGAGCTGGATCCCCGCCCACAGGCCGCGACCGCGGACCTCCTCGACCGCCGGAAGGTCGGCCTCGCGGAGCCGCTTGAGCAGGAGATCGCCGAGCTCGCGCGAGGCCTCCTGGTACTCGCCCGTTCGGAGCATCGCGATCACCGCTCGGCCGATGGCGCACGCGATCGGGTTCCCGCCGAACGTGCTGCCGTGCTGCCCGGGCTTCAGGACGCCCAGCACCGGGTCGTCGGCCACCACCGCCGACACCGGCACGATCCCGCCGCCGAGCGCCTTGCCGAGGATGAACATGTCGGGCCGGACGCCCTCGTGCTCGACCGCGAACGTGTACCCGGTGCGTCCCAGGCCGGTCTGGATCTCGTCCGCGATCAGCAGGATCCCTCGTTCCGAGCAGAGCTCGCGGGCGCGCGCGAGGTAGCCGTCGGGGGGGACGACCACGCCGGCCTCGCCCTGGATCGGCTCGACGAGGAACGCCACCGTGTCGTCGTCGAGCGCTGCCGCGAGCGCGTCCGCGTCGCCGTAGGCGACGACCTCGAACCCGGGGGTGAGCGGGCCGAAGTTCGCGCGGGAGGCCTCGTCACTCGAGAAGCTCACGATCGTGATCGTGCGCCCGTGGAAGTTGCCGTCGGCGACCACGATCCTGGCCCGGTCGGGAGCGACCCCCTTCACCTCGTAGCCCCACTTGCGCGCGACCTTGATCGCGGTCTCGACGCCCTCCGCGCCCGAGTTCATCGGGAGCGCCTTCTCCATCCCGCACAGGTCGGCGAGGTCGCGGAGGAACGGCCCCATCTGGTCGTTGTGGAAGGCGCGGGACGTGAGCGTGAGCCGGTCGAGCTGCTCCTTCGCCGCGGCGACGAGCACCGGGTGCCGGTGGCCGAAGTTGAGGGCCGAGTAGGCGGCCAGCATGTCCAGGTACCGGCGCCCGTTGACGTCGGTGACCCAGACGCCCTCGCCCTCGGCGATCACGACGGGCAGCGGGTGGTAATTGTGCGCCGAATACCGCTCGACGAGCTCCAGGTGCTCGGCGGTCCGCGGGTCGTCCGCGATCTCGGACCGCTCGACGTGCGTGGTCATCTCGGCGCCCTCCTGCTCTCCGGACGCTCTCCGGACGCTGCCGCCCGCGAGCCGGTCCCGCCCGAGTCTACCGAGCGGCGCATGCCCCATCCGTCCCGGACCGCAACGGGTCACCGGTATCGTTGAGATCGACCACGCGCGGTGAACCGGTCGGCGACGATCGGGCAAGAGATGATGAGATGCAGGAGCCGAGAGACGACGCGGAGCTGATCGTCGCGTCCTGGGAGCAACCGGCGGTGTTCGCCGCCGTGTTCGAACGGCACTTCCCCGCGATCCATCGGTATCTGCAGCGTCGGTTGGGCCCGGACCTCGCGGACGATCTGGCCGCCGAGACCTTCGTCCAAGCGCTCCGATC
>DATBMU010000101.1:0-6980 GCA_036554665.1 Actinomycetota bacterium | reverse complement strand
GGCGCGTCGCTTCGCGTTGCCCTCGAGCCGGATCGCCGGCGCTCCGGTGGGCGCCCGCGTGACGCTGATGTCCTGCCACGCCTTGCCCCGGTAGCCGCCGAGGGCCTTGATGACGGCCTCACGCGCCGCGAACCGGCCGGCATAGGACTCTGCGGGCCGGTGCTTCGAGTCGCAGTAGGCGATCTCCTCCGGCGTGAACACGCGCTGCCGGAGCGTCGGATGGCGCTCCAGCGCCCGCTCCATCCGCGCGATCTCGCAGATGTCGACCCCGAGCCCGAGGATCTCCACGGCCCATAGGGTAGCCCGGCGATCGGCCCCCGAAGCCGTGCCGGCCCGGACGGCTACTCGACCGTGACGCTCTTCGCGAGGTTCCTCGGCTGGTCCACGTCGCAGCCCCGGAGCTTCGCGACGTGGTACGCGAGGAGCTGGAGCGGCGGGGTCACCACCACGGGCGCCAGGAGCTCGGCCACCCGCGGGACGTACAGGACGTCCTGCGCGTACGCGGCGATCTCCTCGTCGCCTTCGCTCGCCACGGCGATCACCCGGGCCCCGCGGGCGCGCACCTCCTGGATGTTCGAGAGCATCTTGGGGTACACGTGACACTCGGTCGCGACGGCCACGACCGGCACGCCCTCCTCCACGAGCGCGATCGGGCCGTGCTTGAGCTCGCCGGCCGGGTAGCCCTCGGCGTGGACGTAGCTGATCTCCTTCAGCTTCAGGGCGCCCTCGAGCGCCGCCGGGAAGCCGGTATGCCGTCCGATGAACAGAACGTCCGTCGCGTCGCGGATCTCCTCGGCGATCGCGCGGATCCGGCCGTCGAGCGCGAGCGTGCGCTGGACCTCCTCCGGCAGCTCCCCCATCCGCGCGACGACCTCCGCGACCTCCTCGGGGAACATCGGCCCCCGGACCTGTGCGAGATAGAGCGCAACGAGGTGCAGCGCGACCATCTGCGTCGCGAACGTCTTCGTGGCCGCGACGCCGATCTCCGGACCGGCGTGCGTGTACATCACCGCGTCGGCCTCGCGCGCGAGCGACGAGCCGACGGTGTTCGTCACCGCGAGCACGCGCGAGCCTTGCCGTCCGGCGTGCCGGGCCGCCTCGAGCGTGTCGATCGTCTCGCCCGACTGGCTCACCGCCAGCGTCAGCGTGTCGGGGCCGAGGACCGGATCGCGGTAGCGGAACTCGGACGCGATGTCGATCTCGACCGGGATCCTCGCCCAGTGCTCGATCGCGTACTTCGCGACGAGCCCGGAGTGGTACGCCGTCCCGCACGCGACGACGAAGACCTTGCCCACGTCGCGGAGGACGTCCGGGTCGATGTGCAGCTCGTCCAGGGCCAGCATCCCGTGCTCGTTCAGCCGCCCCACGAGGGTGTCGCGGATCGCCGAGGGCTGCTCGTCGATCTCCTTGCGCATGAAGTCGTCGTAGCCGCCCTTCTGCGCCCGGGCGACGTCCCACTCGACCTCGAACGGCTTCCCGGGGACCTCGACGCCGTCGAGGTCGGTCACGCGCACGCCGTCGGCGCGGACCTCGACGACCTGGTCCTCGGCGAGCGGCAGCACGTGCCGGGTGCGCGAGAGCACCGCGGGGATGTCGGAGGCCAGGATGTTCTCGCCGTCGCCGAGGCCGACGATCAGCGGCGAGGAGACCTTCACGCCGACGATCACGTCGGGCTCGTCGAGGGAGAGCACGACCAGCGCGTACGCGCCCTCGAGCTCGCGCACGGTCTCGCGCACGCGGTCGGGCAGGGTGCCCTGCTTCTCCTCGATCAGGTGCGCGACCGCCTCGGTGTCCGTCTCCGACGTGAGCGTGTGCCCGCGCTTCTCGAGGCCGGCGCGGAGCGTCGCGAAGTTCTCGACGATGCCGTTGTGGATCACCGCGATCCGGCCGGTGCAGTCGACGTGCGGGTGCGCGTTGCGGTCGGTCGGCGCGCCGTGCGTCGCCCAGCGCGTGTGCCCCATGCCGACGGAGCCGGCCGGCGGGTGCCGCTCGGAGAGCGCGTCGTCGAGCTCGGACAGCTTGCCGGCGCGCTTGACGACCGCGAGCTCGCCGTCGAGCAGCGCGACGCCGGCGGAGTCGTAGCCCCGGTACTCGAGGCGTCGAAGGCCTTCGAGGATCACCGGGAGCGCCTGGTCGGGGCCGACGTAGCCCACGATGCCGCACATGGAGCATCGAGCGTAGCAGCAGGTCCTGCGCCGCAGGGGCTGGGGGAAGCCCTCAGCCCGAACGACCTACGCCCCGCGCCCGAGCGTCGCGCGCACGCGTTCGGCCAGCGTCTCGGCGTGCCTGCGAGCGGCCTCCTCGGTCTCGGCCTCGACCATCACGCGGACGAGCGGCTCGGTGCCCGAGGCACGCACGAGCACACGTCCCGTCTCGCCGAGCTCGGCCTCGACGGCGCGGACGGCCTCCCACACAGGGCCGGCGTCCTCGAGACCGTCGCGGTGGCCGACCTCGACGTTCACCATCACCTGCGGGAAGCGCCGCATCACCCCCGCGAGCTCGGCCACGCTCACCCCCTTGCGGCGAGCGAGCGACAGGAACCGCGCGGCGGTGATCAGCCCGTCGCCGGTCGTCGCGTGGTCCCGGAAGATCACGTGCCCCGACTGCTCGCCGCCGAGCACGGCGCCGTGCTCCTGCATCTGCTCGAGCACGTACCGGTCGCCGACCGGCGCCTGCAGCAACCGGATCCCCTCCCGTTCCATCGCGACCCGCAGCCCGAGGTTCGCCATCACGGTCGAGACGACGAGGTCGCCGTCGAGCCGTCCCCGCGCCTTCATCTCGATCGCGCACGCTGCGAGGACCTGGTCGCCGTCGATCACGTTCCCGCCCGCATCGGCGAACAGCGCCCGGTCGGCGTCGCCGTCGAACGCGACGCCCGCGTCCGCGCCCGCCGCGCGGACGGCGCCCGCGACCACCTCGGGGTGGAGCGCACCGCAGCCGACGTTGATGTTCGTCCCGTCGGGCTCGGCGAAGATCGGGTAGACCTCCGCGCCGACCCGGCGCAGCACCTCGGGCGCGAGCCGTGAGGCCGCTCCGTTCGCGCAGTCGACGACGATCCGCATCCCGTCCAGCCGGGTCTCCGCCGCCGCCACGACGTGGTCCACGTACTCGGGCGCGCCCGCCGGAGGATCCAGCACCCGGCCTTGCCGGCCGATGTCGCCCTCGCCGCTGGCGACCTCCGCCTCGATCTCGCCCTCGAGGTCGTCCGAGAGCTTGAACCCGAAGGGCCCGAAGAACTTGATGCCGTTGTCCTCGGGGGGATTGTGGGAGGCGGAGATCACGACGCCCGACCCGGCCGAGAGCGCGGTCGTGAGGAACGCGATCGCCGGCGTCGGCTCGATCCCCGCGAGGTACACGTCTCCGCCCCCGCGCGTGATCCCCTCGACGAGCGCGGCCTCGAGCGGCTCGCCCGAGGCCCGGGTGTCCCGTCCGATCACGAACGTCGGGGCGTCGCGCTCGTAGCGCGCGAGCACCACGACCGCCGCGCGTCCGAGCTCGCGCGCCAGATCGGTCGTCAGGTCGCGTCCGAACCGTCCTCGGACCCCGTCCGTGCCGAAGAGCCTCCCCATGGGCCCGACAGCGTACCGACGACGACGATGCGGTGGACGGAGACCGGGCCGTCGGCGAGGATGAACGGGTGACCGACCAGGGAGGGCGTCAAACAGGTCCGACGGTCGCGTTCCTGTGCGTCCACAACGCGGGGCGGTCGCAGATGGCGGCCGCCTGGATGCGTCACCTCGCGGGCGACCGGGTCGAGGTCGTCTCCGGCGGCTCCGAGCCGGCGAGCGACGTGAACCCGTCCGCCGTGGCGGCGATGGCGGAGGTGGGGATCGACATCTCGGGCGCGTCCCCCGCGCGCTGGACGGACGAGATCCTGCGACACGCCGACGTGATCGTCACGATGGGCTGTGGGGACTCCTGCCCGGTGTTCCCGGGCGCGCGCTACGTGGACTGGAAGGTCGACGACCCCGCCGGGCGCCCGGTCGAGGACGTCCGCCCGATCCGGGACGAGCTCGGCCGCCGGGTCCGCGCGCTCCTGGACGAGCTCGGGGTCGAGCCGCGGGCCTAGGGCTTCGTCGCCCGCACGATCGCCCCGAACATCCCGTCGGTGACCTCGTGCGTCGGCTCCACCTCGATCGCCGTGAACCCCGCCCGTCCGAGCTCCGACCGGTACTCGTCGAACGACAGCGCGCCGGCGATGCAACCGGCGTAGCTCCCGCGCTCGGCTCGCTGCTGCGCATCGAGCGCGTCGGAGGCCACGATGTCGGTGATGCCGAGCCGCCCGCCCGGACGAAGGACGCGGCGCATCTCGGCGAAGACCTTCGGCTTGTCGTCCGACAGGTTGATCACGCAGTTCGAGATGATCACATCGACGCTGCCGTCGGGGAGCGGGACCTGCTCGATGTAGCCGCGGAGGAACTCGACGTTGATGGCTCCGGCTTCGGCCGCGTTACGGCGAGCGAGCTCGAGCATCTCGTCGGTCATGTCGAGCCCGTACGCCTTGCCCTGCGGGCCCACGCGCCGGGCCGACAGGATCACGTCGATGCCGCCGCCCGAGCCCAGATCGAGCACGACCTCGCCCTCGCGGAGCTCCGCGACCGCCGTCGGGTTGCCGCATCCGAGGCTCGCCAGCACGGCGGCGTCGGGCAGCTCCGCCCGCTCGTGGGGCGCGTACAGCGCGGCGGACTCCGACGCCTCCGCCCCGCCGCAGCACTCGGGTCCGCATCCGCACCCGTCGTCGTTCAGCACGCCGAGGGCGGCCTTCCGGTAGTGCTCCCGCACCTGTTCGCGCACCTCGCTCATCCCCTGACCTCCTTCGTCCGGAACACGGCCGCGAGCCGTTCGAGCGCCTCGCGGTTGACCGAGTAGTACGCCCACACCCCGCGCTGCTCGCGCTCGAGCAGCCCGGCGCCCACGAGCTTCTTCAGGTGGAAGCTCACCGTCGCCTGCGACAGGCCGAGCTGCGGCGTCAGGTCGCACACGCAGACGGGCTCCCCGGCCGTGACGAGCAGGTTCACGATCCGGACCCGGCTCGGGTCCGCGAGCGACTTGAACACCGTCGCCGTGAGCTCGGCGTCCGCCTCCGACATCCCGCGCGCGCCGAGCGGGACGCAGCACTCGGCGGGGACCGGCCCGAGCACCGTCAGCTCACGCACCGTGAACCTCCCGGGCTGGTCCATCGACGTTCATCGATGCGTAGGCTAGCACATGGATCGATGGTCGTCGATATATAGGTCCGGGGACGCCCGCGTGGGAGGATGAGCGCATGTCCGATCTCGTGCGCGTGTTGACGACCCCGTCCGTTCCCGAAGGAGAGATCGCCAAGGCCCGGCTGGAGGACGAGGGTATCCCGGTCCTCGCCAAGGGCGAGGGCGGCGGCCCGTACCGGGTGGGCCCGGTGCACCTGTTCGTGCCGGCCGAGTTCGAGGAGCGCGCGCGCGAGGCGCTCGAGGCCGCGCTCGCCGAGGGCGAGGCCGGGCGGGTCGAAGGGAACGGCGTCTAGCGCCTTCCAGGAGAGTTGGGTCGAGCGCCTTCCCCGAAGGGACTAGCGCTTGGAGTACTGCGGCGCCTTGCGGGCCTTCTTGAGCCCGTACTTGCGGCGCTCCTTCTCGCGGGCATCCCGCGAGAGGTAACCCTCCTTCTTCAGGACGGGGCGGAGCTCGGGGTCGAGCTCGATCAAGGCGCGGGCGATCCCGAGGCGGAGGGCGCCGGCCTGCCCGGAGACCCCGCCGCCCTCGATCCGGGCGACGACGTCCAGATCCTTGTCGCGGCCGGCGAGCCGGAGCGGGGCCGAGACCACGATGCGGTGCGCGCGCGTCGTGAAGTAGTCGTCGAGCGAGCGCCCGTTCAGGCGGAAGTCCCCGGTGCCGGGAACCAGGCGCACGCGCACCACGGCTTCCTTGCGGCGACCGGTCGCGATGTGCGCCACCTAGTCCTCCTTCTTCGTCCGACGGGCCGTCGAGCGCGTGGCGGCGGGCTTCGCCGTGGAGGCTTTGGCGGTCGAGCGCTTCGCGGTGCTCTTGGTCGTCCCGGCCTTGGCGGTGGAGGCCTTGGCGCTCGCAGCCTTCGCGGTCGTTCGCTTCGCGGTCGTTCGCTTGGCGGTCGTCGGCTTGGCGGTCGTCCGCTTGGCCGCCGGCGCCGAGGGCTCCGGTCGAGAAGCCGTGCGGGCCGGCTCGGGGGCGACGGGCTCGGCCTTCGGCTTCGGCAGGCCGTCCCACGGGGGGACCTCGCCGAGCCGCAGGGGCTGCGGCTTCTGCGCACGGTGGGGGTGCTCGGGACCGGCGTAGACCTGCAGCTTCTTGAACATCGCGCGGCCGAGCCGGTTCTTCGGGAGCATCCCGCGGATCGCCTTCTCGACCGCGAACACCGGCCGCTCGGCCAGGAGCTTGCCGTACTTCGTCGCGGTGAGGCCGCCCGGGTAGCCCGAGTGGCGGTAGGCGACCTTCGTCTCCTCCTTGCCACCGGTGAGCCGGACGCCGTCGGCGTTCACCACGATGACGTGGTCGCCCGTGTCCATGTGCGGGGCGAAGATCGGCTTGTGCTTGCCGCGCAGGATCGCGGCCACCTCCGTCGACAGGCGCCCGAGCACCGCCCCGCTGGCGTCGATCACGTACCAGCGGCGCTCGATGTCGCGCGGTCTCGGCGAGTAGGTCTTCATACAGAGAAGATGCCGGCCGGAGCGGCCGACGCCCCATGCTACCTGCGGTTTCGCCACAGCGTCAAAGCCGTGGGGCGGAGGGCGGTCGCGCGGGGAGGCCGGGACGTGGAGCGGCGCCCGGCCGAGCCGGGCGCCGCTCGAGGTCGTCGGATCCGAGGTCGTTCAGACCACGGGCGTGGTGGCGGCGACGGTCTCCACGCGGAGCCGGCGCGACACCGACGGCATCACGAGACCGGCGAGCGCCACGCCGATGCCACCCACGGCGATGCCGAGGACGACGATCAGCGCGCCGAGGCCGATCACCAGGTCGGCCACGTTGAAC
>DATBMU010000095.1:0-6369 GCA_036554665.1 Actinomycetota bacterium | reverse complement strand
CGCCAGGACCTCGAGCACGCGGATGTCCTCGTCGTCGAACTGGTCGACGCCGAGGTTCGACAGGACGATGACCCCGGTCACCCGGTCCCCGATCTTCATCGGGACGGCGAGGATGGACTCGTCGATCTCGGAGGTGCCCTCGATCTGCACCCCGATCGGGTCGTTGAGCGCGTCCGGTGAGTAGTGGGTCTCGCCGATCGCCGCGGCGTGACCGGTGATCCCCTCGCCGACGACGGTCTCGAGCTCCTCGAGCGTCTCGCTCTCGTACTCGCCGAGCGAGCCCCGGAACACGATCGGAAGGAGCCGGATCCCGTCGTCCTGCAGCAGGTAGATCCGGCAGTTGTGGTAGTCGATCAGCGTCTGGAGCTCGACCGTGATCGCCTCCGCGATCGCGATGACGTCGTCGAGCGTGTTGAGGCGCTGCGCCAGGCCGTGCAGGAACCGGAGCTGAGCGACCGAGCGCAGCTCGTGCTCGTGCGCCGAGGCCCCCGCGTCGTGCGTCCGTACGTCGGCCATGGCGGTGTGGGCCGGTCGGTCCGGCTCTCCTACCGTATGTCGGCTCGGCGGGCCTGCGGGTGAAGGCGGCCCGGGGAACCGGCGAACGGGGCCCGGGTACGATGGTCCGGTGACCACCACGGACGAGGCCGCTCCGGTCCCTCGGACGCCACCGGACCGTCTGGTCGAACGGATCGCGTCCGAGGTCCCCCCCGAGCAGCGCGAGGCCGTCGCCTCGTTCGCGACGGCCTTCACGCGGCGGGTGTCGCCGGCCGACCTCGCCCACCTCTCGGAGGACGAGCTGCTCGCCATGGTGGTCGGCGCCTTCCGCCTGGCCGACGCGCGGGGGGCGGATGAGGTGACGGTCCGGGTCTTCAACCCGACGGTCGCCGCGGACGGGTACCAGACGCTCGGCACGGTGCTCGAGACCAACACCGTCGACTCGCCGTTCCTGTTCGACTCCGTGAACGAGGAGCTCGAGGCCCGGGGCCTGACGGTCCGGCTCGTGATCCATCCGGTCATGGGCGTCGATCGCGGACCCGACGGGCGGATCGTTGGTGTGCTGCACGTGCGCGACGCGGAGCACCACGAGTCGGTCATGCACTTCGAGGTCGAGGGCCGGCTCCCGGCCGCCGAGATGGCCGACCTGGAGGACGCGATCCGCCGGGTGCTCGGCGACGTCCGCCTGGCGGTGGGCGACTTCCCCGCGATGCAGGACGCCCTCCGGGGCATGATCGAGATCGCGAGGGACGGCTCGGCCCTGTACTCGGAGGCGGAGGTCGCCGAGACGGTGGCGTTCCTCGAGTGGCTCCTCGACCTGAACTTCGTCCTCCTGGGGTACCGGGAGTACGCGCTGATCGACCTCCCGGACGGTCGCGCGCTCGCCGCCGTGCCCGGCAGCGGGCTCGGCATCCTGTCCAAGCCCGGGTGGTCCGCGTACGACACGCCGGTCGCCCTGGCGACGATCGAGCCGAACCTGCGGAGCCGTATCGAGGGCGGCGACCTGCTGATCTACTCGAAGACGAACCGGCCCTCGACCGTGCACCGGCGCGCGCGGATGGACTACATCGGCGTCCGGCGCGTGTCGGAGGACGGCCGGATCGTCGGCGAGGCCCGGTTGGTCGGCCTGTTCACCTCGAAGGCCTACATGGAGCCGGCGAGCAAGACGCCGCTCTTGCAGCGCAAGCTCGCGCAGATCCTCGAGGCCGAGGACCTGCTGGCGGGGACGCACGACTACAAGGCCGTGGTCTCGATCTACGAGAGCTTCCCGAAGGACGAGCTGTTCGCGGCCTCGGCCGAGGAGCTCCGCGCGCAGGTCGTCGGCTTGCTCCACCTGCAGGAGCAGCAGCACGTGAAGCTGTTCGTCCGCCGCGACCTCTACGGTCGGAGCGTCTCGCTCCTCGTGGCGCTCCCGCGGGAGCGGTACACGGCCGAGATCGGGCAGCGACTGCAGACCCTGTTCCTCAGCCGGTTCAGCGGCTCGTCGATCGACGAGCACCTCGAGTTCGGCGAGAGCGGGCTCGCGCAGCTCCACTACACGGTGCACGTCGCGGCCGGGCAGATCCCCGACGTGTCGTTCGAGCAGCTCGAGCAGGCGGTCGTCGAGATCGCGCGGACCTGGGACGACCGGCTCGAGGAGCGGCTCGCGCAGGTGCACGGCGAGGAGGGCGCCCGGGTCCTGTTCGACCGGTGGGCCGATCGGTTCCCCGAGCACTACAAGGCGATCACGCCGGTCGACGTGGCGATCGAGGACATCCTGCGGTTCGAGGAGCTCGAGGCGGGCGACGAGGCGTTCGTGGTCGGTCTCGTGAACCGCGCGGACGTCGACCAGGTCCTCACGCGGGTCCGCCTCTACAAGGTGGGCGGCAAGATCCAACTCTCGGATTTCGTCCCGACGCTGGAGTCCCTCGGCCTCCGGGTGGTCGAGGAGCTGCCGACGCACCTCCCCGGTGAGGACGAACGGTACCTGCACGACTTCGGGGTCCTCGGCTCCGACAACGAGCCGCTGCCCGTCGAGCGCACGGGGGCGCGCATCGCCGACTGCATCGTCGCGGTGTGGAAGGGCGAGTGCGACTCCGACTCGCTGAACCGGCTCGTGGTCACGGCCGACCTCGACTGGCGGCAGGTGGAGATCCTCCGGGCCTACCGCAAGTTCCACCACCGCGTGAACGCGAGCTTCCCGGTCGAGTACAAGAACGAGGCGTTCGCGGCGCATCCGCACATCGCGGCGGGCCTCGTCCGCCTGTTCGAGGAGAAGTTCGATCCGTCGCGACGGCGCGATCCCGCGGCGCTCGAGGCGATCCGGGCGGAGATCGTCCGCGACCTCGACGCCGTGGTCTCGCTCGAGCAGGATCGGATCCTTCGCAACGCGCTGGGCGTGATCGAGGCGACGGTCAGGACCAACGCGTTCAAACCGCGCGCCACGACGATGGCGTTCAAGTTCCGCTCGGGCGACGTGCCCGAGATGCCGAAGCCGACGCCGCTGTACGAGATCTTCGTGTACTCGACGGAGATGGAGGCGATCCATCTCCGCGGCGGCAAGGTCGCCCGCGGTGGGATCCGCTGGTCCGACCGTCGGCAGGACTACCGCACCGAGGTGCTCGGGCTGATGAAGGCCCAGATGGTGAAGAACTCCGTGATCGTGCCGACCGGCTCCAAGGGCGGGTTCGTGCTGAAGCGGCAGATCGCCGATCCGCAGGCCTTGAAGCAGGAGGTCACGCGGCAGTACGTCAAGTTCATGCACGGGCTGCTGGACCTGACCGACAACCTGATCGACGGGCGCGTCGTCCATCCGGAGCACGTCGTCGTCCACGACGAGGAGGACCCGTACCTCGTCGTGGCCGCGGACAAGGGCACGGCGGCGCTCTCCGACACCGCGAACGCGGTCGCCGGCGAGTACGGCTTCTGGCTCGGGGACGCGTTCGCCTCGGGCGGCTCCGCCGGCTACGACCACAAGGCGCTCGGCATCACCGCGCGCGGCGCGTGGGAGTCGGTGAAACGGCACTTCCGCGAGATCGGCGCCGACGTGATGAACGAGCCCTTCACGGTCGTGGGCATCGGCGACATGTCCGGCGACGTGTTCGGCAACGGGATGCTCTACTCGGAGCAGATCTGCCTCGTGGCCGCGTTCGACCACCGCCACATCTTCGTGGACCCGGCGCCGAACCCCGCCGCCGGCTTCGCCGAGCGAGGTCGGCTGTTCCAGCTGCCGGGGTCGAGCTGGGACGACTACGACCGCGAGCGGATCTCGGCGGGCGGTGGCGTCTGGGCCCGCACGCTGAAGTCGATCCCGATCTCGGCGGAGATCCGTCTCGCCCTCGGGATCGAGGAGGAGGAGCTCGAGCCGAACCAGCTGATCCAGGCGATCCTGCGGGCGCCCGTCGACCTCCTGTACAACGGCGGCATCGGGACGTACGTGAAGGCGTCCACCGAGTCGCATGCCGACGCCGGCGATCGCGTGAACGACGGCCTCCGCGTGGATGCCGACGAGCTCCGCTGCCGCGTGGTCGCCGAGGGCGGCAACCTCGGGTTCACGCAGCGCGGCCGGATCGAGTTCGCCCTCGGCGGCGGGAGGATCAACACCGACTTCATCGACAACTCCGCCGGCGTGGACTGCTCGGACCACGAGGTGAACCTGAAGATCCTGCTCGGCCTCGTGATGCGGCGGGGGGCGCTCACGCTCGAGGAGCGGAACGCGCTCCTGGAGGAGGTGGAGCCCGACGTCGTCGAGCACGTCCTGTATGACAACTTCCTGCAGGCGCAGATCCTCTCGCAGGAGGCGGAGCTGTCCCCGAGCCGCATGGAGGCGTACGAGGACCTGATGCAGACGCTCGAGGGGCAGGGGCTGCTCGACCGCGGGCTCGAGTCGCTGCCGGGCGCCGAGGAGATGGCGGAGCGGCGACGGGCGGGACGCGGGATGGCGCGGCCGGAGCTCGCGGTGCTGCTCTCCTACGCGAAGCAGGGCCTCACGGACGCGCTCCTTGACTCCTCCCTGCCGGACTCGCGGTACCTCGAGCAGGACCTCCGCGCCTACTTCCCGCCCCAGATCGTGGAGCGCTTCGGGGACGCGCTCGGCGAGCATCCGCTGCGCCGGGAGCTGATCGCCACCCTCGCCGCGAACGACGTCGTCGACTCGCAGGGGATCACGTTCGTCTCGCGCGTCGTGGCTCAGACCGGCGCCGAGCCCGCCGACGTGGTGCGGGCCTACCGGATCGCGCGCGACGTCTCGGACGGGGTCGACCGCTGGCGGGCGATCGAGGCGCTCGTCGGGACCGTCGAGCCGGCGTTGCTCGACGAGCTGATGACCGGCGTCGACCGGCTCGTCGACGTGCTCTCGCGCTGGTACCTGAGCAACGCCCCGGACCAGCTCGGACGCGCGGTCGAGGCGCACCGGGCGCCGTTCCGCCGGTTCGAAGCCGAGCTGTGGTCCGTCGCGCCCGAGGGGTGGCGCGTTCAGCGGGAGCGTGAGGCGTGGACCCTGACGGAGCGTGGCGTCCCCGAGGAGATCGCCCGCCGGCACGCGCTCCAGCGGTTCCTCGTGCACGGCCCCAACGTCGTGAGCGTGGCGGCCGAAACCGGCCGATCGGTCGAGGAGGTCACGCGGGCGTTCTTCCTCGTGGGGGACGCCGCGTACATCGACTGGCTCGAGGCGCGCCTGGCCGAGGTCCCGGCGACCACCCGGTGGCACCGGTGGGCGCTCCTGGCCGTCGAGGAGGATCTCCGCACCGCCCGCCGCCGGCTCGCCGAGCACGTGCTGCGGCATGCGGAGGGCGGCCCCGTCGACGAGGGCTTCGCCGTCTTCGCGAGCCACCACGAGGATCCGACGAAGCGCCTGGGCCGGTTCATGCGGAGCCTCGCGCTCGAGGAGGCGAGCGACCTGGCCGCCGTGACCGTTGCCGTCCGGCAGATCCGCGCCCTCGCCGGCTGACCGGCGCGACCCGGCGTCGGACCCGGTTGATAGCCTGCGACCGTGAGCGCCGTGCCGACGCGCCAGCTTGCCCCGGGGCTCCCCGAGCGGGCCCCCGAGCTCGACGAGCTCACGCGGGCGGTGCTGGAGTTCGAGCGGGCCGTCGCGTGGGCCGGAGCTTCGAAGGAGCGGGCGATCCGGGAGGCGCTCGGGATCACGCCGACCCGGTACCGGCAGGTCCTCCTGGGGGCGCTCGCCCGCCCCGAGGCGCTCGCGTTCGACCCCATGCTCGTCCGGCGCCTGCGGCGACTCCGCGACGGCCGACGCCGGATCCGGCTCCCGCGCCGGCTTGGGCATCCCGCGCCCCACGGGTAGGATGGGCCGGCACGAGCCGCCAACGAACAGGAGCTTCTACCTCTCCGTGGCCGCCAGCACCCTCCGGTTCGCGATCATCGTCGCGCTCGTCGTGAGCGGCGTCGTCGTCATCAACCGGGCGTTCCCCGACACGACGAGCGGCGGGACGGGCACCCTCCCCGACGGTGGCGACACGGAGGTCACCGAGTCGCCGAGCGAGAGCCCGACGGAGTCCCCCACGGAGCAGCCGACGCAGAGCCCGACGATCGCCGGGACGGTGATCGTGGTCATGAACGCGGCCGGGGTCGAGGGGCTCGCCGGCGACACGACGACCGAGCTCGTCGAGCGGTACGACTACGAGGCCCTCGAGCCGGGGACGGCGCCGTCCCTGTCCGACACAACCACGATCTACTACCGGGCGAAGAAGGACCGGGTCGAGGCCGAGTTCCTCGCGAACGACTTCTTCAGCCGGATCGAGGACACGGTCCGGATCGCCAAGCTCCCGGCCGGCCAGACGGTCGACGAGACGGCGCAGCTCGCGATCTTCATCGGCACGGACTACGCGCAGGTCGCCTGAGCTCGACGCGGTCCGGCGCCGCGCCGAGGCGGCCGGC
>DATBMU010000093.1:0-16803 GCA_036554665.1 Actinomycetota bacterium | reverse complement strand
CATCGCGCTCATCTTCGAGAAGACCTCGACGCGGACGCGGACGGCCTTCGAGGTGGCGGCCCACGACCAGGGCGCGCACGTCACGTACCTCGAGCCCAGCGGCTCCCAGATCGGCCACAAGGAGTCGATGAAGGACACGGCCCGGGTCCTGGGGCGGACGTTCGACGGCATCGAGTACCGCGGCTTCGGGCAGGACACCGTCGAGATCCTGGCCGAGCACGCCGGCGTCCCGGTCTGGAACGGGCTCACGAACGAGTTCCACCCGACGCAGACCCTCGCCGACGTCCTGACGATGACCGAGCACAGCGACAAGCACCTGCACGAGATCGCGTACTGCTACCTGGGCGACGGGCGCTTCAACATGGGGAACTCGCTCATGGTGATGGGGTGCAAGCTCGGGATGGACGTTCGGCTCTGCGCGCCCGAGCACCCGCGCGGTGTCCTTCATCGACTCTTTGTGGCCGATCTGGGAGCCGGACGGCTCCAGGTAGGTGACGTGCGCGCCCTGATCGTGCGCGGCGACCTCGAACGCCGTCCGCGTGCGCGTCGAGGTCTTCTCGAAGATCAGCGCGATGTTCTTGCCGGCAAGGTGCTGACGCTCGTAGCCGCCGTACTTGGCCGCCTTGAGGTCGGCGGCGAGCTTCAGGAGGAACCGAAGCTCGTCCGGCGTGAAGTCGAGCTCTTTGAGGAAGCTGCGGTTCCGCAGGTTGAACGCCATCGTCCTCTCCTTCCTACGATCCGCCGAGCGCGGCCACCGCCGGCATGAGCGTGCCGCTGTCGACGTGGGGGCGGTTCCGCCGACGGATGAACACCT
This sequence comes from Actinomycetota bacterium, assembly GCA_036554665.1. Lineage (GTDB taxonomy): Bacteria > Actinomycetota > UBA4738 > UBA4738 > HRBIN12 > CALGFI01. Next base: position 15,989 of record DATBMU010000093.1, on the reverse strand, counting down.
TGATGACCTCCTCGACCACCACGAGGGTGAGCGCGATGCCGAGGCAGACCGCCCACTGGTTGAAGCTGAGGCCGACCATCGAGAAGACGCGCTGCAGGAAGCCGATCTCCGTCACGAGGATGATCGCCGCGAGCGCGAGGCCGTACCGGCGCAGCTGACGGGGGCCGGGCAACGTGTGCACGTTGAAGATCGTGTGCACCTGGTCGCGCGCCAGGAGCCCCGCCGCGAGGTGGAACAGCGACAACGTGGTGAGCAACATCGTCGACGCGACCGCGAGGTCGAAGTTGGACTCGCCGATCTGGTAGGCGACGAGGGAGCCGATCGTCATCACGGCCCCCTGGACGCACAGCCGGACCCAGTTGGACGCGGAGAGCACCGGCGCCCCCACGGGCCGTGGGGCCCGCTCCATCAGCCCCTCGGTCGGGTCGTCGAAGCCGAGCGCGACCGCGATCGGGATGTCGATGACCATGTTGAGCCACAGGATCTGCAGCGGGTTCAGCGGGATCCCGCCGGCGATGTCGAGGATGCCGGCCATGATGAAGATCGCGATGTAGGCGACCAGCGTCGACATCTGGAACCGCAGGTACTTGAGGAGGTTGTCGTACAGCGCCCGGCCGTACTCGACGGCGCCCACGATCGTGGCGAAGTTGTCGTCGGTCAGGATCATCACCGCGGCTTCCTTGGAGACCTCGGTGCCCGTGATCCCCATCGCGACGCCGATGTTGGCCGACTTGAGGGCCGGGGCGTCGTTCACGCCGTCACCGGTCATCGCCACGATGTTGTCGCTCCGCTGGAGCAGCCGGACGAGCCGGACCTTGTCCTCGGGCGCGACCCGCGCGATCACGCCGATCTCCGGGAGCTGCTCCAGCGCTTCCTCGTCGCTCAGTGCCGCCCACTCGGCGCCGGTGATGGCGCGGCCCTCGATCCCGAGCTCGGAGCCGATCGCGCCCGCGGTCGTCGCGTGGTCGCCGGTGATCATCCGAACGCGGATGCCGGCGCTCTTGCACTCGGCGATCGCGTCCTTGGCCTCCGCCCTCGGCGGGTCGACGATCCCGACCATCGCCAGGAGCGTCAGGTCCTGGACCAGGTCGATCAGCTGCCCGTTCGGGTCGAACGTCGACGGGTCGAAGTCCCGCTGGGCGACGACCATGACGCGCTCACCCCCCTCGGCCATCCGGTCGTTCGCCTCGAGGGCAAGGTGGCGGTTCTCGTCCGTGACGGGGACGGTCGTTCCATCGGGATCCCGGTAGGACCCGCCACGAGAGATCAGCACGTCGGGCGCGCCCTTCACGTAGCAGCGGACGACCGGCTCGCCACCGTCGCCCTGCATCTCGTGGAAGGTGGCCATGAACTTGTAGTCGGAGTCGAACGGCACCTCGGCGATCCGCGGATACGTGGATCGCGTCTCGTCGACGTCGAGCCCGCCCTTGGCCCCGAGCACGATCAGGGCCCCCTCCGTCGGGTCCCCGATCAGGCTCTCGCCGTCGAGCACGGCGTCCGCGCACAGGATCATCGGCAGCAGGTAGGCGTCCAGATCGATCCTCTCCCCGCCGACGTGCTTGATCTCGCCCTGGATGCCGTAGCCCTCACCGGTGACCGTGAAGCGGTTGTGGCCGGGGATCGCCATCTCCCGGGCGGTCATCTTGTTGAGGGTGAGCGTCCCGGTCTTGTCGGAGCAGATCGCGGACGTCGAGCCGAGGGTCTCGACGGCGGGGAGCCGCTTGACGATCGCGTTGCGCCGCGCGATCTCCTGCGTGCCGATCGACAGGAGCGCGGTCACGACCGCGGGCAGACCCGTCGGGATCGCGGCCACGGCGAGGGTGACGCCGGTGACGAACAGCGTCTCGAACGATTCGCCGCGGATCAGCCCGAAGACGACGACGAGCACCAGCGCGATCCCCGCGATCGAGGCGATGATCTTCGACAGGCCGTCGAGCTGCTTCTGCAGCGGCGTCTTCTCCGCCTCGGTCTTCGCGAGCATGTCGGCGATGTGGCCGATCTCGGTGCCCATCCCGGTGTCGGTGACCACGAACTCGCCCCGCCCGCGCGTGACGGAGGTGTTCATGTACGCCATGCAGATGCGGTCGCCGAGGGGGACGTCGTCGCCCTGGACGGCCTCGGTCTGCTTCCCGACCGGCAGGCTCTCGCCCGTGAGGGCCGCCTCCTCGATCTCCAGCGTCGCCGCGACGCAGATCCGCCCGTCGGCGGGGATGCGGTTGCCCGCCTCCACCAGTACGACGTCGCCCGGCACGAGCTCCTCGGCGTCGATCTCGACGGCCTGGCCGTCACGGCGGACCCGGGCGATCGTCTTCATCATCTGGGCGAGCGCCTCGACGCTCGCCTCCGCCTTGGCCTCCTGCCGGAGGCCGATCACCGCGTTGAGCACGGTGAGCCCGGCGAGCAGGGCGGTCGTCGCGAAGTCGTCCGTGACCAGCGCGTTGATCACCGCCGCGCCGAGCAGGATGATCTGCATGAAGTCCTGGTACTGACGCACGAACGCGTGGAAGCCGGACTCCTTCTTCCCGGACGCCAGCTTGTTGGGCCCGTGGGTCGCGAGCCGGCTCCGGGCCTCGTCCGCGCTCAGGCCCTGCTCGACGGTGACGCCGAGCTCCCGGGCGACCTCCGGAGCGTCCGAGGCGTGCCATACCGGGCGGGGTCTGGCCGCAACGGTCGAGGATGCGTCAGTCGCGCCCATCGATCTCGCTCACCTCCTCGATATGGATCCCGTGGTCGCGGAGACGATCCAGCAGCCCGTACAGCTCCTGGCTGTCCCTCACGGTCGCGACGAGCTCGGTCTTGCCGCCGCCCGCCGTCACGGAAACGTCGCGGAACGCGGCCGTCAGCAGCTCCCCGAACTCGCCGCGCACGACGATCCGGTAGCGCTGCCCGACCGCCGAGGGCTCGCGGTTCTGTCCCACGGGGCCACCCCTTCCGATCCCGCCGCGGTCGTCTCCCGGCGATCCGGCGGGGTCGTGCTCAGACGTCCAACATCGCCCGGCGCTTCATCGCCTCGTACTCCTCGGCAGTGATCTCGCCCGCGTCGCGCAGGCCGGCGAGCTTCGCGACCTCGTCGGCCGCGGAGTATCCCGACGCCCGGCGCTCGGCCTCGTGCGCCTGCTGCATCATCCGCCGGTCCTGCTCGGTCATCCGGGGGCGGGCGATCATGTAGATCAAGATCCCGAGGAACGGCAGGAGCACGATCAGGATGATCCAGCCGGCCTTCGCCCCTCCCGACAGGTCCTCGCGCCGGAAGATGTCCGCGAAGACCGTGATGAACATCCAGATGACCATGAACCAGAAGAAGAAGGCGAGCATCGCCCACAGCACTTCGCCCAGATCCATGTCCCATGCCTCCCCTCAGCCGGGACCGCGTCCCGTGAGGTCACTGTCGAACGCCCCGGCGGCCGTCGTCGTCACCCGTTCCCGGATTCACCCGGGTGAGCCCCCGGGCAGGGCTCCGGATGGCAGGTTCGTGCCCCTGTGGTTCACTACCTCGCGCCGAGCGGCCCCAGGGCGTCTCGTGCTCATCGCCGGCTGCAAAGGACACCGTGGCGGGACGGACGATCACCCAGACCTCGACTCGGGCCGGGACGGCGGCGCCGCCGGGGAGCCGGGGGGGCCTGGTCCCCCGCGAGCGGCTCGTCCGGGCGCTCCGAGAGGCCACGGCCCGCGTGCTGCTGGTCGATGCCCCGGTCGGCTACGGCAAGTCGATCCTGATCTCCCAGTGGCGCGCCGCGGAGACCGGGCGGCTGCGGTTCGCCTGGGTCTCGCTCGAGCCCGCCGACTCCGACCCGACCCGCCTGCTCGATCGGCTGGTCGGGTCCCTGCGGCAGGCCATCCCGGGCTTCGGTACGAGCGTGAGGCCGACGCCGAACCTCACCGGACCCGGCGCGGCCGACGGGGCGGTCCCCCGCCTGCTGGAGGAGCTCGCCGCGCTGCAGGACCGCCTCGTCATCGTGCTCGACGACTACCACTTCCTCCGCGGGCGGAGCGTGCACGATGTCATGGAGCGAGTCGTCGACCGCCTGCCTCCGACGACCCAGGTCGCGCTCGCCACCCGCTCGGACCCGCCGCTGCCCTTGGGCCGTCTTCGGGCGGCGGGCGCGCTGTTCGAGCTCCGCGCCGCCGACCTGCGCTTCGACGAGCGAGAGGCGGCCGAGCTCGTCGCGAGCTCCGGGATCGACCTCGGACCGGTCGACCTCGCCAGGCTCGTCGAGCGGACCGAGGGGTGGCCGGCGGGCATCTACCTGGCCACGCTGTCGCTCCGCACGGAGCCCGATCCGTCCGGGTTCGTGAGCCGCTTCGCCGGGACGCACCGTCACGTGGCCGACTACCTGTCCGAGCAGGTCCTGCGGCGCGAACCTCGTGCGACGCTCGCCTTCCTGCGCCGCACGTCGATCCTGAACCGCATGAGCGGACCGCTCTGCGACGCCGTGCTCCGGGCGGAGGGATCGCGGGCGATGCTCGAGAAGCTGGAGCGCTCGAACCAGTTCGTGGTCGCGCTCGACGACGAGCGCGTCTGGTACCGCTACCACCACCTGTTCGGCCAGATGCTCCGGGCGGAGCTCGCCAGGACCGAGCCCGAGCTGGCTCCCGAGCTCCATCGCAGGGCGAGCGAGTGGTACGCCGCCCATGGCCGGCACGAGGAGGCGGTCGATCACGCGCTGGCCGCGGGTGACGACCCGCGCTCGGCCGACCTGATCGCCCGGCATTGGCTCGACCTGCTCAACGCGGGCAGGGTCGGGACCGTCCATCGATGGCTCGACCTCCTCGGGGACGATGCGGTCACGGCCCACCCGGTCCTCGCGCTCACGGGGGCGTGGATCGCCGGCCTCACCGGCCATCCGGACGAGCTGGAGCGCCTCCTCGCGGCCGCCGAGACGTCACCGGACGAGGGCGCGCTCCCCGACGGCACCTCCTCGATCGCGTCCGGAGTCGCGCTCGTCCGCGGGCTGCTTGGCCACGTCGGCCTCGAGGCGAGGCGGGCGGCCCTGGCCCGGGCGCTCGAGATGGAGCCCGCGGGCTCCGGATGGCGACCGTTCGCGCTGTGGGGCCTCGGGCACGTCGCGTTGCTCTCCGGCGACCCCGCCACCGCCAGGCGCCTGCTCCGCGAGGCGCTCGACCACGACACGGTCCGCGGTGAGGAGCCGCGACAGCCCGTGCTCGCGATGATCACGCTCGCGGTCCTGTCCTGCGCGGAGACGGCGCTCGGTCACCTCGACGAGGCGGCGGCGCTCGCTCGACGCGCCGCGGCCATCGCGAGCGAACGGGGGTTGACCTCGGACCCGCGGAGCTCGAGCGTCCCCCTCGCATCGGGCGCGGTTCGGGTCGCGAGGGGCGAGCTGACCGAGGGCCGGGCGTCGATGGAGCGGGCGCTCGAACTTCGTCGGTCCCCCGGGCGCCTCAGCCCGTGGCCCACGTTGGAGGTTCTGGTCGCGCTGGCGCCGGTCCGGTTCGTCCTCGGCGACGTCGCGGGCGCCCGCGATCTCCTGGAGGAGGCGAGATCGCTCCTCGCGGGCCTCGAGGACGACGCCGGCGCTATCCCGCGACGCGTCGAGGAGGCCGAGCGCCTGTTGCACCGCTCCGACCGGCGAGCCGGGTTCGGCCAGACGCTGACCGACCGGGAGACGGCGATCCTGCGGCTGATGTCCACGCCGCTGTCGCTCCGGGAGATCGGCGGAGAGCTCTACCTCTCCGTTAACACGGTGAAGACCCACAGCCAGGCGATCTACCGCAAGCTCGGGGTGTCCTCCCGGAGGCACGCCGTCGATCGCGCTCGCGAGCTCGGGCTCATCTGAGCGCGTCGGCCGGTCGCGGAACGGCGGCCGTCAGATCCCGAGGATCTGCTTCTTCTTGGCGGCGAACTCCTCCTCCGTGAGGAGCCCCTGGTCCTTGAGCTGGGCGAGCTGCTGGATCTGCGCCGCGGCGTCCTGCCCGCCACCGGCGCCGGACTCCACACCCTGCTCGAAGGCTGCCGCCTGGGTCTGCGTGTAGGCGGCGTCATGGTCTGCGTACTTCCGCTGCTGCCGCCGGGCTACGCGGCCGCTCACCGCGGTCGCGGTTCCGGCGACGACCGCCGTCCGTGCCGCCGCCCCGACCAGCCCCGGCCCTCGACGCATCCGCATCATCGTGAGCTCTCCCTTCGATCTAGCGGTTCTCGTTCGACCACTCGACGGCCGCCTTCACGACCTCGTGCGGGACCCGCTCGAGGTCCAGCAGGACGCCGTCGGCGTTGCGGATCGCGTCGGCCAGCTTCGTCGCCCACACGTCCTCCCAGACCAGGAGCGCGGCCGTGGAGTTCGGCTCGAGCTCCTCGCCGGCTGCCTGCAGGTCGTCTTCGTTCAGCAGCCCCTGGACCTCGGGGGTCAACGCGTCGAACGCGTTGAACACGTCGGAGTCCAGGTCCCCCAGCTCCAAGGCCGTCACGGTCCCGTCGGCCTCCTTGATGACCAGCGCGAGGTCGATGATCCGGATCGTGCCCGACTCGACGAGCTCCCCGAGCGCCGGGATGATCTCGCCTTTGAACTTGTTCCCGGGGAACGCCACGATCATGTACTCGACGGGTCCGATGCTCATGGTTGACCTCCTCGGTCCGGCTGCGCGAGCAACGATAGCCTGCGCTCACCCCGGGTCATCACCTGAACCGGGTGAAGCCCCGTGGGAGCGCCCGTGCGCCGCGGGCTCACCCGGGTGAGGGTAGTTGTCCCCGTGGGTCGTGTCGAATGCGACGCAGGACCGGCGCGAGCGCCGGACGTCGGTCTCGAGGGCGCGATCCAGGGGTCGGCGCTACCGGTGGGGGTCAGGTGCGGCCGCGCGAGGGTCCTCCTCGTGGTCCCCCGAGCGCCACCGTTCCGCGTTCACGGCCATCGCGGCGGCGACCAGGCGTCCGATCAGGTAGAGCCAGACCATGAACACGGTCGCCACACCGATGGCGCCGTAGAGGTCGCCGACGCGATCGATCCGACCCACGAAGTACACGGCCGTCACGAACCGCAGGAGCTGCAGCCCGACCACGATGATCACCGCCCCCGGCACGCAGGCAGTCCAGGGCACCCCCTCCGGCCGCGGCAACCGCGCGAGCCCCCAGACGAACAGCGGCACGAGGGCCACGCTCGTCAACACCCAGACGACGGCGTCGAGGAGCACGCCGCCCCCGTAGAGGGGCCGCTGCACGACCGGGATGGCCAGGAGCCCGATCACCACGCCCGAGAACACGGCACCGGCGAGGAGCGACCGGCGGAACGGCCCCGGGCGCACCTGCCACGCGACGCCGGAGAGCAGCCGGAGCGCCTTCACGGCGGACTTGCCCGCCCACACCATCGCCCACCCGCCGACCAGGAGCAGGAACCACGACGCGCTCCCGGACTGCTCCGCCGCCTGGGCGACCGAGGCGGCGAGGGCCGAGGCGAGCCCAGCGGTCTCGGCCACCTCGGTGGGCGGCGCGTCCGTGATGTCGGCGACCAGCCCGACCGCGCACGCCACGACGAGGGCCGTCGGGATCAGCCAGATGAACAGCCGGTACGCGACCCCGCCGGCCAGGAGGGCGCCGGCGTGACGGCGGTCGCTGTCGTAGGCGCGGTACGCGACGCGGACACCCTCGTACCGTCCGCGCAGCGCCTCCCCCCGGCTCTGGAGCGTCTGCGTGGCCTGCTCGGCTCGCTGTCGCAGCTCGGCGCTCCGCTCGCGGAGCGAGCGACGGCTACCCCCCTCCTCGGGCGGAGCCTGGGGCTCGACCTGCTCCTCCGTCATCGCATCATCGTTCCCCGGCCCGCGGCCTTCCGGTCACCCCGCCGGAGCGATGTCCCGGACGTTGCGTGGCTCGGAGGATACTGCGAGGCTTCCGAGCCCATGGAGCCCCCCGTTCGAGGGCGCCCCGACGACTCACGGATGGGCTCGACCCGGCCGGCGCCGACGGTGCGACGCGGATCCCTGAGGGGACGGCTGATCGGCCTCGCCGTCACGGCCATCGGGCTGTACGTCGTGTGGCCGGCGCTGCTCGAGACCCTCCAGGCGTGGCCCGGTCTGACCTCGATCAAGGCGCGGTGGTTCCTCGGCATGGTCGCGTTGGAGACGGCGAGCTTCGTGTGCGTCTGGTGGGTGCTCGGGCTCTCGCTCCGAAGCCGTCGTCGGGTGCTCATCGCGACCTCCCAGCTGGCCAGCAACGCGGCGAGCCGGGTGATCCCGGGGGGCGCGGCCACCGGGGGCGTGATCCAGTACCGGATGTTGACCCAGGGCGGGATGGAGGGTCCCACGGTCGCGAGCGGGTTGACCGCCGCCTCCGTGGTGATCACCGCGGTGCTGTTCGCGATGCCGCTGTTCACCCTGCCCGTGATCCTGGGCGGGGCGGCGATCCACGAGGAGCTTCGCCAGGCCGCTTGGCTCGGGATCGGGGCGTTCGTGATCCTGACCGCGGGCACGGCGGCGCTGATCGTCACCGACCGACCGCTCGCCCTGATCGGCCGGACGGTCGACCGCATCCGCAACGTCGTCCGGCGGCGGCGCGGGAGGCTGGAACGCCACGACCTCGCCGACCGGCTGCGCCGCGAGCGCGACGCGATGCTGCGGACGCTCGGCAGCAAGTGGTGGCAGGCGCTCCTCGGGGCGGTCGGCAAGTGGGTGCTCGACTACCTCGCGCTGCTGACGGCGCTCGCCGCGGTCGGCGCACACCCCCGCGCGTCCCTCGTCATGCTCGCCTACCTCTCGGGAGCGATCCTGGGGATGATCCCGATCACGCCGGGCGGCCTCGGCTTCGTCGAAGCTGGGCTCACCAGCATGCTCGTCCTCGCCGGGGTGCCGGCCGGCGCGGCGAGCCTCGCGGTCCTCGCGTACCGGCTGGTCTCCTACTGGCTGCCGCTCGCGGCGGGAGCCGTCGCCGCCGTCGTGTTCAACCGCCGGTACGGGCGGAGCGCCTAGGCGCTCGAGCGCCCGCGGACGGCGCCGACCACCGCGAGGATGATCACCGCTCCGACGATCGAGCCGATGATGCCGCTCGGCCGGATCCGAAGCCCATCGCCCGCGATCAGGCTCGCGACCATGCCGCCGAGGAGCGATCCGAGCAGGCCGCTGATGAGCGCCATGCCCCAGTCGACGCGGCCGCCGCGGCCCAGGATCAGGTGCGCGACCCAGCCGGCGGCCATGCCGAACAGCAGGATGAAGAGGATCAACATGCGGGATGTCCTTCCTTCGAGTGGGAGGCCTTCGAACGGAGCGGTCCCATGACGCCGCGCATCATGCCACCTCGGAGACCGACAGCGCGACGACGAACCCGGCGAGCGTCGCCAGGCCGACCACCCGCCCACCGAACTCGAAGGCCTCCGGCATCATCGTGTCGGCGAGCATGGCGATCACCGCTCCGGCGGCGAACGCCTGCACCATCGCTCCGCTCGCGCCCGAGGCGGAGCTGAACGCCAGGTAGCCGAGCGCGGCCGCCGCGGTCGAGACCCCGACCACGATCGCCCAGAGCCCCCAGATCCGGCCGGTCGACCATCCGGCCCGACGCAGCCCGACGGTCGCGCTCATCGCCTCGGGGAGGTTCGACAGGAACGTGGCGACCAGGAACGAGGCGCTCACCGCCCCGCCGAGCAGCACGGAGATCGCGAGCACGATCGACTCCGGGACGCCGTCGAGCGCGGCGCCGAGGACGATCGCGAGCGGCGACCCCTCGGCCTGCTCACCGGTGGATCGCTTGCGTTTGGATCCGCCGGCCTTCGAGATGAAGTAGTCGCCGGTCACGAAGACGAGGCCGCCGGCCGCCATCGCGACCGAGAGGCTGAGGGCGTCGGTCGTGTCGAGCGCGTCGAGGACGAGGTCGTAGGCGACCGCGCTGATCAGGGCCCCGGCCCCGAAGGCCATGACGATCCCGGTGGTGTGTTGCGAGGGCCGGAGCGCGAGGGCCACCGCGGCGCCGACGAACAGGGACGAGGCCGCCAGGAACGCCCAGAACGTGGCCTCGCCCATGCGCGGCCGGCTACCGCTCGTCCGAACGGCCGACCCGGAGGAACGCCTGCTCCAGGACCAGGCGCGCGTTGAGGTTCACGTCCTCGGCGAGCGCCGCGCGGGCCTCCTCGGCGGCCGCGAGCCCGGCCGTCGCCTCCGGCACGCCGGCCGGCGGCGGCGCGAGGTCTGGGTTCATCAGCACGTCCGCCCCGCCGCCGACGGCGGACGCGACGCGGTCACGGAGCAACGACGAGACGGCGAGCAGGACCCGGTCGACGTAGTCGCGCTCGGCCCGGCGCAGCTGCCGCTCGTGGCGCTGCTGCATCCGACGGATCGCCACTCGGTACGTGTCCTCCGGACGCCCGCGCTCGTCGAGGAACGGCAGGAGGTCGTCCTTCTGCTCCTCAGCGAGGTCCTTCTTGTAGCGCTCCGCCGCGGCGAGCACCCGGTCGGCCGCCTCGAGCGCGCCGGCGGGACCCCGGTCCGCGAGCTCGATGGCCTCCCGCGCCGTCTCCCGGAAGGCGAGGCCGTCATCGGCCATCGCCACCCGGCGCGCCCGCCCGAGGTTGCCCCCCGACAGGCGCGCCGCGAGCTCCGCGCGCGAGCGCTCGGCGCCCTCGGCAGTGAGGGCCTCGACCACGAAGGCCTCGGAGAGCGGGAGGAAGGCCACCACGTGACAGCGGGAGAGCACGGTCTCGGGCAGCTCGTCGGGGCGGGCCGACAGCAGCATCAGGACCGCGTCGGCGGGCGGCTCCTCGAGGACCTTGAGCAGGACGTCGGCGGCCGCGGGGTTCAGGCGATCGGCCTCGCGGATCAGGAACACCTTCCGGCCGGGCTCCGGCGCCGTCCGATAGGCCGGGTGCCAGATCTCCGAGCGCACCGTGTCCACGTGGATGTCGCGACCCTCCGGCTCCACGACGACCTCGTTCGGGTGCTTGTCGTCGAGCGCGAGGCGGCAGTCGCGGCACGCGCCACAGCCGCCCACCTTGCAGAGCAGCGCCGCGGCAAACGCGCGTGCCGCGAGCTGCTTGCCGCCGCCCTCGGGGCCGGCGAGCAGGTAGGCGTGGTGGGGTCGGGCGGCCGCCTGGCGCAGGAACGCGATCGCCCGGTCCTGGCCGGGGACCCGGTCCAGGACCGGGAACTCAGCGCTCGCCGTCGGCATCGTCGCGCTCCTTCAGGACGCGCTCGAGCGCCTCGATCACCCGCTCGTGGACGCGCTCCGGCGCATCGTCGGCCTCCAGGACGACGAACCGCTCCGGGTGCTCCTCCGCGATGCGCAGGTAGGCGTCGGCGACCTTGGCGTGGAAGTCGCCGCCCTCCATCTCGATCCGGTCGGGCTCCTCCAGCGAGCGGAGCAGCCCCGCCTCGGGCTCGAGGTGGAGCAGCAGCACGAGGTCGGGGAACAGCCCCTGCGTCGCCCACACGTTCAGGGTGAGCACGTCCTGCTCGCCGAGCCCTCGCGCCCACCCCTGGTAGGCGACCGAGGAGTCGATGTAGCGGTCGCAGATCACGACCTTGCCCTCGGCCAGCGCCGGCCGGATGACCGTGGTCACGTGCTGGGCGCGGCTCGCGGCGAACAGGAGCGCCTCCGTCTTCGGCTCGAGGTGGCCGGTCTGATGGTCCAGGAGCATCCGCCGCAGCTCCTCGCCCACCGAGGTCCCGCCGGGCTCCCGCGTCACGAGCACCTCGATGCCCTGCTCCTCCAGCCACTCCCTGGCCAGCCGGATCTGGGTTCCCTTGCCGGCGCCCTCCACCCCCTCGAAGGCGATGAACAGCCCACCCGAGGGCGCGCGCTTCAGCTTCGGCACCAGGCCGAGCGGCTGCGGCTTGCCGACGCGGAAGCGGCGGAGTCCCCGACGGGTCACGACGCCAGCGAGGATGGCACCGAGCCCGGCGACCATCAACGCGCCGCGCGTCCCGGACAGGTCGATCGTCCGGTCGCCGATCGTCACCGTGTAGTCGCCGATCGCCTCGGCGAGGATCGGGAAGAACGTCAGCGACAGGAACAGCCCCAGCCGGGAGAGCACCGTCAGCGCCCCGAACGTGCGGCCCCGGAACTCGTCGGTCACGTTCTCCTGGAGCAGCACATAGCCGCTCACCCAGGCCGACCCGCAGAAGATCCCGAGCACGACCGTCGTCGCGGCCGCGAACTCGATCCCCGGCATCAGGGCGAGGAACAGGAGCGTCGCGGCCGCCGCGATGATCGACCACACGAACACGAACTCGCGCTCGACGAACTCGACCACCTTGTTCGACGAGAACATCCCGATCCCCATGCCGAAGCCGAACGCCGTCACGAGGATCCCCCAGCCGGGGTTGCCCGCCCCGAGCGTGCTCGCGAAGATCGGCCCGAGCGCGAGCACTGCCCCGACGGCGCTGAAGGCCGAGACGATGCCGAGCGTCATCGCCGAGGCCAGCGTGTTCTCTCGGAGGAACCGGACGCCGTCGACGATGTCCCGTCCGACCTTGGACAGCTCCATCTTCTCCCAGCTGGTCGGGGCCGGAGACGGGATCGCGATCCGCGAGACCAGGAACGCCGACACCGCGAACGTCCCGGCATCCAGCCACAGGGCCAGCGACTCCGGGTTGTCCTTCAGCCAGGGCAGGAGGTCGGAGCCCCCCGACAGGAACGCGAAGATCAACCCGCCGAGCGGCAACGTCGCGTAGGTGGTCACGAGCCCGAGCGAGTTCGCGTTCGCGAGCTGGCGCCGCGGAACGAGGTTCGGCAGCGACGCGTCCCGCGCCGGCGTCCACAGGAGCGAGAAGCACTCGATCACGAACGAGACCAGGTAGATCGCCCACAGCGGCCCGAGGAACGGCATGAGCCCGTACAGCGCGCCGCGAGCGAGGTCGGCGCCGATCATGAGCGTCTTGCGGTTGAACCGGTCGACGAACGCCCCGGCCAGCGGCCCGAACAGGATCGCGGGCGTCATCCTCGCGACCATCACGCCGGCGACCGCGTATCCGCCTCCGGCGCCACCTCGCGCGGCGACGAGCGCCGTGACCGCCACGAACCCCACCCAGTCGCCGAGCGAGCTGATCGTCTGGGCGATGAGGAGCTTGGAGAACTGCGGGTGGGTGACGAGGTCCTTCAGCGTCGCGGGACGGGTGCCCCGGAGCGCGGCGACCTCGTCGGCGAAGCTCGACACCCGGGCTACCCCTCGGCGACCGCCGGCGTGTCCTCGCCCCCCGCCGCCGGGGCCTCGGCGGTCGCCGTCCGGGCGGCCCCGCGCTTTGCCGTCGACCGAGAACGCTTGGCGGTCGAGCGCTTGGCGGTGGTGCGCTTGGCCGCGGTCTTCGTCTTGCGGCGCTCGGCCCGGGCGGCGGCCTTGGCGGCCCGGGCGGCCGCCTCCGCCTCGGGGTCCCCGTGCTTCTTCACGTGGAGGTCCTTGTCGAGCTCGGCTCCGCAGTTCCAGCAGCGGTAGCTCTTGGGGCGCTCGAGCAGCACCGAGCCGCATTCGGGGCACGGGTGCTCCTTCACGGGCATGTTGCTCACCGCGAAATCGCACTCGGGGTACCGGTCGCAGCCGTAGAACAGGCCGAAGCGCGTGCGCTTCTCGACGATGTCACCCTGCGAGCACTGGGGGCACGTGATCTCCAGACGCTTCGGAGGGTCCTTCTTGATGTAGCGGCAGTCCGGGTACCCGGAGCAGCCGACGAAGGGCCCGTAGCGACCGACCTTGCGCTGGAGCTGGCGACCGCAGTCGGGGCAGATCTCGTCGAGCGTCTCGGGCTCGGGCCGCTCCTCGCCGTTCAGGTTCCGGATGTAGCGGCAGCCGCCCTCCTCGTCGGCGAAGCGCGAGCACCCGATGAAGCGGCCGTAGCGCCCGAGCCGGATCTGGAGCCGTCCGGGTGGGTGCCGTCCCTCCTCGAGGCACCGCGGGCACTCCTCGTCGAGGTCCTCGATGTACCGCTCGAACTTCTCCTCGGCGCGCTCGAGGTCCTCGGAGAACGGACCCCAGAAGTCGCGGAGGACGGCCGAGCGGTGCGCTCCGCCCTCCGCGATGTCGTCGAGCTCCTCTTCCATGCGCGCCGTGAAGTTCACGTCCACGACGTCGGCGAAGTGCTCGACGAGCTTGTCCGTCACGACCTCGGCGACGTCCTCGGGGTAGAAGCGGCGGTCCTCCAGGCGCACGTACCCGCGATCTTGGATCGTCGAGATGATCGACGCGTACGTCGACGGGCGTCCGATCCCCAGCTCCTCGAGCGTCTTCACGAGCGAGGCCTCCGAGTACCGCGGCGGCGGCTGCGTGAAGTGCTGCTCGGGCAGGACCTCGAGCATCCGGAGCGCCTCGTCGGGCGTGAGCTCGGGCAGCCGGCTCTCCGCGTCCTCGTCCGGGCCCTCGTCGCGCCCCTCCGTGTAGACGCGGATGAACCCGTCGAAGATCAGCGTCTGCCCCGTCGCCCGCAGGCCGTACGTCGCGCCGTCCGCCGTCGCCTCGACGTCGACGCCCACCTGGTTGAACCGCGCGTCCGCCATCTGCGTTGCGACGGTCCGCTGCCAGATCATCGTGTAGAGGCGGAGCTGGTCGCGGTCGAGCGTGCTCGCGAGCCGCTCCGGGGCGCGGAGCACCGAGGTCGGGCGGATCGCCTCGTGCGCCTCCTGGGCGTTGCGCGACCGGGTCTTGTAGCGGCGGGGCTGCTCGAGCGCGTACCGCTCGCCGAACCCGTCGCGCACGACCTGCGCGATCTCGTGCAGGGCGCTCTCGGCCAGGTGCACCGAGTCGGTCCGCATGTACGTGATCAGCCCGACCGTCCCCTCGCCGGGGAGATCGACGCCCTCGTAGAGCCGCTGGGCGAGCGTCATCGTCTTGCGGGCGCCGAACCCGAGCTTGCGCGCGGCCTCCTGCTGCAACGTCGAGGTGGTGAACGGCGGGGCCGGCGAGCGCTTGCGCTCCTTGCGCTCGACGTTGGCGACCCGGTACGCGGCGGTCCGCAGCCGCTCGACGTGCATCGCCGCGTCGGGCTCGGTGCGGAGCAGGAGCCCCTTCTTGTCGGGCGCCGAGGCGAGCTTGCCGTCCGGCACCTGCGTGAGCCGGGCCGTGAACGGCTGCTCTTGCGCCTCGGGCGTGAGCCGCACGTCCACGCTCCAGTACTCGACGGGCTGGAACGCGCGGATCTCGCGCTCGCGCTCCACGATCAGCCGGACGGCGACGGACTGGACGCGGCCGGCGGAGAGCCCCGGACGGACCCGGCGCCACAGGATCGGGCTGATCTTGTACCCGACGAGGCGGTCGAGCACGCGCCGGGCCTCCTGGGCGTCGAACAGCTTCAGGTCGATCTCGCGCGGGCGCTCGAAGGCCTCGAGGATCGCGTCGCGGGTGATCTCGGTGAACGTCACGCGGCTGGCCGCGGCCGGATCGACGCCCAGCAACGTTGCGACGTGGTACGCGATCGCCTCGCCCTCCCGGTCGTAGTCGGTGGCGAGCACGAGCCCCTCGGCCTGCTTGAGCGCGCGCTTGAGCTCGGCCACGTGGCGCTTCGAGTCCTCGGGCACCTCGTACGTGACCCGGAACTCGTCCTCGACGTCGACGCCGAGGTCGCTCCTGGGCAGGTCGCGGATGTGGCCGTAGGAGGCCCGGACCGCGTAGTCCGAACCCAGGTACTTCTCGATCGTCTTCGCCTTGGCGGGCGACTCGACGACCACCAACGTCTTCGCCATACGGCCATCACGTCCGTTCCGTGCGGGGTCGAGGCCCGGGCGCCGGCGAGGGGTGGCCTCGCGGCGCAGGGTACCAGCCCCGACCGTGGATCTCGGGGATTATCGGCCGCGGGGCTCCCGGGGGCCGCCACCCGGCCGGAGCCGTGAACACCCTGGTAGGGTCGATCCATTCCCGCACCGCCGGGGGTTCACGCTGCTCGCGATCCTGAACTCGTTCGTCACCGAGGAGATCGCCAGGTACGGCTACCTGGCGATCTTCGTGCTCATGGTGCTCGAGTCGGCCTGCGTTCCGATCCCCTCCGAGGTGACGATGTTGTTCGGCGGGGCGCTCGTGTCCGCCTCGTTCCTGGCCCCGGACCAGCAGCTGGAGCTGTGGCCGGTCGTCCTGGCG
>DATBMU010000057.1:0-2630 GCA_036554665.1 Actinomycetota bacterium | reverse complement strand
GCGGTCACGGCCTCGCTGCCCTTCTGGGACCCGAACAAGGACGTCCCGAAGGCGTGAGCGTCCTCCCCACTGTCGTGAGGGACGCCCGGCATGGATGATGGCGGGGTGGACTCCCTCGGCGGCTCGCTCCTGATCGCCGGTCCTTCGCTCTGGGATCCGAACTTCCGGCGGACCGTCATCCTGATCGGTCACCACGACGAGGAGGGTGCCGTCGGGGTCGTGCTGAACCGCGCGACCGAGCTCGAGGTGGCCGACGCGGCGCCGCCGCTCGCCACGCTCGTCGGTCCGGGCGAGCGGCTGTTCGTGGGCGGCCCGGTCCAGCCGCAGGCCGCCGTCGTCGTCGCCGACTTCGAGCATCCGGATCGCGCCGAGGTGGTGGCGTTCGGGTCGATCGGGTTCCTGCCGGAGGAGACGGATCCGGACGGGGTCGGGGAGTTGCGGCGGGCCCGCGTGTTCGCCGGCTACGCGGGATGGGGCCCGGGCCAGCTCGAGCGTGAGCTGGAGGAGGGCTCGTGGATCGTCGAGCCGGCCCAGCCGGGGGACGTGTTCACCGAGGAGCCCGAGCATCTGTGGAGCGCGGTCGTGCGGCGCAAGGGCCCGAGGTACCGGCTGATGTCGACGATGCCGCTCGATCCGTCGGCGAACTGACCTTCGTCCCGCGACGCGGAGCAGACGACGGGCGGTCCACGTCGCCACTAGGCTGCGGCCGTCCGATCGAGGAGGTCACCGATGCCGTCCGAGACGTTCACGTTCTACGTCCAGCCGTGGTACCGGAAGTCGCCCTACTACGAGGCGACGAAGCGCCACGGCTGCAGGAGCTGGGGCCTGTACAACCACATGCTCCTGCCCACGCTGTACGCCGACCCCGTGACGGAGTACCGGTCGCTCCTGAACGACGTGACGCTGTGGGACGTCGCCGTCGAGCGATGCGTCGAGGTCCGCGGGCCGGACGCGTTCGACCTCGTGAACCTCGTCACGTGCCGCGACCTCACGAAGGTGAACGTGATGCAGGCCCGGTACGTGCTGCTCACTGCCCCGTGGGGCGGCATCGTGAACGACCCGGTGCTGCTCCGCCTGGACGAGGATCGGTTCTGGCTCGCGCTCGCCGACTCCGACGCGCTCCTGTACCTGGCCGGCGTCGCCGGCGCCAAGGGGATGGACGTGCGGATCTTCGAGGCCGACGTGGCGCCGATGCAGGTCCAGGGTCCGAAGAGCAAGCACGTCGTCCGCGACCTGTTCGGCGATCCGGTCGCCGACCTCCGCTACTACTTCTGCGCCGAGGCGGAGGTGGACGGCATCCCGGTCATGGTCTCGCGAACCGGATGGACGGGTGAGGTCGGCTACGAGCTCTACCTGCAGGACCCGAGCCGCGGCGACGAGCTCTTCGAGCGCGTGTTCCAGGCCGGCGAGCCCTACGGGATGCGCGTGATCGCCCCGAGCGAGGCGCGCCGGATCGAGGCGGGGATCTTCAACTACGGCTCGGACCTCCGCATCGAGGACACGCCGCTGCACGTCACCGGGCTCGAGAAGTACGTCGAGTGGGACCAGGAGGCCGACTTCCTGGGGCGGGCACGTCTCGAGGAGATCCGCGACGGCGACCTCCTCGATCGCAAGCTCGTCGGCATCGACATCGGTGGCGACCCGATGACCGACGAGGGCGCGCTGAACGACCTCTGGACGCTCTCCCGCGGCGATGCCGCGCTCGGGCGCGTGACGGCCGGCGCGTGGTCGCCGCGCCTGGAGCGGAACATCGGCTACGCGTGGGTGCCGATCCGGTGGGAGGAGCCCGGCTCGGCGTTCGAGGCGGAGACCCCGCGGGGACGCGTTCCCGTCACGGTCGCGCCGCTGCCGTTCGTCGATCCGGCGAAGGAGATCCCCACGTCGTAGCCTCGGTCGGATGAGCGGCTCGATCCGGTTCGACCGCGCGGCCGGGTTCTACGACACCTCGCGCGCGATCCCGCCCGAGGCGATGGAACGCACGATCGCACAGCTCGAGGGCGAGCTCGCGGGGCGGGGCCGGGTCCTCGAGATCGGGGTGGGGACCGGGCTGCTGGCCCTCCCGCTGCACGAGCGGGGGCTCGCGCTCGCCGGCCTCGACATCTCGGGTCCGATGATGGCCAAGCTCGTCGACAAGGCGGGCGGGAGCCCGCCCTTCCCGCTCGTCCTCGGCGACGCGACCGCGATGCCGTTCGGCGACGGCGCGTTCGGCGCCGCGTACCTGCGGTGGGTCCTGCACCTGATCCCGGAGTGGCGAGCGCTGGTCGCCGAGGGGATCCGCGTCGTCCGCCCGGGCGGGGTCCTCGTCGCCAACCTCGGTGCCTACGGGGGCGCGCACCGGGAGATCCAGGACCGGTTCGCGGAGCTCACGGGGATCAGCACGCGCCCGGTCGGCCTCGACTGGGCCGCGTACGACGAGCTCGACGGGGAGCTCGCCTCGCGGGGGGCGAGCGCTCGCGTGCTCCCGGCCCCCAACGAGACGTTCGAGGAACGACTCGACGAGTTCATCCGCGGGATCGAGGAGAACCGGTACTCGTGGACGTGGACCGTCCCCGGGGACGTCCGACTCCGGGCGGCCGCTGAGATCCGCGCGTGGGCGCAGGCGCGGTTCGGCTCGCTCGATGCGCCCCGAT
>DATBMU010000038.1:0-16855 GCA_036554665.1 Actinomycetota bacterium | reverse complement strand
CGGGGCCGACGTCCTCGCGATCCCCAACCTCGACGTCCGGGAGCCCGACCAGGTCGCTTCGCTCGTCGACGCCGTCCTCGAGCGGTTCGAGCGGATCGACGTGCTCGTGAACAACGCCGGCGGCCAGTTCGTCTCCCCGGCCGAGGGCATCTCGGCCAAGGGGTGGCGAGCGGTCCACCGGTTGAACGTCGACGCCGTGTGGGAGCTGTCCCGTACCACGGCCGAGCGCTCCATGATCCCCAACCGCGGCGGGCTGATCGTGTTCATCGGGTTCAGCCCGCGGCGCGGCGTCCCGTTCATGATCCACTCCTCCTCGGCGCGGGCGGCGCTCGAGAACCTCGCGGGCGGGATCGCGATCGAGTGGAGCCGCTACGGGATCCGAGCGGTGTGCGTCGCCTGCGGCGCGATCGACACCGAGGGGTTCCGCGCGTACGGGGACGCCTGGCTCGAGGAGGCCACGAAGGCGGTGCCGCTCGGGCGGCTGGGGACCCCCCAGGAGGTGGCGAGCACGATCGCGTTCCTCGCGTCCCCGGGCGGCCGCTACATCACCGGGACGACCGTCGTCGTCGACGGCGGGGCGGACGTGTGGGGGTTCGGAACCCCTCCGCCCCGCGCGTGAGTGCCCGCGTGACCGGTTTCGCGGGCGGGCATCGCGGGTATCCCTTCCCCCGAGGCCGGCCGGCCCACCCACCCATCCGAAGGAGGCGCGACATGACGATGCTCCTGAGGTGCCTGGCATGCGGCGAGATCCGCCCGCTCGCGACGGGCCGGACGGTGTGCGCGTGCGGCCGCTCGGTCGCGCGTTCGGACGGCGCCGTCGTGGAGTTGCAGGGGCCCGCGCGCGTCCTCGTCCCCGAGGACGACGTCGTCACGATCGAGGGGCTGCCGTGGACCGCGGTCCCCGAGGAGCCGATGATGGTGCGCCGCGCCTGACCTTCGGGTCGGCATCGCCCCGGACAGCGCCGCCCGACATCGCCTACGCTGCGGACATGAACGACAGCCCGAAGGACACGTTCGACAAGCTCGGCGGCTTCGTCTCCGAGCTCGCGCAGAAGGCCCCGGCGGTCGGGAAGAAGGTGCGGACGAAGGCGCCCGAGATCGCGAAGGCCGTCAGGACCACGGCCCCGAAGGTGGCGAAGGACGTCGCGAAGAAGACCCCGCCCGCCGTGGGCAAGGCCGTGCGCTCCGCGGGCGATCAGGTCGCGAAGCACGCGCCGCAGATCGGCAAGGCGATCGCGGAGAACGCGCCGAAGGTCGCGGACAAGGTCGCGAAGGCCGCCAAGCGCGCGTCCGCGAAGTCCCGAACGGCGCCGGCCAAGAAGTCGGCCACCGCGAAGAAGCCGACCGCGGCGAAGAAGAGCTCGGCGAAGAAGAAGACCGCCGCCGCGAAGCCGACGAGCCGGAAGAAGTCCACGGCCAAGAAGCCCACGGCCAAGAAGTCGACCGCCGCGAAGAAGACGAGCGCCGCGAAGCGCTCGAGCTCGACCTCGACGGCCTGAGCGATCCGTCCGCGGGCGCTGGGATCGCGGACGCCGTGGTGGCGCGATGGGTCTTCCATGTGGACCTCGACGAGTTCATCGCCGCCGTCGAGGTGCTGCGGCGGCCCGAGCTCGAGGGGCGGCCGGTCGTCGTCGGCGGTGACGGCGATCCGACGAAGCGCGGCGTCGTTTCGACCGCGAGCTACCCGGCCCGGCGCTTCGGCGTGCGGTCGGGCATGCCGCTCCGGACGGCGTTCAAGCGCTGCCCCGAGGCGGTCTTCCTTCCCGTCGACGCCGAGGCCTACCTCGCCGCCTCGCGGCGCGTCATGGACACGCTGCGGTCCTTCCCCGCGACCGTCGAGGAGGCCGGGTGGGACGAGGCGTTCCTCGCCGTGCACACGGACGATCCCGAGTCGATGGCTCGCGACGTCCAGGCACGCGTGCGGGAACGGACGCGGCTGTGGTGCTCGATCGGCATCGGGGACGGCAAGCTGCGGGCCAAGCTCGCCAGCGGCTACGCGAAGCCGCGCGGGGTCTTCCGGCTGACCGCCGCGAACTGGCGCGAGGTGATGGGTCGCCGGCCGACCGACGACCTATGGGGCATCGGCGCGAAGACGGCGGACAAGCTCGCGCGGCTCGGCATCCTGACCGTGGACGACCTCGCGGGAGCCGACGAGGCCACGCTCGCCGCGCGGTTCGGTCCGCGGACCGGCCCGTGGCTCCGCGCGCTCGGGACCGGCGAGGACGCGAGCCCGGTGACCGACGAGCCCCGGGTCCCGCGCGGGATCGGGCGCGAACGCACGTTCCAGCGCGACCTCACCGATCCGGACGAGATCCGCCGCGAGCTGACCGCACTAGCGGGCAAGCTCGTCGAGGACGTGCGCCGGGACGGCCGCCCCGCCGTCCGCGTCGTGGTGAAGGTCCGGTTCGCGCCGTTCTTCACGTCCACTCACGGCGAGAAGCTCCCCGAGCCGTCCGCCGGTCCGGCGGAGATCGAGGCCGCGGCGCTGCGGGCGCTCGAGCGGTTCGAGCTCGACCGGCCCGTCCGCCTGCTCGGCGTGCGGGTGGAGCTCTAACGTCGCTCGATCGCGAGCGCGCGGTAGCTCGGAGGACGCTCCTCCTGCCGGCTGTGGCAGGTCAGCCGCTCCGGCTCGCCGGGGTCGATCGCGAGGCGGACCTCGAACCGGCCGGCGCTGGTGCGGAACCGCGCCACGAACCCGTCGTCGGAGCCGACCGCCTCCTCCAGCTCGACGTCCTCGATGCGATCCAGGCCCTCCCGCTCGCGCAGCAGGTGCTCGGCCGCCTGGACCGGCATCGGCCGGCAGGACCGGCCCCGGAGGTGCGCGAGGTCCAGCCGTCCCTCGAGGTAGGACCGCGCGACCGCCGGCCCCTGCGAGGGCCCCACGCGCCCGAAGTAGACGCCGTGAGGGAACACGAGCAGGTTCCCCGCGAAACGATCGCCGCCGATGTGGCTGCTCTCCCACGTCTCCTCTGGGAACGCGGCCGCGAGCGCCGTGGCGAGGGGGCGTCCGAGCTCCGCGCAGCAGGGGTCGTGCCGCCCGTGGGTGCAGACCAGGAAGACCGCGCCGTGATGGCGCTCGCCGTGCCCGAGCGGCTCCCCGCGCCCCAGCCGATCCAGGTCGATCGTGGTCGAGTCCTCGAACCGCTCGAGCTCGAGCCGCTCGATCCACGGCTCCTCGGGGCCGGAGCGGATCGCGAAGGCGGTCGCCGCGCTCGAGGTGTCACGCCCGGGACGGCGGATCATCACCACGCGCACCCGCGCGTCGGCGGACCGACGGCGCAGCTCCTCACCCACGCCGCCGGGGATCCGGCCGTCACGGAGCGCGTGGATCCCCCACGGGCCGGGGTTCTCCAGCAGCAGCCAGCTCCGCACGGTCGAGGCGGTCCCGGCCATCGGCTCGCCGCGCGCCGCGCACTCCACGGCGCATCGGATGTCGGATGCGCCGGGGTGCTCGCTCATCCGCGCAAGCGTACGGTCCGGCAGCGCGAACGCCCGGCTCAGGACGACGGGCGGAGGAGCCCCTCGCGGACCAAACGTCGAGCGAGCACGGCTCGACTCGCCGCATCGGGGATCTCATCCGACAGGTCCGCGACGAGCAACGGGGTGCCCTCCGCGATCCGGCGCATCGCCGGCTCGAGCCAGCCGGGCATCTCGAGCCGCCGGTCGCCGAGGAGCACGACGAGCCGGTCACCCTCCGGTCGGAGCACGCACACGGATCCGGAGCGGCGACGGAGCGTCGTCCGGTCGTCGATCGCCTCGAGCGCGAGCTGGTCGACGAGCCCGCCGCGCAGGAGCGGGTTCCGCGTCGACAGGAACCGCTCGAGTCGCCGCTCCACGATCTCGCCGGCGTCGACCTCGCCGAGCGCCGTCGCCGCGGCCCGGAGCCGCTCGGCGAGCTCCGACGCAAGGCGCTCGGGGTCGTCGAGCCAGCCGACCGGGATGGGCTCGTCGAACGACGGGTCGCGTTCGAGGAGCCGCCACGCGTCGCCGACGATCTCGCGCCACACGACGACGTGCACCCCGATCGTGAGGTGACCCGACAGCGTCTCCTGCGTCGAGGCCGCGTGCGGCGTCCCGGTCGGCATGTAGATGCAGTCGCCGGGCTCGACGACCGCCCGGAGCGGCTCGCGCTCCGGCTCGCCGGGTGCCGCGTGGACCTCCCAGCGCTTGCGCCCGAACGCCTGGAGCACGAACACGTCGTGCGGGTCCTCGTGCAGCGCGAGGCCCTGCGCGCCCGGCGGCGTGATGTACGCGTTCACCTGGCAGGGGTAGCCGAGCTCGACCTCGAGGCCCCGGATCAGCTCGGCGACCGGCGCCCAGGACCGGTGGAGGCCCTGGAGCACGATCGTCGCGCCCTCGCGGAAGAGCGCGGAGACGCGCGCCGGATCGGCCATGCCGGAGACCGGCCGCGAGCCGGTCGTCCCCGAGCGCGTGTACTCGGACTCCGCGATCGTGCGGTCGGAGCGCACGAGGCGGAACGACGGCGTCCGGATCGACGTCGTCGAGACGATCCGGTCGACGTCGTCGAACGTCAGCAGGTCCGCGTAGCCGGCGGCGTCGACGTCGGTCTCGACGACCGCCCGCCGTCCCCATGCGACCTCGAGGAACCGCTCGACGTCGCCGACGCACCGCGAGAGCGCCGAGCCGCCCGCGAGCCCCCGGACGCGCCGCTCAGCGACGCTGCTCACGAGGCCCGGTCGGTCCCGTCCGCGTCCTTGGAGTCCGTGGCGTCCGAGTCCTTCGAGTCCTTGGCGTCGCCGTCCTGCTGGTCCTGCCCGTCGCCGTCGCGTCCGTCCGCGTCCTGCGCGTCGGTGCCGTCGGCGTCCTGCGTGTCCGTGCCGTCGGCGTCGCGCGGCCGCTCGTCCGTGGCGGAAGCCGAGCCCGGCATCACGGTCTGGATGTCCTCGTCGGACAGCGATCGGGTCGTGGTCTCGTCCATCGCAGCGAGCCTCCCTCCCGGCGATCGGGCGATCGCGGTCCGTGAACCCTAGCGCGGCGATGTCGGCTCGCGCAGCCGGCGCGGGGTGCGGCGGTCCGGCGCCTACACTCCGGTCCGATGCCGAGGCCGCTGCGCGTGGGGATCCAGCTCCCGGAGGTCGAGCGCGACGTCCGGTGGCCGGAGTACGTCGCGATGGCCCGCGCGGCCGAGGAGGCCGGGTTCGACTCGATCCACGTCGGCGACCATCTCCTGTACCGCGACGACGGCCGGCCAGAGCGCGGGCCGTGGGACGCGTGGACGCTGCTCGCGGCGCTCGCGGCCGTCACCGAACGGGTCCGGCTCGGGCCGCTCGTCGCGTGCCTCGCGTTCCACCAGCCCGGCGTGCTCGCCCGCACCGCCGCGGCGGTCGACGAGATCTCGGGGGGCCGGCTCGTCCTGGGCGTCGGCGCCGGCTGGAACGAGACCGAGTTCCGCGCGTTCGGGCTGCCGTTCGACCACCGCGTCGATCGCTTCGCGGAGGCCTTCGCGATCGTCCGCGGCCTGCTCGACGGCGAGCGTGTGACGCTCGACGGCCGCTTCTGGCGGGTCGCGGACGCGGTGCTGCTGCCGCCCCCGGCACGACGCCCTCCGATCGTGGTCGGCAGCACCGGCCCGCGCGTGCTGGAGATCGCGCTCCCCCACGCCGAGGGCTGGAACACCTGGTTCGACGCGTTCGGCAACACCGCGGAGGGCTTCGAGCGCACGAACGCCCGCGTCAGCGACCTCGCCCGTCGCGTCGGGCGCGACCCCTCGGCGATCGACCGGAGCGCGTGCACGTTCGTGCGGCTCGACCGCGGGTCGGGCGAGCGGCCGGCGCTCGAGGACGCCCCGCCCGTCGAGGGCCCGCCCGACCGCATCGCCGAACATCTACGTTCGCTCGCCGAGGCGGGGGCCGACGAGGCCATCCTGGTCGTCGACCCGATCACCGAGCGCTCGATCCGCGATCTCGGCGCGGTCCTGTCGCTCCTGGACGCGGGCTAGGGCGGGCATGCGGGTCCTGCTCTGGCACGGATGGCTCCTCGAGGGTTCGGGTTCGAACGTCTACACCGCGCGCGTCGCCGAGGTCCTGCGCGCCGAGGGACACGACGTCCTCCTCCTGTGCCAGGAGGGCCATCCCGAGCGCTACCGGTGGATCGACGGGATCGGGACCGTCGACGCCGACGGCGTCTCGGACGTCGTTCCGAACGCCGCCGACGCCGCGAGCGGACGGTGCGTCCTCCTCCGGCCGGCGATCGGGCGGCTGCTCCCCGTGTTCGTGCTCGACGAGTACCCCGGGTTCGAGGTGAAGCGCTTCGTCGACCTCACCGACGGCGAGCTCGCGGCGTACCTCGACGCGAACGTCGCCGCGGTGCGGACCGCCGCGGCGTGGCACGGCAGCGACGCCGTGATCACCGGGCACGCGATCCCCGGCGGGGTGATCGGGGTCCGGGCGCTCGGGCCGGGCCGGTACGTCACGAAGATCCACGGCAGCGACCTCGAGTACGCGATCCGCCTCGACGACCGGTACCTCGCGCTCTCGCGCGAAGGCCTCCCGCCGGCGCGCGCGGTCACCGGCTCGAGCGACGACGTGCTCCGCCGCTGCGTCGAGCTCGTCCCGGAGATCGCCCCGCGCGTCCGCACGGTCTCGCCCGGCGTCGACGTGAACGTGTTCCACCCCCGCGATCGGCGGGAGGCGCTCCTCGAGACCGCGGCGCGGCTCGACGGGGACCCGTCGACGGCGCGCGGCCGGCCGTCGACGCTCGACGGCGAGGTCGAGCGCGCCCTGCCACGTCGCGACGCGAGGGCGCTCGACGACCTGGCGGCCGCCTACGACCAGGAGGTCCCCGATCCCGACGCGGCCGGGCGCCTGCGCGCGCTCGCCGGGTCCGAGGGGCCGATCGTCGGGTACTTCGGCAAGCTGATCCCGCAGAAGGGCGTCGCGGACCTGCTCGTCGCGGCCGCGGCGTCCTCCCTCCGGCCGCCGGCGCTCGTCGTGGGGTTCGGGAAGCACCGCGAGTGGCTGCAGGCGCTCGCCGCCGCGCTCGGCGCGGGCGACGCGGACGCGCTCACCTGGCTCACCGAGGCGATCGGCGTCGAAAACGCGGCACCCGCCGCCCGTGCCGGTCCACGCGTCACCTTCATCGGCCGCCTCGACCACCGGTACGCGCCCGGCGCGCTCGCCGCGATGGACGTGCTCGTCGTGCCGTCGATCCTCCACGAAGCGTTCGGGATGGTCGCGGCCGAGGGCGCGGCGGCGGGCGCGCTCCCGCTCGTCGCCCGCCACTCGGGGCTCGCCGAGGTGGCCGGCGCGCTCGAGGGCGAGGTGGGTCGGCCCGGCCTGTTCTCGTTCGCGCCGGGCGAGGGCGCCGCTCGGAACCTCGCGGAAGCGCTGGACCGTTCGCTGAGCCTGCCCGCGGCCGAGCGCCGGGACCTCTCGCACGCCGTGACCTCGTTCGTTGCTCGGACGTGGTCCTGGGGCGCGACGGCGCGGCGTCTGCTCGAAGCCGCGACGTCGGGACCTCCGACCTAGCCCGCCGCCCGCCCGGCCGGCGCCGTGCGCGGGACGGCGGCTCCTTCGGTCGCGCTGGTGCAGCATCCTCCAGCGGGCCCACTGTAGCCTCCGACCCCCAGACCCGATACCTGAAAGCGGTGAACCCCACTCACGCGCAACCGTTCCTGAATCGCCTCGCGGTCGTCTCGGCCACGCTCGTAGCGATGGCTGCGATCACGGCGCTCGTTGCGCTCGCCGCCAACCCGAGCCCCACCCGGTTGTTCAACGGCGCCCTGATCGTCCTCGCGGTCGCGGCCCCGGCGATGGTGATCGCCGTCCCGATGCGATCGCGCATGTTGCGGCGCGCGCGGGAGGAGATCCGTTCCCACGAGGAGCGGTTCAAGCTCCTCGTCGAGCAGTCGCCCGCCGTCGTCTACATCGATGCGCTCGACGACACCGCCTCGACGGTCTACATCAGCCCGCGTATCCAGCAGCTCACCGGGTACGGGCCGCGCGAGTGGCGCGAGGACCCCGATCTCTGGCCGAGGCTCCTGCACCCCGAGGACCGCGAGCGCGCGCTGGAGCTCACCGCCCGGCACAACGAGACGGGTGAGCCGTTCATGATGGAGTACCGGCTGACGACGCGCGACGGCCGGACGATCTGGGTCCGCGACGAGGCCATCATCGTCCGGAAGGCCGACGGGTCGTTCCTGCACTCGCAGGGGCTGATGACCGACATCACGGCCGAGAAGGAGGCCGAGGCGCGGATCGAGTTCCTCGCGTACCACGACGGCCTCACGGGGCTGCCGAACCGCGCGATGTTCACGCAGGTCGCCCAGCTCGCCTGCGCCCGCGCGCACCGGGGGGACCTGTCGGTCGCGGTGCTCTCGCTCGACCTCGACGGGTTCAAGCTCGTGAACGACAGCCTCGGCATGGAGGGCGGCGACGAGCTGCTGCGCGCGGTCGCCGGCCGCCTCGGCGCCACGATCCGCGAGACCGACACGCTCGCGCGCCGCGAGGGTGACGAGTTCCTCGTCCTGCTCGCGGACCTCGAGCGCGCGGAGGTGGGCGACATGCAGGCCCCGCTGCTGTACGCGGAGACGGTCGCCGGCCGGATCCGCGACGCGCTCGCGCGACCGTTCCTGATCGAGGACACGGAGGTCTTCGTGACGGCGAGCATCGGGATCAGCCTGCTCCCGGACGACGCCACCGACGTCCCGAGCCTGCTCGCGCACTCGGAGTCGGCGATGGTGTCGAGCAAGAAGGCCGGGCCCGGCAAGTTCGCCGTCTCGGACCTCGCCTCGATCGACTCCTCGACGAAGTTCGCCTTCGTGCAGAAGCTGCGGCGAGCGGTCGAGCGGCGCGAGTGGCAGCTCCACTACCAGCCGATCGTCGAGCTCGCGACGGGCGCGATCAAGGGGGTCGAGGCCCTCGTGCGCTGGCGGACCGAGGACGGCGAGCTGATCCCGCCGAACGAGTTCATCCCGCTCGCCGAGGAGCTCGGCCTGATCGAGGCGATCGGCGACTGGGTGGTCGACGAGATCGTTCTGCAGGACGAGGCGTGGCGCAACGCGGGGCTCTCGCTGGAGATGGGGTTCAACCTGTCGCCGCGGCAGTTCTGGCAGCCCGACCTCGCCGAGCGGATCCTGGGCCGGCTCGAGGAGCGGCGCATGGACCCGCGGAACGTCGTCGTCGAGGTCACGGAGGGATCGGCGATGCGCGACCCCGACCGCGCGCAGGCGATCCTGTGGGACCTGCACTCGCGCGGGCTCCGGCTCGCGATCGACGACTTCGGCACCGGCTACTCGAACCTGTGGCGGCTGCAGAACCTCCCGGTCGACGTGCTGAAGATCGACCGGTCGTTCGTCGCCGAGGTCGACACGAAGCCGCAGACGGCGATCATCGTGGCCGCGTTCATCCAGCTCGGCCAGGGGCTCGGGATGACGACGCTCGCCGAGGGCATCGAGACCGCCGGCGAGTGGCGCTTCCTCGCCGAGCAGGGTTGCGAGCTCGGTCAGGGCTTCTACTTCAGCCGGCCGGTGCCGGCGGAGGTCCTCACCGAGCGCTTCCGCTCCGGCGAGCTGATCCCGGCCTCGGCGTAGGCCCCGAGCTTCGCCCCTGATCGCCATGGTGGTTTCCCGTCGCGGTCCAGCGGGTAGGTTCGCGGCCCGAGAGGCCAGGTTGGCCTCCCGGTCGTCGACCCGGAATAGTGAGCGCGAGCCCCGAACCGTGAGCGCGAGGAGGAACGTCGCCGTGGGACCCGGCGGGGGCGGGTTCGAGCATCCCGCGTTCGTCTACCGCACCCTCGAGGGGTTCGCCTCCGAGATCGGACCCTTCGTCGCCGAGGGCGTCGAGCGCGGCGAGCCGGTGTTCGTGGCGGTCGGCCCCGACGAGCTGGACGTGCTCCGCGACGCCGTCGGGCCGGGCCCGGGCGTCGCCTGGGCTAACACCCACGAGTGGTGCGCCGTGCCGGCGACGCGCCTCCGCGCCTTCCACGTGTTCGCCACGGACCGGCTCGGGGCGGGTTCGGCCAGGATCCGGGCCGTCGGCGAGCCGGCCTGGCCGCCGGGCCCTCCCGAGCTCGTCCGCGAGTGGGCGCGCTACGAGTCCGTCCTGAACGCCGTCCTCGCGCCGATCCCCATGACGCTGGTGTGCACGTACGACGCCTCGCGGCTCGATCCCGAGATCGTGGAGGGCGCCGGCCGCACGCACCCGGTCCTCGGCCTGGACGACGGGGCCCGTCCGAGCCCCGAGTACGAGGACCCCACGACGCTCCTCGAGCGCTGGAACCCGCCGCTCGAGCCCCCGCCGGCGAACGCCGCTCTGCTGCAGGGACCGAACGATCCGGCGGCCGCGCGCGCGTTCGTCGTCGCCCGTGCCGCGCGGGCGGGCCTGTCCGCGGAACGCACGAGCGACCTCGCGCTGGCCACGAGCGAGATCCTCACGAACGCGCTCGTCCACGGGGGCGGCGATGTGACCCTGCGGACGTGGGTCGAGCCCGGCGCGTTCCTGTGTCAGATCGAGGACGAAGGCCCCGGGCTGTGGGACGTCCTGGCCGGGTACCGGCCGCCGGTTCCAGCGCGCGATCGCGGGCGCGGCCTGTGGCTCGCCCGGCAGGTGGTCGACCTGCTGCAGATCGACCCGGCCTCGCCGGGCGCCGTCGTCCGGATGCGCCTGGGCCTGGAACCCGGACCGGGATCGCCGGCTACGACGCTTCGTACTTGAACGAGATGTTCACCCGCGCGCGGTAGTGCGTCACCTTGCCGTCCTCGATCGTGACGTCGAGCTTGACGACCTCGCCGACCCGCAGGTCCCGGAGCGTGCTCGCGGCCGTCTCCACGGCGTTCTTCGCGGCGTCCTCCCACGACGTGCTGCTCGTCCCGATCACCTCGGTGACGCGGTAGATGCTGTCCGTCATCGTCGCCTCCTCCGTTCGGTCGCCGCCCATCCTCCCCCACCGGTCCCGAGCGCCTCAACCCCGGGCGCGCGCGGCCCCCGGGTGACGTACGGTCGCACCATCGCGGCGAGGAGGGGGAGATGAGCGAGTCGAGCGGGCAGCCACGGCCGAGCGAGGTGACCTCGGAGCTCGGGTTCTTCGACCGGTTCGCCGGACGGGCGAGCGACATCGTGAGCCGGGCGCCGTTCTTCGCCCTCTGCCTCGGTCTCGTCGGGGTGTGGCTCCTGGAAGGCGTCGCCCGGGTCGTGAGCGGCGGGTGGGAAGGGTTCCTCGACGACTCGTACCAGCTGCAGATCAACACGACCACGACGATCATCACCTTCCTGCTGGTGGCGCTGCTCCAGAACACCCAGACCCGGAGCGACCGGGCGCTGCATCACAAGCTGGACACGATCGCCGACGGGCTGGCCGACCTGATGGAGCACGTGGCCGACCGCGACGACGACGATGATCTGCGCGGGGACATCGTCGAGCTGAAGGCCGCGATCGGGCTCGAGCTCCGCGAGGGATCCAAGGACGCCTGAGAGGAGAGGGACCGCGCATGGACGTGGCACGGGCGAGCGAGGGGACCTTCGGCCGCGGCGACGAGGGACGGTTCACCGGCGAGGTGTGGCTGCGATCGACGCTCCGCGCCGAGGACGGCACGGACGTCGGGATCGTCCACTTCGCGCCGGGCGCGCGCACGCGCTGGCACCGGCATCCGGGCGGGCAGTTCCTGTTCGGCGTCTCGGGGCGGGGGCGCGTCCGGTCTCGCGGCGAGCCGGGCCACGTGCTCGAGCCCGGCGACGTGATCCACGTCGGCGCGGGCGAGTGGCACTTCCACGGCGGGACCCCGACGTCGCCGCTCGTCCACGTCGCGCTGAACGGCGGCGGTGCACCCGAGTGGGGCGAGCCGGTCTCGGACGAGGACTACGACGAGGGCTTCTGAGGCCGCGCCGGGCGAGGGCACGACCCTCACCGGACGGATCCCGCTCGGCTAGCCTGGAGTGGACCGACCCATCCGCCCGACCCGAAGGGGGGCGACGATGCGCACCAGACCGCTCGTCCTCGTGCTCGCGCTGCTGATCTCCGCCACGCTGCTCGCCGTTCCGGGCGGGACGGCGGCCGCCGAGACCTGCGATCCCGACGACCCGAACGCCGGCGCGCTGGGCGTCGGCGACGAGTACTACCCGCGGTACGGCAACGGCGGCTACGACGTGCAGCACTACGACCTCAGGATCCGGTTCCGCCCGAAGACCGACGAGATCCGCGGCGTCGCGACGATCGACGCCGTCGCGACCCAGGACCTGTCGTGCTTCAGCCTCGACCTCGTCGGTCTCGAGGTCACCGAGGTGACGGTCGACGGCGTCGCGGCGCTGTGGGCCCGCCTGGACGACGAGCTCGTCATCACGCCCGCGGCGCTCCTGCCCTCGGGGGCGCCGTTCACGGTCAGGGTCGCCTACCGCGGGGTGCCCATCACGTTCATCGACATCTGGGGGACCCAGGGCGGGTTCGTTCCGACGAAGGACGGCGCGCTCACGTTCGGCGAGCCCGAGGGTGCCTCGATGTGGTTCCCGGTCAACGATCATCCGGTCGACCGGGCGACATACACGTTCCACACGACGGTGCCGGCGGGCTACCGCGTCGTTGCGAACGGGATCCGCGAGAGCGTGACGATCGACGGACGCTGGAAGACCCACACGTGGCAGGCGACCGATCCGATGATCAGCTACTGCGTCACGATGGACATCGGCGACTTCGACCTGCGCTTCTCCGAGACCGCTTCCGGCCTGCCGGTGATCGACGCGGTCGACCCGGACCTGGACGGCGCCGCCGACGCCTCGCTCGCTCGCCAGCCCGAGATCATCGGGTTCCTCGAGGGCTTCCTCGGCCCGTACCCCTTCGCCTCCGCCGGAGCGATCGCGCCGGCCTCGCGCAAGCTCCAGTACTCGCTCGAGACGCAGACCCGGCCGATCTACACGCGGTACGTGTGGGGCCGGTGGGCCGACTACACGGTCGTGCACGAGATCGCCCACCAGTGGCTCGGCGACCTCGTCGCGATCGAGCGCTGGCAGCACATCTGGCTGAACGAGGGCTTCGCGTCGTACGCGGAGTGGCTCTGGGACGAGCACGAGGGCGGCCTCACCCCCGCCGAGGCGCTCGTGGCCACGTGGGAGGCGATCCCGGCCGACGACGACTTCTGGACCCTCGAGATCGGCGACCCCGGCGTGCCGAGCCTGTTCGACTCACCGGTCTACGTGCGCGGGGCGATGACGCTGCAGGCGCTGCGCAACACGGTCGGCGACGAGGGCTTCTGGGCGATCGTCCACGAGTGGCTCGCGACGAACGCCAACGCGACCGGAACCACGGCCGAGCTCGTGACGATCGCGGAGGCCGTCTCGGGCCGGGAGCTCTCCGAGCTGTTCGACGCATGGCTGTTCTCGCCGACCAAGCCGCCGGAGTCGGCGCTCGGCACGAGCGTCGCGCCGGCGCGCCCGGCGGTCGCCGAGCGCGCGGCCGCCTGGGTCCGGGGCGTCGAGCAGCGGTACGGGGGCTGACGCGCGGCGCTCGGGCGCGGCGTACCCTTCCGTGACCGGCTCACGGAGGGGGTTCGCACGATGCGCACGTCACGCTTCCGCCGCGCGTTCGCCGCGGCGTCGGGTCTCGCGCTCTTCGCCGCGGGGATGGCGACCACCGCCGCGCTCGGACCGGCGGCCGCCGAGCGGGCGCCCGCGCCGACGGGGTTCCCCGGCTTCTCGGAGGTCGTCAACCTCAGCCATCCGAACGACCCGAAGCGCACGCCGCTGTTCCCCGGCGATCCCCGCTTCCGGATCGAGACGGTCTTCACCGTGCACCACGACGGCTTCTACCTCGAGGTGGTCCACGAGGGGATGCACACCGGGACGCACTACAGCGCGCCATGCCACTTCCGCCGGGACGCGCTCTGCATGGACGACCTGTCGCCCGCCGACCTCGTGCTCCCGGCGGTCGTCATCGACGTGCGCGAGGAGGTCGCGGCCGACCCGGATCACGTCGTCCGGACCGCCGACCTCGAGGCGTGGGAGGCCGAGTTCGGGCAGATGCCGGAAGAGGCGGCGGTCCTGCTCTGGACCGGGTGCTCGCGGTTCTGGGCCGACGGCGACACGGACGGCGAGCCGAACTACTACAATTGCGGATCCGGCTTGTCGGGCGTGCACCAGCCCGGGTTCTCGCGCAACGCCGTGAAGTGGTTGATCGAGACCGGCGTGCTCGGCGAGCGCGGGGCGCTCGGGACCGACACGTTCGGGCCGGACCCGTCGTCCGACGCCTCGTTCACGCCGTCGTGGCTGACGCTCGACCGTCACCGGGTGACGATCGAGAACCTCACGCACCTCGCCGCGCTGCCGCCCACCGGCGCCTGGATCGCGCTCGGGAGCCCGCGCAACGTGAACGGCTCGGGCGCGCCGGGCACCGTGTTCGGGTTCATCCCGTAGCGCGGCTCGCGCCCCTGGGGCTTCAGGCAGCCATGCAGCCGGCGTGGCCGCACTCGCACGCGTGCTCGCCGCCGTGCGCGGCGTCGCCGGCGTGCTGGCGGCAGTGGTCGCTGCAGAACTCCTGACCCTGCTCCACCTCGCAGCGGCATCCCTGGTGTCCGCAGTTCATGGGCGTCTCCTCTCCCGTCGTGAGGGAAGCTTCTCCACGCGCCGTGGAGCCGAAACCCGCTCAGGAGCGCCGCAGGAGCGAGAACCAGGCCGCGCCCGGGGGCTCCTCGCCGGGCTCGACCTTCGCGAGCTCGAACGCGCCCTCGAACCGACGGCGGATCTCGGGCTCGCGGGTGCGGCGGCTCCCCGGCCACCGGGGCCACGGGCCGAACGCGAACAGGAGGAACAACCCGCCCGGGCGGGCCACGCGGGCCACCTCACGCGCGTACGCTTCGCGGCGGCTCGAGGGGACGCCGTGGTAGCAGCCGACGTCGAGCACGAGGTCGAACGGACCCTCGATCGGCAGCTCCGAGAGCTTCGTCACGTCGCCCTCGTAGAACATCGCGCCCGAGACCCAATCCGACTTGCGGCGCGCGGACTCGATCGCGAGCGGCGAGAGGTCCACCCCGGTCGCCGTCCATCCACGCTGGACGAGGTACAGGACGTTCGTGCCGGTGCCGCACCCGAGGTCGAGCGCCCGCCCGGACGGGAGCGCCTCGACGGCAGCGCGCACCTCGGGGGGCGTCTCTCCGGTGTCCCACCGCGCGCTCGAGGTTCGATAGGCCCGCTCGACCATCCGCTGCCGAAGGCTCACGCTCAGATGTCCTCGTTGAACGTGTCGCAGTCCTCGGGGTTCCCGGACTCGTAGCCGTTCGTGAACCACGTCATCCGCTGCTCGGATGTGCCATGCGTGAAGGTCTCCGGGTCGATCCGCCCCTGCGTCTGCTGCTGGATCCGGTCGTCGCCGACGGCCGCGGCCGCGTCGAGCCCCTCCTCGATGTCGCCCGGCTCGAGCGCGCCGAGCCCGTACACCGACTTGGCCCACACGCCCGCGAAGCAGTCGGCCTGGAGCTCGAGGCGGACCGAGAGCTCGTTCGCGTCGTCCGGGTTCTCGCGGGACTCCCGCTGCACGGCCGCGTTCGTGCCGAGGAGCGTCTGCACGTGGTGGCCGACCTCGTGCGCGAGCACGTATGCCCTCGCGAAGTCACCCGGGGCGTCGAAGCGCTGGTCGAGGTCCCGGAAGAACCCGAGGTCGAGGTACACCAGCCCGTCGGCCGGGCAGTAGAACGGCCCGGTCGCCGAGGAGGCCGGGCCGCACCCGGAGCTGGTCGAGTCCCGGAAGATGACGACCTGCGTGTCCTCGTACCGGCGGCCGGCCGGCGTGAAGATCTCCACGTCCCACATCGTCTGGATGTCGTCGACGACGATGTCGACGAACTCGACCAGGTCCGCCTCGGGATCGGGGCCGCCCGCGTCGACCGGCGCCGCCCCGGCGCCGCCGAGATCGTCGAGCGGATCGCCCGGGATGCCGAACCCGCTCCCCGAGCAGAGCTGGAACCCGAAGAAGATCACGAGCAGGAGCACGACGCCGATGCCGCCGCCGACCGGAAGCCCCATCCCGCTCAGGCCGCCGAACCCGCCCATCGCCGAGCCGGAGCTCGCGCGGCGGTCGATCACCCCGCCCGATCGTCGGCGCAGCCGTTTCAGTCGCATGCCGGGCGAAGCCTACCCGCCGCGTGCGCTCGCCACGCCTGGGGCTGGCGGCGCACCGCTAGGCTCGCGGTGATGCCGAGGACGGGAGGGAACCGATGTCGCACACCGTGATCGCCGATGCGATGGACGCCGTCGCGATCCAGGAGGGCTCGGTCGTCTCGAAGGTCGTGCATCGCGACGAGGACCTCGACGTGACCGTGTTCGGGTTCGACGCCGGCGAAGGGTTGACCGAGCACCGCGCCTCGCGGGCGGCGATCGTCCAGGTGCTCTCGGGCAGGCTCCGGTTCACCGCCGACGGCGAGGACCTCGACGCGGGTCCGGGGTTCTGGCTCCACATGACCGCCGGCACGCCGCACGCGATCGTCGCGGTCGAGCCGACCGTGATGCTGCTGACCCTGCTCCGGGCCTAGCTCTTCGTGCGGCGCGGGTCGGCGCCGTAGGTCCGCTCGGACTGGATCGTGCCGTCCATCTTGTGGATGACCACCTGGGAGTTGCCGAGCATCCGGGCCGCCGCGGTCGCGCCCTGCACGGCCTCCTGCTTCGTCGCGAACGTGTGGGTCTCGCCGCCGCCCTTCACCTTCCAGGCGTTGGTTCGCCGGTCGCACGTCACCGTGATCCGGGTGCGTCGTGGCATCGACATCGCCTCCTTCGGGTCGTCTGGCTCGTCGCTCCCGACCGTACCCAGGAACGCGTAGTTCAGTGCCCGCAGGCGCAGGCGCCGCCGCACGCGCAGCCGCCAGCCGACGGCGAGCCGAAGGGATCGGCGGAGCCGGTCGAGGCGAGGAACGAGAACCGCC
>DATBMU010000143.1:0-20541 GCA_036554665.1 Actinomycetota bacterium | reverse complement strand
CGGAGGTTGAAGACCTTCTCCGCCAGTCGGTCGTACTCGCCGAAGGCATCCTGCCTCCCGACGCCCACGAGCAGGAGGAGGCCCGGCCCGATCGCCGCCACGGGCTCGCCGCCGACGCGCACGGAGGCGCGGGACACGCGCTGGAGGAGGACGCGCACCTACCGTGGCACGACGCGGAACGCGTCGTAGACGTTCTCGACCTTCTTCACGGCGCCGAGGATGCCGGCGAGGTGCGTGATGTCGGCGAGCTCGAACGTGAACCGCAGGATCGTCGTGCGGTCCCGGCCCACGGCCGACGTGGCCGACAGGATGTTCACGTGGTGGTCCGACAGGACGGTCGCCACGTCGGAGAGCAGGCGGACGCGGTCGAGCGCCTCGACCTGGATCGCGACGACGAACGACGTCGGCTTGCCCGTCCGCCACGAGACCTCCATCAGGCGCTCGGGCTCCTTCGACAACGCCGTCGCGTTCGGGCAGTCCGTCCGGTGCACGCTCACGCCCTGGCCGCGCGTGACGAACCCCATGATCTCGTCGCCCGGCACGGGCGTGCAGCACCGGGCGAGCCGCACCCAGACGTCGGCCGAGCCGGGGACCACCACGCCGGAGGTGACGTCGTGCTCCAGGCGCACAGGCCGGGCGAGCGGGACCTCGGTGACGTCCTCCTCGTTCGTCCCCTGGACCGTCCGGGTGAGCCGGGCCACCACCGACTGGGGCGAGACGTGCCCCTCGCCGAGCGCGACGTACAGGGAGTCGAGGCTCGGGAACTTCATCTCCTCGGCGAGCTGCTTGAGCGCCTCCTCGGTCGCGAGGCGCTTGAACGGCACGTTCTGCCGCCGCATCAGCCGCTGGAGCGCGTCGCGTCCCTCATCGAGGGCGTCCTCGCGCCGCTCGCGGCTGAACCACTGACGGATCTTGTTCCGGGCACGCGGTGTCGCCACGAACCGGAGCCAGTCCTGCGAGGGCCCCTCGCCCTGCGCCTTGGAGGTGAGGATGTCGACCGTGTCCCCGGTCCGCAGCTCGTAGTCGAGCGGGACGAGCTTGCCGTTCGCCTTCGCACCGATCGTGCGGTGGCCCACCTCCGTGTGGATCGCGTAGGCGAAGTCCACCGGCGTCGCGCCGGCCGGGAGGTTCATCACGTCGCCCTTCGGCGTGAAGCAGAAGACCTGACCCCCGTAGAGGTCGATCTTCAGGCCCTCCATGAACTCCCGCGGATCGGCCATGTCCTTCAGCCACTCGAGCATCTGCCCGAGCCACGCGAGATCGGCGGCTTCCTTGGCCTTCCGGCCCTCGCGTCCTTCCTTGTAGCGCCAGTGCGCGGCGATGCCGAACTCGGCGGTCCGGTGCATCTCCCTCGTGCGCAGCTGCACTTCGATCGGGCGGCCCTGCGGACCGACCACGGTCGTGTGCAGCGACTGGTACATGTTCGACTTGGGCATCGCGACGTAGTCCTTGAAGCGCCCCGGGACCGGCTTCCAGAGGGAGTGGACCGCCCCGAGGGCCCCGTAGCAGTCGCGGACGGAGTCGACCAGGATCCGGATCCCGGCGAGGTCGTAGATCTCGTTGAACTCCTTGCCGCCGATCACCATCTTCTCGTAGATCGAGTACAGGTGTTTCGGGCGGCCGGCGACCTCCGCCTTGACGCCGGCCTCCCGCAGTCGGGCGCGGAGCGCCTCGAGCACGCCGTCGACGTCCCCCTGGCGCTCCCCGCGGCGCTTCTCGACGAGGTTCGCGATCTCGCGGTACGGCCCCGGGTGCAGGGTCTTGAACGACAGGTCCTCGAGCTCCCACTTCAGCTGCTGGACGCCGAGCCGGTGCGCGAGCGGCGCGTAGATGTCCAGCGTCTCCGTGGCGATCCGCCGCTGCTTCTCGGGCGCCAGCGGCGCGAGGGTCCGCATGTTGTGGAGACGGTCCGCGAGCTTGATCAGCAGCACGCGGATGTCCCCCGCCATCGCGACGATCATCTTGCGAACGTTCTCGGCCTGCTCCTGCTCGCGGCTGCGGAACGTGATCGACTCGAGCTTCGTGAGGCCGTCGACGATCCGGGCGACCTCCGGACCGAAACGCTCGTCGAGCTCCTCGAGCGTGACCTCCGTGTCCTCGACGGTGTCGTGCAGGAGGGCGGCCTGCAGGGTCGTCGTGTCGAGCCCGAGGTCGGCCAGGACCTGCGCCACCGCGAGCGGGTGCTCGATGAACGCCTCGCCCGACAGCCGGGTCTGCCCGGCGTGGTGCTCCTCGGCGAACCGGTAGGCGCGCTCGATCTCCTTCAGGTCCGCCTTGGCGTTGTAGGACTTGACGGTGCGCAGGAGCGCCTCGACCCCATCGCGCGGCGGCTCGGACTCCCCGGGGCGCAGCCGCGACAGGAGGCCGCCACGGCGCTCCGTCCTGACCTGCTCCCTGCTGTCCACCGGCCGCGCGCCTCCTTCGGGGACCATCCAGTGTAGTGCCGTTCCCCGGCGCGACGGCGCGGAGCCGCTCAGTAGGCGAGCAGCGTGAAGAGGTCGTGGCCCTCGAGCTTGGCCCGCCCGTTCAGGAAGCCGAGCTCGATCAGGCACGAGATCCCGACGACCTTGCCGCCGATCCGCTCGACGAGCTGCGCGGCGGCGCGTGCGGTGCCGCCGGTGGCGAGGACGTCGTCCACGACCAGGACCCGCTCCCCCGGCGTGACCGCGTCCCTGTGGATCTCGAGCGCGGCCGTGCCGTACTCGAGCTCGTACTCCGCGACCTCCGTGTCCCACGGGAGCTTGTCCTTCTTCCGGACCGGGACGAACCCGGCGCCGAAGTGGTACGCGACGGGGGACGCGAGGATGAACCCTCGGGCCTCGATCCCCACCACCTTGTCCACGTTGCCGCGGCCGAAGTGCACGACGATCAGGTCGATCACCGTCGAGAACGCCAGCTCGTCCGCGAGCAGCGGTGTGATGTCCTTGAAGACGATGCCCTCCTGCGGGAAGTCGGGCACGTCCCGGACCAGGGCTCGGAGCTGTTCGAGGTCCACCCGTCACCTCCGCTTGCGTTTGGCCGGCGGCCGGCGCCGGCTCTTGGGGCGCGGCCGTTGCGGACCGGTCCGGGCCGCGGCGCGAGCGTCGGACGTCGCGCCGACGGCCGCGTGCTCCTCCACCGCCTCGTCGACACCGGGCTCGGCCGGCGGAACGAGCTGCACCGGACGCGGGCGTCGATCGGCGCGTCCTTCCAGGCGAGCCCGGTGCTGCCGGTACTTCGGCTCGCGCTCCTTCAGGATCACGAGGATCGGAACGGCGACGAAGATCGACGAGTACGCGCCGGTGATCACGCCGATCAGCATCGCGAACGCGAAGTCCTTGAGCGTCTCGCCGCCGAAGAGCAACAGCGACAGCACCGGCAGCACGACGACGAGCGACGTGTTCACCGAGCGCATCAGCACCTGGTTCATCGACAGGTTCGCGACGCCCTCGTACGTGTCCTTCGCCATCACCGCCGGGTTCTCGGTGTTCTCCTTGACCTTGTCGTAGATCACGACGGTGTCGTACAGCGAGAACCCGAGGATCGTCAGGATCGCGATCACCGTGGCCGGCGAGACCTCCCGGCCGGTGAGCGCGTAGACGCCCGCCGTGATCACGACGTCGTGCACCATCGCGACGAGCGCCCCGATCGCCATCTTCCATTCGAACCGGAGCGTGACGTACAGGGCGATCGCGATGAGGACGATCACCAGGCCGATCAGCGCCTGGCGGGTGATCTGGTCACCCCAGGTCGGCCCGACGACCTGTGTGCTGACCTCGGCCTCGCTGACCCCCGCCTGCGCGGCGAGCTCGTCGATCAGCTGGGTCCGCTCGATCACCGTGAGGTCCGTGAGCGCGGTCGTCCGGATCTGGATCTGGTCGCCGCCGATGAACACGATCTCGGCGTCGGCCCGGTCGTAGGGGTCCTGCGCGAGGATGCCGCGCACGTCCTCGACGGTCACCCCGGCCGCGTTCGGGTACTGGATCAGGCTGCCACCGGTGAAGTCGATCGAGTAGTTGATCCCCTGCCACAGGAGCCCCACGAGCGCCAGCAGGATCGCCGCGCCCGAGAGCATGAACCAGGTCTTGCGTCGCTGGAGGATCCGGAACGAGGGCGTGTGGTACCCGCGGAAGGCCAGGAGGAGCTCGCGGCCGGTCATCGCGAGCCACCCGCAACGACCGGCACGGCCTCGCGATCGGCGGCCACGGCGGTCGCCACGCCGATCACGGGCATCGTGACGAGCCGCTCGTTGCGCGCCAGGAGGAACATCGCCGGGCGCTTGAAGAAGTAGACGACGAACAGGTCCAGCAGGACCGACACGCCGAGCGTGAGCGCGAACCCTCGCACCGAGCTGATCGCCGTCAGGTAGAGCACGATCGCCGCGAGCGCCGTCACGAAGTCCGCGGCGACGATCGTCCGGAACGCCTTCTTGAAGGCCGGCTGGACGGCCGCCCTCGGCGTCTTCCCCCCGTGCACCTCGTCCTTGAACCGCTCGAAGAACACGATGTAGGAGTCCGCGGTCACGCCGAGGGAGATGATCAGGCCGGCGACGCCGGCGAGCGTGAGGCTGTAGCCCACCGTCTGCCCCGCGATCGCGACGAGCGCGATCGCGAGGATCGCCCAGATCGTCATCCCGATCCACGCGACGAGTGCGAGGACCCGGTAGTAGTAGAGGAGGTACAGGGCCAGCAAGATCAGGCCGGCGATCCCCGCGGCGATCCCGGCGTCGAGCGACTCCTGGCCGAGCGTCGGGCTGACGGTGAGGACCTGCTGGGTCGTGAGCTCGACCGGCAGGGCCCCCGCGTTCAGCTGCGTCGCCAGGTCCTTCGCGCGGGTCTCGGTGAAGCTGCCGGTGATCTGGGCGGTGTTGCCCGTGATCGGCTCGTTCACGGTCGGGGCGGAGATGACCTCGCGGTCGACGACGATCGCCAGCGAGCCGCCCGAGCCGGCGAGCCGCGTGGTCACGTCGCCGAAGGCCGCGGCGCCGTCGTCGGTGAGGGTGAAGTCGATCGTCCAGCCCTGCCCGACGGAGCTCTGGCCGCCGGTGTCGAAGACCGCGGTCGCCTGGTCGATCGCGTCGCCGGTGAGCTCGACCGGCCCGAGCAGGTACTTCGTCTCCCCGGCCTGGTCCAGGAGCGTGACCTCCCGGTCCCGCAGGGCCTCGAAGGAGCAGTCCTCGCTCTCGGCCTCCACCGGCGTGGCGCAGTCGACGGGAGCGGCGTCGTAGCCCTCGCTCGCCGGCGTGAGCGCTCCCCGCACCTCGCGGAACTCGAGCCGGGCCGTCTGCCCGATCACCTGCAGCAGCCGCTCCTGCCCCGTCTCCTGCAGGCGCGCCTCGGCGTCGTCCCGCGTGTTGAAGCACCCGAGCTGGCGGTCGGCCGAGCTCAGCACGCAGAACTGGCGGTCGATCCGGGTGACCGCGATCTGGTCGAGCTGGTCCTCGGCCTCCTCCTCGGTCGGATAGCACGCGGCGCCGAAGTCGCTGCGCAACGTCGAGTCTTCGGTCCCCACGCAGAAGTTCTGCGACACGTCCGTCCGGATGAACCGCACGGCGTCCTCGGCCTCCGCGCGGGTGGGGAAGCACGGCGCCTCCGGCAGGCCGGTCCCGCTCAGGCAGAACTCCCCTTCCTGCTCCTGCACCTCGATCGCCTCGATCGCCGCGTCGGCCTCCTCCTCCGTCGCGAAGCACGGCGGGTCGTCCCCGTAGATGTCGCCGCTCAGGCACACCGAGGTCACCAACGGCTCGACCGCCGCGGCCTCGAGCTCCGCCGTGGCGTCGGCCTCCTCGGTGAAGCAGCCGAAGCTCACTCCCGAGTCGTCGAGCAGGCAGAACCGGGTGCGCACGCGCTCCTCGATCGTCCCGCGCGCCAGGCCCGGGATCTGGACCTCGATCGTGTTCCCCGTCACGTACAGGATCGGCTCCGCCGTCCCGAAGGCGTCGATCCGGGCCCGGATGTTCTCGAGCGCCTGCTCCATGACCTCGTCGGGCGTGCCCTCCGGCGCCGCGAGGATCACGGAGACGCCGCCCTCGAGGTCGAGCCCGAGCACGGGCCGGGTCCCCGAGACGAGCAGCGCGATCGAGCCCGCCACGAGCGCCAGGACGAAGATGATCGAGAGCCACAGCGCCCGGGTCTTCCTCATGCCAGCTCCGCCCCGTTGATCGTCAGCTTGAACCGGCAGACGAGCACCTCGGCGGCCTTCCGGCACATCTGCATGCGTCCGAGGAAGATCTCGAAGTACTCCATGACCTGGCTGATCTGGGTGTCGATCGTCAGCTCGAGCGTGACCGTCTTGGCCACCGAGTCCACGCGGAGGAACGACTGTTCCGCGGCGAAGTTCACGCGGTCGTGGATGTCGAACTCGATCTGGCCGGACTTGCGGACCCGGCTCCGGTGCACGTCGGACTTGTCGGCCAGGATCACCGCCGCCGCGACCGGCGAGACCGCCGCGCCGTTGCTCTCCTCGTGGTTCGCGATCGCCGAGACCACGAGCGCGAGGTCGGCTGCGGACACGCGGGCGCGGAGCGCCTGGTAGACGAGGATCCCGCCCGTCTGGCCGTGCGCCTCCCGCGAGATCATGCAGCCCACGTCGTGCAGGTAGCCCGACACGCAGGCCAGGTTCGCCATGTGGTCGTCGAACCCGGCGCGGGTCATCACGTTGTACGCGATGCGCGCCGTCAGGTTCGCGTGGCGGAAGCCGTGCTCGGTGTAGCCGAGACCCTCCATCACGCGGTCGGCGGCCGCGATGAAGTGCGAGAGCTCCTCGTCCTCCTTGACCAGGTCGAGGACCAGAGGCTCCGGCTCGGTCGTCGGCGCCGCGGGCGGCGTCGGGCCCGGGGCGGGGGCCGGCAGGGGGGTGGCGGGGGCCGGCTCCGGGGTCACGGCTGCCGGTCGGCTCCCTCGTCCACGGAGCCGTCCTCGTCGCCGTCGTACCCCTCGACCTCGTCGTCCTCCACGAAGCGCTGGGAGATGCCCTGGCGGAGCATCCGCACCCGGGTCCCCGGCGCGATCTCCACCGTCACGATGCCCTCCTCGTCGTCGATCTCGACGATCGTGCCGAAGATGCCGCCGGTGGTCATGACCTCGTCGCCCACCTCCAGGGCCGAGAGCAGCGCCTGCTGCGCCCGCTGGCGGGTGCGCTGCGGACGGATCAGCAGGAAGTAGAAGCCCACGATCATCAGGAGGGGCAGCGCGAGCCCGATCAGCGAGCTCCCGGCCTGCCCACCGTCGTTCTGGGCGAGGAGTTGGGCGAGCATGGGGATGGAGCCTCCTTGGAGGTGACGAGGCAGCATACAGGCTCCCGTGGGCTGCGCCGGGGCCGGGCGGCGGTCCTCAGCCGAGCGGGAGCGCGCCCTCGACGGTGGCGCCGAGATGGCGGAACGCGCGCTCGGTGGCCACGCGTCCGCGCGGCGTTCGCTTCAGGAAGCCGAGCTGGAGCAGGTACGGCTCGTAGACGTCCTCGATCGTATCGGTCTCCTCGCCGACCGCCGCCGCGAGCGTGGACAGGCCCACGGGACCCCCGCCGAACTTGTCGACGACGGTCGACAGGATCGCGAGGTCCAGCTTGTCGAGCCCCTGCTCGTCGACCTCGAACAGCTCGAGGCCGGCCCGGGCGACGTCGCCGGTCACCGCGCCGTCGTGGCGGACCTGGGCGAAGTCGCGGACGCGCCGCAGCAGCCGGTTGGCGACCCGGGGGGTCCCCCGCGAGCGCCGGGCGATCTCCGAGGCGCCGTCGTCGTCGACATGCACGTCGAGGATCCCGGCCGAGCGCACCACGATCCGCTCCAGCTCCGGGGCGGCGTAGTAGTCCAGCCGCGGGGAGAAGCCGAACCGCTCCCGCAGCGGTAGCGTGATCCGCCCCGGCCGGGTGGTGGCACCGACCAGCGTGAACCGCGGCAGGTCCAGACGGATGCTCCGGGCGCTCGGTCCCTTGCCGAGCACGACGTCGAGCTTGAAGTCCTCGAGCGCCGGATAGAGCACCTCCTCGACGGGGCGGGGCATCCGGTGGATCTCGTCGACGAACAGGACGTCGCCCTCCTCGAGGTTCGTGAGGATCGCCGCCAGGTCGCCGGGCCGATCGAGCGCCGGCCCCGAGGTGGGCTGGAACCCGACGCCGAGCTCGTTCGCGACGATCCCGGCGAGCGTCGTCTTGCCGAGCCCCGGCGGGCCCGAGACGAGCAGGTGGTCGACCGTCTCTCCTCGCGCCCGGGCCCCGTCGATCAGGAGGGCGAGCTGCTCCTTGATCCGGTCCTGGCCGACGAACTCGTCGAGCCGG
Source organism: Actinomycetota bacterium (assembly GCA_036554665.1). Taxonomy (GTDB): domain Bacteria; phylum Actinomycetota; class UBA4738; order UBA4738; family HRBIN12; genus CALGFI01. The sequence goes on along the minus strand of DATBMU010000143.1, from coordinate 12,288 downwards.
TGAGGGCGGAGCGCAGCGTCGAACTGCCGCTCGTCGTCCGGCAGAACGCCGTCGACGAGCCTCGACCCGTCCCGCTCGTCGGTCACGTCCGGCACACCCTACCCCCGGCCCACGTGCTGGAGCGCCTCGCGCAGCAGATCCTCGGCAGCCCGGTCGGTGTCGCCGTCGAGGGCGGCCAGGGCGTCGCTCGCCTCCTGCGGCGAGAGGCCGAGCGAGACGAGCGCCTCGCGCACGTCGGCGAGCGGTCCCTCGAGCACGACGACCTCGCCGCCGAGCTTGTCCTTCAGGTCGAGCACCACGCGCTGCGCCACCTTCTTCCCCACGCCGGGCACGAGGGTGAGCGCGTCGAGGTCGCCGGCGCGCACGGCGCGCCGGAGCGCGTCCGGCGCGAGCACCGACAGGAACGAGAGCGCCACCTTCGGCCCGACGCCGTTCACCGTCACGAGGAGGTCGAACAGCTCGCGCTCGTCGGCGCTCGCGAAGCCGAACAGCGTCATCGCGTCGTCGCGCACGACCATCCGCGTGTGCAGGCGCGTCCGCGACCCGACCGGCGGGAGCTTGGCGAGCGTGGACGACGGCACCTGCACGTCGTACCCGACGCCGCCCACCGAGATCACCGCCCGCCCGGCGCCCTTCTCGGCCACTTCGCCCTCGAGGAACGCGATCACGTGGCGAGCCTCGCTACCCCCCGCAGGCGCGACTGGGTGAGGTGGCAGAGCGCGACCGCCACGGCGTCGGCCGCGTCGGGCTGGGTCGGGACGTCGGCCAGGCCGTGCAGACGCGCGAGGGCGTCGCGGACCTGCGCCTTGTCGGCGTTGCCCTGACCGGTGACCGCCATCTTGACCTCGAGGGGGCCATACTCCTCGACCGCGAGCCCGGCCTCGGACGCCGCCAGGAGGACGACGCCGGTCGCCCGGGCCACATGGAGCGCGCTCCGCTGGTTCCGGTTCCACGCGACTCGCTCCACCGCGACCGACCCGGGGCGATGGGTCGCGATCGCGTCGCGGACCGCCGTGTGGATCAGCCGCAGCCGATCCGCCTCGGGCAGACCGTCCGGCGTCCGGACCGTGGCCGCGTACAGCAGCTCCTGGCGGCGATCGATCCGGCGCACGGCGGCGAGGCCGAGCGTGGTCAGCCCGGGGTCGACCCCGAGCACGCAGGAATCGAACACCTGTTCAGTCTAGGCAGGTCCCCAGGGGTGGGCAATCATCCCGACCCATGAACCGCGCCGATGCGTGGCCCCGGTCGGTTCGTCTGGCCGGCCTCCACGTGGCGGTCATGGGGATCTCCTACGTCGCTGCCCTGTACGTCCGGCTGGACGGTCAGGGTCTCGACCGGTACTGGGCATCGCTGCGGTGGTTCCTGTTGTGGGTGATCGCCGCTGCGCTGCTCTTCCACATCGTCATGGGCGCCTACACCGATCGCGCGGCCCCGGGACACGTCGCCGGCGCGCTCACGATGGTCGTCGCGGTGACCCTCGCGACGCGGACGGGGATCCCTCTGTCGGTCGCGGCAGCCGGGTCACTGCTCTCGTCCCTCGGCCTGATCGCGATCCGCTTCCTCGCCCTCAGCCGGAGAGCTCCGCCATGACCGACTCGGGGATGTCGAAGTTCGCGTAGACGTTCTGGGTGTCGTCGAGGTCCTCGAGCGACTCGAGGAGCGAGAGCACCTGCTTAGCTTGGCCGCCCCCGACCGGGACCGTGTTCTGGGGAACCATCGTGAGCTCGGCCGAGAGCATCGCGATCCCGGCCGCCGACACGGCATCGCGCACCGTCGCGAACGCGGTGGGGTCGGTCGTGATCTCCCACGTGCTCTCGGCGTCGCTGAGGTCGTCCGCCCCGGCCTCGAGCGCAATCTCGAGGAGCGCCTCCTCGTCGGGTGCGACGTCCTTCTCGATCTGGATCAGCCCCTTGCGCTGGAACATCCAGGCCGTGCTCCCCGACTCGCCGAGGTTCCCGTGGTTCCGCGTGAAGGCGTGCCGAACCTCCTGGGCCGTGCGGTTGCGGTTGTCGGTGAGGCACTCGACGTAGAGCGCGACGCCGCCCGGGCCGTAGCCCTCGTACGTGACCTCCTCGTACCGCGCTCCCCCCTCGAGCTCGCCGGTCCCGCGCTTGATCGCGCGCTCGATGTTGTCCGTCGGCACGGACGCGGCCCTGGCCTTGTCGATCGCCGACGCGAGCGTCATGTTCGCCTTCGGGTCGCCACTGCCGCCCTCGCGGGCCGCGACCTCGACGAACCGCAGCAGCTTCGCGAACTCGTTGCTGCGCCTGGCGTCCGCCGCGCCCTTCTTGCGCTTGATCGTGGCCCACTTCGAGTGTCCGGACATCGCTACGCCTTCCCGAGCAGGTACGCGTGGAGCCGCGACTCCCCCACGAGCTCCGGATGGAAGGATGCCACGACCAGGTTCTCCTGCTCCAACACGACCGGGCGCCCCTCGTGCTCGGACAGGACCCGGACGCCCGGGCCCACGTCGTCGACGACGGGCGCCCGGATGAACACGCCGCGCACGACGTCGTCGATCCCCTCGACCCGGAGGTCGGCCTCGAAGGAATCCACCTGGCGCCCGTACGCGTTGCGACGCACGCCGATGTCGATGATGCCGAGCAACGGCTCGAGGCCCTCGACCCGCCGGGCCATCACGATCAGGCCCGCGCACGTTCCGAGGATCGGCATCCCGGCCTCCGCGCGCTGCACGATCGGCTCGACGAGGCCCGCGCTCCGCGCGAGCTTGGAGATCGTGGTGGACTCGCCCCCGGGGATCGCGAGGCAGTCGACGCGCGCGAGGTCGTTCGGGGTGCGGACCTCCAGCGGCGTGGCCCCGGCGTCGGCGAACGCCCGCGCGTGCTCCCGGACGTCGCCCTGGAGCGCGAGGACGCCGGCCTTCATCACCAACCGCGCGTCTGGAGCAGGCCCTCCTCGCCGAGCTCCTTGATGTCGATCCCGTGCATCGGCTCGCCGAGACCACGCGACACCTTCGCGAGGGCGTCGGGGTCCTGGAAGTGCGTCGTCGCCTCGACGATCGCGCGCGCGCGCGGCGCCGGGTCGTCCGACTTGAAGATCCCCGAGCCGACGAACACGCCGTCGACGCCGAGCTGCATCATGAGCGCCGCATCGGCCGGGGTCGCGAGGCCCCCGGCCGCGAAGTTCACCACGGGGAGCCGACCGCTCTGCGCGACCATGCGGACGAGCTCGACCGGTGCGCCGAGGTCCTTGGCGGCGCCCACGTGCTGCTCGGGCCGGAGCGTCGTGAGCCAGCCGATCTCGCGGAGCATCGTCCGCTGATGGCGGACCGCCTCGACCACGTTGCCCGTGCCGGCCTCGCCCTTGGTCCGGATCATCGCGGCGCCCTCGCCGATCCGGCGGAGCGCCTCACCGAGGTCCCGCGCGCCGCACACGAACGGCACCGTGAACGCCCACTTGTCGATGTGATGCTCCTCGTCGGCGGGCGTGAGCACCTCGGACTCGTCGACGTAGTCGACGCCGAGCGCCTGGAGGATCTGCGCCTCGACGAAGTGCCCGATCCGCGCCTTGGCCATCACGGGGATCGAGACGGTCTGCATGATCTCCTCGACCTTCGTCGCGTCGGCCATGCGGGCGACCCCGCCCTCCTTGCGGATGTCTGCCGGAACGCGCTCGAGGGCCATGACGGCGACGGCGCCGGCGTCCTCGGCGATCCTCGCCTGCTCCGCCGTGGTGACGTCCATGATGACGCCGCCCTTGAGCATCTCCGCCAGGCCGGACTTCACGCGGAAGGTGCCGGTCTCGCGCTCCACGGGTCTCCCCCCTCCTTCGAACGGCCGGGCGGGCTCAACGGGAAAGCCCTGCTCATCGAGTGTACCGCCGGTGGTGGAGGGACCTCACGGTCCAGTTGGTCCGGGTCGCCGGACGGCGGCTACTTCGTGAACGTGATCTCCGCCGTCGACGGGAACAGCTCGACCCAGGTCCGGCCGGGGGCGAGCGCGATCTCTGATCCGTCCTTGCCGAAGAACCGCGTCAGGTCCTCTGCAGACTCGCGCTCCCACCGGCCGACGATGACCCGGCCGTCGCGGAAGACGTAGGCCTTGCCCGAACCGGTGAGCTCCACCTCGGGCGAGGGGTTGCCCGCCGCGTCGAGGATGTCGCTCGCCGTCACGTCGACCACCTGAACGACGATGTTGGTGGCCGAGACCTGCTCGCCGCCCTCGACGAGGTGCGGTTCCTGGCCGTGGGCGCGCATCCACGAACCGATCCGCCGGCTCCAGGACCAGTACACGTCGCCGTAGCTGGACGAGAACGGCAGGTGGACCTGGGCCGCCTTGCGCGACGGGCCCTCGATCTCGTCCGCGAAGACGAAGACGGGGTCCGGCGCGTCGTGCCCGGCCTTGGCCACCCGAAGGAGCGAGGCGGTGCCGGCGTAGACGTTGTGCGGCGACGCGCGGCTGGGATCCCGCGTGTAGGCCTCGCCGCCGCTCGTCTCGTCGAGCGAGACCAGGTCGGCCCGCTCGACGATCCGGGTCACGGTCGCGTTCGCCCCCGAGTATCCGAGCACCGCCGTCCCGAACTGCGACAGGACCTCCGGGTCCGCCGCCCGAGCGCTGCGGATCGGCCCGACCCGCTCGCTGCCGGCGCACTGGAAGATCGCGATGAACCGGGTGATGCCGCCCTCGACGGGCTGCTCGTACACGATGTCCGCCGACTGGAGCCCGGCCTGGGGACGGGCCTCCGGCAGGTTCTCGACCTTGAGCGCGAGCGCGGGGCGCGACGGGATCTCGCCGCCGGGCGCCTCGACCCCGGTGAGTGGGCACGCTGGCGGAGGCGGCGGGGGCAACACGTCGCCGAGCCCGACCTTCTCGATCGCCGTCCGGACGAACGCCGGGGCGCGCTCGGGGAACAACGCGAAGTACCCGAGCGTCCCCGCGGCCACCACCGCCACCGTCGCCCCGGCGGCCACGATCTTGCCGCGGCGCGAGAGGGCGCGGCGCGGACGGGAGGGCGTGCGGTGCGAGCCGGACATGACCGGGGGTTCCTCCAGGATGCGGGCTGGATGCGGGCTGGATGCGGGCGGAGCGGCGCGGTCGCACGGACCGGGCGCTCGGATGCTAGCCGCGGCCCGGGGCCTCCTCAACGACCTCCGGTCATCTCAAGGGGAACGCCATATCCGAGCGCGCGGGCGCGTCACATCTCCTCGAGCCTGCGGATCCGCTCCTCGATCGGGGGGTGCGTGCTGAACAGCCGCTCCAGGGGCCCGAGCCGCTCGCCCTTCAGGCGGGAGGGCTGGTTCAGCCACAGGTGGGCCGTGGCGTTGTTCGCGGCGTGCATCGGGATCCCGCTCGCGGCCCCGATCTTCCGGAGCGCGCTCGCGAGCCCCGGCGGGTACCGCGTGAGCAGCGCGCCCTGGGCATCGGCGAGGAACTCACGCTGTCGCGAGACCGAGAACCGGATGATCTGGGCGAAGATCGGCGCGAGGATCAGCAGGACCAGCCCGACGAGGAACACGATCGCCTCGGCCATGCCACCGCCCCGATCGCTCCCTCGCCGCCCGCGGAACCCGCCCCACAGGAACGCGCGGGTGAAGAACTCGGAGAGCAGTATCACGGAGCCGGCGAGCGTCGCGACGACCGTGCCGACAAGGATGTCGCGATCCACGACGTGCGCGAGCTCGTGGCCGATCACGCCCTCGAGCTCGACGCGGTTCATCGACCCGAGGAGCCCCTGCGTCACGGCGATCGACGCGTGCTCGGGATCGCGACCGGTGGCGAACGCGTTCAGGGCCTGCTCGGGGACGACGTGCACCCGAGGCTTCGGGATGCCGGCGGCGATCGACAGGCCCTCGACGATGTTGTGGAGGCGCGGCTGCTCCTCCGCGGTCACCTCCCGGGCGCGCGCCGAGGCCAGCACGACGCGATCCCCGAACCGGTAGGACAGGACCGACATCACGAGCGCGACCACGAGCGCCACGACGAGGCCGGCGATCGGCGACTCGAACAGCACGCCGAGCATGAACCCGACGGCTCCGAGCAGGAGGAACGCTCCCGCGATGAGGAGCCACGTGCGGCGCCGGTTCGAGGCGATCTGCTCGTACACGCCGGCCGCCTACGAGAAGTCGACGGTCGCCGGACCCCGAGCCGGGTCCTCGATGTCGAAGAACTCGCGCGGCGTGAACCCGAAGGCCCGGGCCACCAGGCTCGATGGGAAGGAACCGATCAACGTGTTCAGCCGCATCACCTGGTCGTTGTAGAACTGTCGCGCGTAGGCGATCTTCGATTCGGTGCCCGTGAGCTCTTCCTGCAGCGCGAGGAAGTTCTCGTTGGCTTTCAGCTCGGGATAGGCCTCCGCCACCGCGAAGAGCTGGCGGATCCCGCGGGTGACCTGGTTCTCCGCCTGCGCCTGGTCCGGGACGGCGTTCGCGTCGAGCGCCCGCGCCCTGGCCGCCGTGACGGTCTCGAACACCTCGCGCTCGTGCGCAGCGTAGCCTCGAACCGTCTCCACGAGGTTCGGGATCAGGTCGTACCGGCGACGGAGCTGGACGTCGATCTGGGCCCAGCCGTTGTCGACCCTCGCGCGGAGCGAGACGAGCCGGTTGTAGATCCACACGGCCGCGACGACCAGGACGACCACGATCGCGACGACGACCCAGACCCACAGCGGCACGGGCGGATACTACCGGCTGCCGCGCACGCGCTCGTAGATCGCCTCGAGCCTCGGCGTCACGACGTCCCAGGAGAAGGCGCGAGCCCGCTCGCGACCTGCCCGCCCGAGCGCGGAGGCGAGGTCGGCGTCCCCCAGCACCCGCCGGAGCGACGCCGCCAGCGCTTCGACGTCGTTCGGCGGGACGAGGAGCCCCTCGACGCCGTCGCGGACGACCTCGCGATAGCCCGCGATATCGGTCGCGACGAGCGGCAGCCCGGCCGCCATCGCTTCGACGAGGACGATCCCGAAGCTCTCCTGCCCGGTGGCCGGCGCCACGAACGCGTCGGCCGCCGCGTGGTACGGGGGCAGATCGTCGTGCGGCACCGCGCCGACCATGACCACCCGGCGCCGGTCCTCCTCCGAGAGCATGCCGACCGCATCGCGGTCGCGCCCGTCGCCGACGACCACGAGCTGAACGTCGTCGAGCTCGGCCGCGACACGCGCGAAGGCGCGCACGACGACCGGGAACCCCTTCTGCGGGTCGAGCCGGTGCACCCAGAGCACGATCCGCCCCTCGGGCAGGCCCGGTGCCGGGGGCCCGGGCTCGGCGAACCGCTCGACATCGACGCCGTTGGGGACGATCTCGATCGCGCCCCGGATCGAGCGCGAGAGGAAGTCCGCGGCCGCCTGCGAGACCGCCACCGGCGCGGCGATCCTCCGGTGCACGGTCCGGAGCACGGGAGCGGCGAGCTCCATCAGCCGGGAGCGCTCGGCGAACGCGTGGAAGGTCGCCACGACGGGAGCCGTCGTCGCGAACGTCGTCAACATCGACGTGCTGGGGGCGAGGGGCTCGTGGACGTGGACGACGTCGGGCTCGAAGACCTCGACCAGCCGCCGGATGCGGCGGAAGGAGCGCCACGAGAAGCAGATCGGCGCGACGGTTCCGCCGTAGGGCACGGGGACGGCCCGGCCCACGATGCGCACCGAGGTCGACGGGCGCGAGGACGACCGAGCCGGGGCGACGACCAGCACCTCGTGCCCCCGCGCCTCGAGCGCCCCCGCGAGCTGACGGACGTGCACCTGCACACCGCCCGGCATGTCCCAGGCGTAGGGGCACGAGAGGAGGACCCTCACGAGGACGCCGGGGCGGGCGCGGTCTCCCACCCGGGCTGGAACAGGTGCCAGTCGGAGGGTTTGGCGGCGATCGCGCGCTCGAACTCGGCCGCCATGAGCCGGGACAGCGCCGTCACGTCGGCGCGCGTGTCGCCGGATCGCTCGAGCTCGAGCGGCGGCCCGATGCGCACCTGCCAGCCGTCCGCGAGCGTGTACACGGGACAGACGAGCAGCGGCGCGTCGCTCGTCAGGGACAGGAGCGCCGGCCCGGCCGGGACGCGGCGGGTCGCGCCGAACATCTCGACCTCCACCCCGCGCCCGGTGAGATCGCGGTCGGCGACGAGCGCGACGATCCAGTTCTCCGAGAGGAGCTGCTTCAGCTGCTGCCCGACGTGGCCGTTCCTCGAGAGCGGGATGATCCGGATGCCCAGCTCCTCGCGGTGACGCAGGAAGAGCTCGGACAGGCGCGGCGGCCGAAGCTCCTCGGCGACGGCCGCCAGCGGGTACCCGTTCACGGCGAGGTAGTGGCCGGCCACGTCCCAGTTGCCCATGTGCGGGAGCACGCAGATGCAGCCGCGCCCCTTCTCGAGCGCCTCGTCGATGTTGTGGACGTCCACCATGTCGGTCCGGGCGTTCACGACGTCGCTCGGGAGCGCGCGGATGCGGAACGTGTCGTACCAGTACCGGCCGTAGAGGTCGAAGGCCTCCCGCGTCGAGAGCCGGACCCGCTCGTCCTTCGGCTCGAGGCCGAGCACGCGCGCCTGGTTCGCGGCGACGGTCGCGCGGACGCCGTGGAGGCGGCGGTGGGCGAGCCCGGCGAACGCCGAGAAGACGCGGCGTCCGACCCGCTCCGGCAGGGACATCGCGATGCGTTCGAGCCCGCGGTAGGCCCAGAACGCGGCCGTCTCCTTCCAGGACTCGCCGCGCCTCACAGACGTTCCTCCTTCGCGACCTGGCTCGCCCGGACCCCCGCAGCGAGGACCATCAACCCGGCCACGACCCAGATCGCCCACGACGTCCAGGACAGGATCAGCGCGAGCGCGACGAGGCCGTACCGCAGCACCGGCGTCACGACCCCCTCCTCGATCCCGTACCCCAGCGACCCGCCCTTGGCGCGGATGTACGAGGCGAGGAACCCGGCCGCGAGCGCCACCAGCGAGGCCGCCGCGACGGGGGGGTCGTCGGCGCGCGAGATCCACGCCAGGGCCGCCAGGATGCACCCGTCGAACGCCCGATCGGCGAACGACAGCACCACCCGAGCCCTCCGGTCCCCCGGTTGCAGGACGACGCCGGCGACGACCAGCAGGATGCCCGCGGCGAGCGCCGCCCACCCGGCGGCGACGACCTCTCGCTCGAGGAGCCGCCACGTCGCGAGGCCGACGGCGACCGCAGCCAGCAGGCACAGGATCGGGACGACCGCGCGCTCGCCGACCTGTCCGCGCACGCTCTCACCGACCACCCGCGCGAGCCTATCACCGGCCGGATCGCGCCCCGGAGCGCCGCCCCGGGGCGGGTCGAGCCACCGCGGTAGGATGCCTCGAACGTTCCCCGCGGACCCCCGCAAGGAGACCGATGAAGACCTACGAGGCGAACGACATCCGCAACGTCCTGCTCGTCGGCCACGGTGGATCCGGGAAGACGACCTTGCTCGAGGCGATGTTGTTCGCATCGGGCGCCGTCACCCGGATGGGTCGGGTCGAGGACGGCAACACCGTGAGCGACTTCGAGCCCGAGGAGACCAAGAAGGGCATCAGCGTCTCGCTCGCGATGGCGCCGGTCGAGTGGAACGGCGTCAAGGTCAACGTCCTCGACGCGCCGGGCTACGCCGACTTCGTCGGCGACGTGCGCTCCGCGATCGGGGCCGTCGACGCGGTCCTGCTCGTCGTCTCGGCGGTCGACGGCGTGGAGGTGCAGACCGAGGTCGCCTGGGAGCTCGCCGTCGAGGCCGGCCTCCCCCGCGCGATCCTGATCAACAAGCTCGACCGCGAGCGGGCGTCGTTCGAGCGGACGCTCGAGGAGCTGGTGCGCGCGTTCGGCACGCAGGTCGCCCCGCTCGAGCTCCCCCTCGGCGAGGAGCACGACTTCGAGGGGGTCGCCGACCTGCTCGCGCGCAAGGCCTACCGCTACGGGGGCGGCCCGACCGCGGAGGAGGGTGAGTGGCCGGACGACATCTCGGGCAAGGCCGATCCCTTCCGCGAGAAGCTGATGGAGGCGGTCGCCGAGTCCGACGACTCCCTGATCGAGAAGTACCTCGAGGAGGGCGAGCTCTCCGAGGACGAGGTCCTCCACGGCGTCAAGCGCGGCTTCGCCGAGGCGAGGATCGCGCCCGTCCTGTGCGCCGCCGCCGGCAAGCCGATCGGCGTCGACCGCGTCCTGCAGTTCATCGCCGACGAGTTCCCGTCGCCGGTCGACCGCGGAGCCGTCACCGTGATGTCGAAGTCGGGCGAGGAGAAGCAGCGGGCCTGCGATCCGAACGAGCCCCTCACGGCCCACGTGTTCAAGACCGTGTCCGACCCCTACGTCGGTCACATCACGATGTTCCGCGTGTTCTCGGGGAAGGTCCGCCCCGACTCGGTCATGTTCAACGCCACGAAGGGGACGGAGGAGCGGATCGGCCAGCTCTTCGCCCTGCGCGGCAAGGAGCACGAGACCGTCTCCGAGGTCCCGGCCGGCGACATCGGTGCCGTCGCCAAGCTCGGGCACACCACGACCGGCGACACGTTCTCGACGAAGGACGACCCGGTGACGATCGCCGCGGCGGAGATGCCGGAGCCGCTGCTCGCGTTCGCGATCTCGCCGAGGACGAAGGGTGACGAGGAGAAGCTCTCCACGGCGCTCTCACGCCTGCGCGAGGAGGACCCGACGCTTCGGATCGAACGCTCCGAGGAGACCCACGAGACCGTGATGTACGGGATGGGCGAGGCGCACCTCGACGTGCAGATCGAGCGGATGAAGCGCAAGTTCGGCGTCGAAGTCACCACCGCGCCGGCGAGGATCGCCTACCGCGAGACGATCCGCGGCCCCGGTAAGGGGCTCGGGCGCCACGTGAAGCAGACGGGCGGCCACGGCCAGTACGCGATCTGCAACATCGAGATTGAGCCGCTGCCCCGTGGCGAGGGCTTCGAGTTCGTCGACAAGATCTTCGGCGGCGCGATCCCGAACCAGTTCATCCCCTCGGTCGAGAAGGGCGTCGTCAAGACGATGCAGCAGGGCGTGATCAGCGGGAACCGGATGGTCGACCTGCGCTGCACGCTCGTCGACGGGAAGTTCCACTCGGTCGACTCCTCGGACATGGCCTTCCAGCTCGCCGGCTCGCTCGCCCTGAAGGAGGCGTCGCAGGCGGCCGGCGTGATCCTGCTGGAGCCGATCGTGGAGGTCGAGGTCGTCGTCCCCGAGGCCTACACCGGCGACATCATGGGCGACCTCAACTCCAAGCGGGCGAAGATCCAGGGCATGGAGTCCGCCGGGGCGGGCAAGCAGCGCGTGAAGGCGCTCGTGCCGCAGGCGGAGGTCGCCCGGTACTCGATCGACCTGCGCTCGATGACCGGTGGCCGCGCCGCGTTCACGATGCGCTTCTCCCACTACGAGGAGGTGCCGTCGCACCTCGCGGAGAAGATCGTGGCGGAGACCCAGCGCGAGAAGGAAGAGGCCCACAAGAAGTAGGCCCGCCGGACCTCGCTCCGCCGCTCCGTCAGCCGATGACCTCGGCGAGGAACCCCAGCACGACGTCGTTGAACGCGTCGGGCCGGCGGACGTTCACCACGTGGTCGGTGTCGGGGATCTCGACGACGCGCGCGTTTGGGATGCCGTCGACGAGCGCGAGGGCGATGCGTCGCATCTCGGGAGGATCGTGGTCGGCCGGCAGCACGAGCGTGGGCACCGTCACGTCGCTGAGCCGCGCGGCCGCGGGTGGGTCGATCTCGACGGCACCGCTCTCGTCCATCGTGAGCTCGTGCCGGTTGTCGAGCGCGATCTCGAGGATCCGGGCGCCCGCGGGGTCCTCGGTCCCGAGCGACGCCCAGGCCTCCATCTGGATCCGGCGAGCACGCTCGAGATCGCCCGCGGCGACCGCCTCGTCGACCGCGCGGTCGAAGGGCTCCCACCAGGCCTCCTCCTCCGGCGTGGCGTCGTCGAACCCGCTCGCGCCCGCCGCGACCAGGACGAGGGCGGAGACCCGGTCGGGATACGTGAGCGCGAAGTCGAGGGCGACCGTCCCGCCCATCGAGCAGCCGACGAGCGCCGCGCGGTCGAGGCCGGCGGCGTCCATCACCGCGCCCAGGTCCTCGAGGTGCGAGTACGGACGGCGGGCCTCGGGACGGCTCGAACGCCCGTAGCCGCGCAGGTCGTAGCGCACCGCGCGGTAGGACGCCGAGAACGGGGCGAACTGGTCGTCCCACGTCCGGCGATCCCAGAGCCCGGGGTGCAGGAAGACGACGCCCGGGCCCTCGCCCGCGACCTGGTACTCGAGCGCGCCGCCGTTCACCTCGACGACGCCGATCTCCACGTCGCTCAGATCCGGAACGAGAGGAAGTCCAGCACCAGGCGGTTGAAGCGCTCGGGCCGGAG
>DATBMU010000122.1:0-1628 GCA_036554665.1 Actinomycetota bacterium | reverse complement strand
TGGGGCGGAGACCGAGCGGCACGAGGCGCCCTTCCCCCGCCTCGGGCCGGGTCTCCGTCCCCTCGACCGCGCCATCACGGCCTCGCTGTTGTTCCTGTCATCCGTTGTTCGTTCCTGTTATCTTCCGAGCCCCCCATGGCGCGCTCGAGGTCCTCGGTGCTGCAGAACCTCGCGGACGTCCGCGGACGGCTCGCCTCGGCGTGCGAGCGCGCGGGCCGCGAGCCCGGCTCCGTCCGCCTCGTGGCGATCGGCAAGACCGTCGAGCCCGAGGCCCTGGCCTGGGTGCGTGAGGCGGGGGTCCGCGACCTCGGGGAGAACTACGTGCGGGAGCTCCGGGCCAAACGCGACGCGGTCCCGGACGCGACCTGGCACTTCGTCGGCACGTTGCAGGCGAGCGGGGCCCATCACCTGGCGGAGCTGGCCGACGTCGTCGAGACGGTCGTCCCCGGCAAGGCGATGGCGCGCCTGGGCCGCCGTGCGGCCGAGCGCGGCCGGACCCTGCCCTCGCTGGTCGAGATCGACTTCACGGGGGAGCGTGCCGGGGTCGCGCCGGACGACGCGGTCGCCGCGTGCGAGGCCGTGGCGGCCACGGAGGGGCTGGAGCTGCGAGGACTCATGACCCTGCCGCCCCTGCTCCCGACGGCCGAGGAGGCGCGGCCGTTCTTCCGGCGCCTGCGAGAGCTCCTCGGCCGCGTGCGCGATCGGTGTCCACAGGCGCTCGACCTGTCGATGGGAATGTCGCTCGACTACGAGGTCGCGGTGGAGGAAGGCGCTACGATGGTTCGGATCGGGACCGCGCTCTTCGGAGCGCGGCCCTCGGGTTGAGGGAGGACGTGATGCCTGGCGTGTGGAAGAAGACGCTCACGTACCTCGGGCTGGTCGAGGACGACGAGTTCGAGGAGCTCGACGAGGTCTCGGCGCAGCCCGAGCAGGCGGAGGTCCGGCGCTTCCAGCGGCCCCAGGCGGTCCGTGAGGTCCCGGCCGAGGCCGAGCACGAGGGCATCGTCCGCACGATCCCGTCGTCCCGCCCGGCGACGGCGGGCTCGATCCACAAGTCGGAGCCCCGTCGGTTCAACGAGGCACGCGACATCGCGGACCGGTTCAAAGACGGCGTGCCGGTGATCATGAACCTGCAGAGCACGGACGACACGATCGCTCGCCGGCTCGTCGACTTCGCGTCCGGGCTCGTCTACGGGCTCGACGGCAAGATCGAGATGGTGGCGAACCGGGTGTACCTGCTCACGCCGGCGAACGTCGACGTGTCGGCCGAGGACCGCGAGCGGATCGCCGGCGGCGACCTCTACAACCAGTTCTGACGGCGGCCACGCGCCGAGCGCCGGATGACCGCACAGGAGAGCAACCCCGCGCTCGAGATCGTGTGTCTGCTGATCACGATCTTCACGATCCTCCTGTTCGTGCGCGTGATCGTCTCCTGGGCGTACCTGTTCGGGTTCCGCCCGCCGCTGTCGGGTCCGGTCCGCAAGATCCTCGACCTGCTCGACGACGTGACCGAGCCGGTGCTCAAACCGCTCCGGGCGCTGATCCCGCCGGTGCGGGCTGGAGGGATGGGCCTGGACCTGTCCGTCCTCATCCTGTTCGTTATCCTTGCCGTTCTGCGGCAGGCGATC
>DATBMU010000115.1:0-11024 GCA_036554665.1 Actinomycetota bacterium | reverse complement strand
GTCGCGCGGGACGGCGGTCATCTCGGAGAGCTGGGCGCGGAGCCCGTCGCGCTCGGTCTGGAGCACCCGGCGGATCGCGGTGGGATCCACGGATCGCTCAGAGCCCGATCTCGTCGGGCAGCGCGATCAGGTCCGGCTCGCCGCCGCCGCCCTCGCGCCGGCCGTCGCCGTCACCGACGCGGAGCACCGACGGCGCCGCGAGCGAGCGGCGGCGCTCGAGCTCCTCGAAGACCTCCGTCGCGTAGTCCACGCACAGGACCACGAGGTCGCCCGGCCGGGAACGGTCGAGCGCCCGGCGGATCGCCTCCATCTCGTCGAGCACGACCTCGACGTTGCCGGCCCGGGCCCCGGCGCCGATCGCCTCGAGGACGCCCTCCTCGATCAGGGCGGCGGTCTCGCCCCGCTGGCGCCCGCGGGGGTTCCGGTCCTCCCGGACGATGACGTCGTCGAAGTGGCGGGCGGCGACCCGACCGAGCTCGCGCATGTCCTCCTCGCGCCGGTCGCCCGCGGTCGCGACGACGGCCACGCGCAGGTTCGCGCTCCACGACGCGGCGCCGCGACCGGTGGCCCTCGGCGCGTCGTGCGTCAGCCGCTCCACGAAGTCGCCGAGCGTCTCCAACCCCGCCGGGTTGTGCGCGTAGTCGACCACGACCTTCACACCGTTCAGGTCGAACACGTTGAGGCGGCCCGGCGCCTGGTAGATCGACGTGGTGAACGACCGGAGCCCCTGACGGATGTCGTGCAGGTGGGCGCCGGCCGCGTGGGCGGCCGCGGCCGCGGCCATCGCGTTCTGCACCATCATCCGGGCGCGACCCTCGAACGTCGCCGGCAGCGTGTGGATCCATGCGATCGGCATCGTCCGCCGGCCCTCCTTGATGACCATCAGCTCGCCGAGCGGGCCGTGCTCGAGCACCACGGCCTTGCGCCCTCGACGGACCCAGCGGTCGACGAGGTCGTGCCGCTCCTGCATCGTGAACAGGATCACGCTGCCGCTGCACGCCTTGCGCATCTCGAGCACCAGCGGGTCGTCCGCGTTCAGGACGGCCCATCCGGTCTTCGGGACGGCCTCGACGACCACCTGCTTCACGGCCGCGAGCTGCTCGAGCGTGTCGATGCCCTTCAGGCCGAGGTGGTCGCCCGTCACGTTGATCACGACGGCGACGTCGTTGCGGCCGTAGCCGAGCCCCTCGCGCAGGATCCCGCCGCGCGCGGTCTCGAACACGGCGAAGTCGACCCGCGGGTTCTGCAGCACCATCTGCGCCGACTTCGGCCCGCTCGCGTCGGCGCGCTTCACGAGGCGCTCGTCGATGTAGATGCCGTCGGTGGTGGTGAAGCCCACGGAGCGGCCCATGCCCCGGAAGATGTGCGCGATCATCCGCACCGTCGTCGTCTTGCCGTTCGAGCCGGTCACGGCGACGATCGGGATCCGCGACGGCGTCCCCGGCGGGAACAGGAGGTCGACGACCTCCTTGGCGACGTACTGCGGCTCGCCCTCGGTCGGGTGCGTGTGCATCCGGAAGCCGGGCGCCGCGTTCACCTCGACGATCGCCCCGCCGGTCTCCCGGACGGGCCGCGACACGTCCGGGGCCAGGAAGTCGATCCCGGCCACGTCGAGCCCGACGACGCGGGCGGCCTCCTCGGCGATCTCGACGTTCTCCTCGTGCGCCTCCCAGGTTCGGTCGATCGAGCTGCCGCCCGTGGACATGTTCCCGGTCGCCGCGAGCCGGACGATCGCGTCCGCCGCCGGGACGTCCTCGAGCGCGAACCCCTGCTTCTTCACGAGGCGGAGCGCCTCGTCGTCGACCTTGATCTTCGTCAGGACCTTCTCGTGGCCGATCCCGCGGCGCGGGTCCGCGTTCGTGATCTCGACGAGCTCGGCGACCGTGTGCTCGCCGTCGCCGACCACGTGGGCCGGCACCCGCTCGGCGACCGCCACCATGCGGCCCCCGATCACGAGCACGCGGTAGTCGTTGCCGGTCACGAACGACTCGACCACGACCAGGCCGCGCCGCGCCTCCTTCAGCGCCCGCTTGAACGCGGTCCGGACGTCGCGATCGGTGCGGAGATCCAGCCCGACGCCTCGGCCGTGGTTGCCGTCGAGCGGCTTCGTCACGACCGGGAACCCGATCCGGTGGGCGGCCCCGAGCGCCTCGTCCTCCGTCCGCACGATCTCGCCGCGCGGCACGGGCAGCCCGGCCGCGGCGAGCAGCCGGCGCGTCATGTCCTTGTCGCCGGCGATGTCGACCGCGAGCGAGGACGTCTTCGATGTCATCGTCGCGCGGATCCGCTGCTGGAACCGCCCCCAGCCGAGCTGGACGAGCGAGGCCTCGTTGAGCCGGATGAACGGGATGTCGCGGCTCGCCGCCTCGTCCAGGATCGCCTGCGTCGACGGGCCGAACGCCCGGCGCTCGGCGAGCAGGATGAGGCGCTCGAGCTCGGCGAGGACGTCGAAGGCCGGATCGGGCGCGACCAGGTGGTTCACGAGCCGCACCGCGAGCGAGCCGGCCTCGACGCCGACGCGCTCCTCCCAGTACCCGTAGATCACGTTGTAGCGGCCGGGCTCGCCCGCGCTCCGCGTCTTGCCGCGGTAGACGTGCGCGCCGGACTCGCGCTGGAGCTCGATCGCGATGTGCTCGGCGACGTGCCCGACCCACGTCCCCTCGACGAGGCGCTCGCGGAACCCGCCGCGCTTGCCGAGCGAGCAGGAGTGCTCCCCCACCCCGGGCAGCATCTCGAGCAGCCCGTCGACGAACCCGGGGATCGTGTTGGAGGGCCACGCCTCGAGCGAGCCGAGGTCGACGAGCAGCCGGACGCAGGGCTCGTAGCTCCAGAAGTTCGGCCCGCGGAACACCTGCGACCGCACGATCGTGAGGTCGGGTCGCAGGGGCGGCTTCTTGGCGGCCGGCTCCCGCTTGGCCCGCTGCCGGTCGGCCTTCGAGCTCGTCCGGCCCGCTCCCTTCGAGCCCCCGGCGCCCGCCGTCACTCCGAGGCCTCCCGCTCCTCCCCGGGCTCGTCGGCCAGGAGCCGGCGGCCGCGGAGGTCGAACCAGGCCCCGGCCGGCAGGGAGTGGACGATCGCCCCCGAGACCAGGAACGGGCGGTGCGCCTTGGCCTGGTGCGCGTCCGTCACCACGTGGGAGCCGTCGACGACGGTCACCGCGCCGCGGCCGATCACCTCGAGCGTCCGGTCCGCGTGCACGACCGCAGCCGTGTCCTCGTCGAGCCCGATCCCGACCAGGGACGGCGAGTTCGCCACGACCGCCAGCAGGCGACCGAACCGGCCGCGCTCGACGAAGTGCTGGTCGATCACCACCCCGGTGAGCAGGCCCAGCCCCGCGGCCATCTGCGCCATCCGGCTCTTGGGGCTCTCGCCGGAGCGACCGAAGGCCATCATGTGGGCGGCCATCGCGCTCGCCCCGGCCGAGGTCCCCGCGACGACCGCCCCGCGATCGTTCGCCAGGTGGATCGCGTCCGCGAGCCGGGTCCCCGCGACGACCGAGGACAGGCGCAGCTGGTTCCCGCCGGTCAGGAAGACGCCGGTCGCATCCGCGAGCGTCTTCGCCCCCTCCGGGTCGTTCGCCTGCGAGCGCTCCTCGGGACGGAGCCCGGTGACCCGGTCGATCCCGAGGTCGCCGAACAGGCCACGGTAGCGCTCAGTGGCGAGGTCCCCGAGGGACGACGCGGTCGAGATCACCACGACGTGGCCGGCCGACCCGCCAGCGGCCTCCGCGAACCGCGCCAGGATGACCTTGTCGCGGATCTTGTCCTCCGCGCCGCCGATCAGCATCACCGGGCCGGCGCCGAGGATGGCGCGGACCCGGGTGGTGGCGTCGGTGGAGCTCACGATGCCAGGGAGTGTAGAACGGCGACGGCCCGGCGAGGCCGAGCGCGGGTCCTCAGTGGGCCCGAACGCTCCGCTCCGGATCGTCCGGCGCGCGGAGGATCAGCCGGTCGTGCGGCTCCACGACGTCGACCGTGCCCTCCAGCCCGGCCTCGACCCAGAGTTCGAACCCGTCGCCCGCCACGCGCTCGTCGCCCGGGGACGGCTCGTCGACGAGGTCGAACGACGCGCCGGCGGGGCTCCGGCTCACGCGAACGGTGGCGTCGGGGTTGAAGCGGCGCGCCGCCGCATGCGTGCGCTGCAGGATCTCCGTCGCCCACTCCGTGAACCCGAGCATCCGGCCATCCTACGGACGCCGGAGCGGGACGCCGAACGACGCCCGGCCCGGACGCCCCGAGGATCACCGCGGGTCGTGCGTGGGGGTGGTGCGCGGCCGGAGCGCCCACGTGAGCCGCGGCAGGCCGTGGCGGCGCACGTCGCGAGCGGCGAAGGCACAGAAGGCGACGATCGCGCCCGCCCCGTACGCGAGGTGGAAGGCGTGGTGGCCGGCCTGCCAGCCGAGCCGCTCGAACACCTGGTGCCCGGCCTCGCCGAGGGCGACGAGCCCGAGCACGACGATCGCGATCCTCGCCACCTGACGGCGCGACGACCTCGCCGTCACGCCGTCGCCGCCTGGCCGCGGGTCGAGCGCGTCGCGAACCCCGCGTAGAGCGCCACGGCCGCGGTGAGCGCGTGCACGACGTTGTACGCCGCCGGGATGTCCCCGTCGAAGCCCAGGAGCTCGCCGAGCGTGGCGGGCGCGACGAACCCGAAGATCGTGATCGCGAGGAACACGACCCCGATCACCCGGGCCACCAGCCTCGCGGTCGACTCGCTGCCGAAGAACGACAGGAGCACCACAGCCCCCACCGCCCAGTGGATCGCGTTCTGGATCCCGGTGAACTCGAGCACCGGCTCGAGCGCGTCCCGCGTGATCACCTCGGTGGCTGCCACCGCGAGGTACGCGATCCCGAAGATCAGCGCATAGGTGCGGGCGATGCCCCACCTGCCGTAGGCGCCGTCTGCCATCGCCGTCCTCCTCCTCGGTCCGGATCTGTCGGCAGGTGGTTCGCGGTGGCCGCCCCGACGGATCGATCCCGATCATGCGCCTCAGCGGTCGAGCCCGTGATCGCCGCGCCGGCGGCGGAGCTCCGGCGTGGCGCGGACGGCGAGGGCCCACAGCGCGAGCCAGAACGCACCGGCGGCGGCCAGGGACAGCAGGATCTGGAAGCCCTCCATCACACGCCTCCTCGTCTCTCTCGAGCGGTGTAACCTGCCACGTACCTTACGATGGTTAGTGGTAACCCGTCAAGGCGTTTCGATGGTGTATGGTGGCACGGTGAGCTTCGACATCCGCGAGCACGAGGCGGAGACGCCGGCGGCCCCCGGCGAGCTCGAGCTCGTGCAGCGCTTCATGAACCTGCACGAGCACATCCCCGGCGAGACCCGCCCCCTCCCGCCCCCCCGGGAGATGCTGGGGTCGTTCCTGCGCGAGCGGGGGCTCCTGCGGGAGCGGGACCGGTTCGGCGAGGCAGATCGCGCGACCGCCCTCGAGCTCATCGACGCGCTCCACGCCTCGGTCCGCGCGAACGCCGGCGAGCCGGTGCCGGCCGCGCGCGTCGCGGTGATCGACGAGGTCGCCCGCCGGGCCGGCCTCCGGCCGCGCTTCGGCGACCCGCCTGCGCTCGTCCCGACGGCGACGGGCGTCGCCGGAGCGCTCGGGCGGATCGTCGCGGTCGCGTTCCTGGCCGAGCTGGACGGCTCCTGGCGGCACCTCAAGGAATGCGCCAACACGGACTGCCGCTCGGTCTTCTTCGACCGCTCGAAGAACCACTCCGGCCGCTGGTGCTCGATGGCAGAGTGCGGCAACCGCGCGAAGGTGCGGGCGTGGCGCGAGCGACAGCGAGCCGATGACCGGTCGTGAGCTCGCCCTCGTCGGCGCCGGTGGCGAGCCGGTCGACCTCGTCCGCACGCTGAACTCGCACGGCTTCGTCGACCTCCCGCCGATGCGCCCGGATCCCGACTCCCGCGCCGTCGAGCTCACGCTCCGTCCACGACGCGGCCGTCCGAGACGCGTCCGCATCGAGCCGGGCCGTGGAGCGACCGCCAGGATCACGATCCTCGGGCCTCGCGCCTCGGACGCGACGGCCGACGACCTCCTGGCGACCGTCCGCCACGTGCTCCGCCTGGATGCCGACCTGTCCCCCTTCTACGCGGTCGCCGCGTCGGACCCGGAGCTGTCGTGGGTCACGACCGGCGCCGGACGGATGGTCCAGAGCCCGACCGTATTCGAGGACGTCGTCAAGACGATCTGCACGACCAACTGCGCGTGGTCCGCGACGGTCCGGATGGTGCACGCGATCGTGGAGCACCTGGGCGAGCCCGCGGCCGGGACGTCGCCGGGTGGACCGTGGGGTCGCGCCTTCCCGACGCCCGAGAAGGTGGCGGAGGCCGGCGAGGCGTTCTTCCGCGACGTCGCGCGCGCCGGCTACCGTGGCGCCTACCTGATCTCGCTCGCCCGCTCGGTGGCCGACGGCGAGCTCGACCTCGAGGGGCTCGGCCGCGCGGACGCCGACGAGCTCCCCGACGAGGAGCTCGAGGCCCGCCTGCTGGCGCTCCCCGGCGTCGGCCCGTACGCGGCGGCGCACATCATGATGACGCTCGGCCGATACCACCGGCTGATCCTCGATTCCTGGACCCGCCCCACGTACGCGCGGCTCGCCGGCCGCAAGGCCGTGACGGACGCCACGATCTCCCGCCGGTTCCGGCCCTACGGCGTCTACGCCGGCCTCGCGTTCTGGCTGTTCCTCACGCGCGACTGGGTGGACGCAACGGTTGTCTCGCAGTAGCCGCGGGGGCATACTGCCTCGGGCCCCACGGGCCCGAACCGCCGCCGGAAACAGAGGGACCCCTTGAGCGAACCGTTATGGCCTTCCGCCCCCGCGCGCGCCACCTCCGGGCGACCCTGCGGGCCGAGCGTCGAACGCTCCGGCAGGGTCTGGTCGCGCACACCCCCGGCGGGCGCGCCGGGTCCGTCGCCGGCCTGACGCTCGCCCTCCTCCCCGGCCGTCCCCCGGGGGTCTCCGGTGGCTGAGGTCGCGATCCGCCGCCGCGCCGCGAACCTGTGGGCGTACTGGCGCGCCGAACGCCGGACGCGGCGGCAGGGGCTCGTCGCGCTCCTGCTCTCGACGCTGGCATCGTTCGTCGCGGGCATCACGCTCGGCGCGATGACCGGCACGCTCGAGGAACTGCCGGGCCTGCTGATCCTGATCCCGGCCTCGGTGGGCATGCGCGGCGTGATCTCCGGGACGACCGGGGCGCGGCTCGGCACGAGCATCGCCGCCGGCCTGTTCGACGTCTCCTGGCGCCCCGGCGGCGTGCTGCGACAGAACGCGGCGGTCGGCCTGGTCCTCACGCTCGCGTCGACGCTCTACGTCGCCGCGCTGGCGCGGCTGTCCGCCCTGGTGTTCGGGGAGCCATCGATCCCGCTCCCCGACCTGGTCACGATCTCGGTGATCGGCGGCACGCTCGGCGCCGTCATCGTGCTGCTCGCGACGATCCTGCTCGCCGTCGTCTCCTTCCGGCGGCGCTACGACCTCGACGCGGTGGGCACGCCCCTCATCACCGCGATCGGCGACATGGTGACGCTCCCGGCGCTGCTCCTCGCGTCCTTCCTCGTCCGCTCGGAGGTCGTGAGCGACGTGCTGGCCGTGCTCTGCGTGCTCGCGGCGATCGTCGGCGTGGTGGCCGGGATCCGGATCGAGCCCACGATCGGCCGCACGCTGCTCGAGATGACCGGCGTGCTCGCGATCGTGCCGATCCTCGACGTCCTCGCGGGCACCCTGCTCGAATCGCAGTCGGAGCGCTTCTTCCGCTACCCGGGGCTCCTGATCCTCATCCCCCCGCTGATCTCGCAGGCCGGCGCGCTCGCGGGGATCCTGTCGTCCCGGCTCTCGTCGAAGCTGCGGCTCGGCGTGATCACGCCCCGCGGCGTCCCCGAGCCCCCCGCCCTGATCGACGGCACGCTCGTCGTCGCGTTCGGGGCCGCGATCTTCCTGTTCATCGGGTTGGGCGGCTTCGGGCTGGCGACCCTCACCGGGGAGGCGACGCCCGGCGCCTTCACGACGATCTGGGGGACGGCGCTGGCGGGGCTGTTCCTGCTCCCCGCGATCCTGCTGCTCGGCTACTACCTCGCCGTCGGATCCACGCGGTTCGGGCTCGATCCCGACAACCACAGCGTCCCGCTCAGCACCGGGGTGATGGACCTGATCGGCATCGTCGCGTTCATCACCGCTATGGCACTATCGGGGGTGACCTTCCATGGATGACCAACCCAGGAGCGTCAAGGACCTGCTCGTCGAGGCCAAGGACGCCTCCGAGCTGATGGTCGATCTGGCCTACGCGGCCGTCTTCTTCGACGAGGGCAAGCTCGCGCGCGAGGTCGAGCGCCTCGAGGAGCGGATGAACGAGCACCTGCGCCGCCTGCGGATCACGGCGATGCTGGCCGCGCGCTCCCCGGAGGACGCCGAGGGCATGGCCGGGGTGCTGTGGATCGCCGACGCGATCGAGAAGATCGGCGACGCAGCGTCCGACATCGCTCGCGTCGTCGAGGCCAAGCTCGGGATCCCGGACGCGCTCCGCCCGGACCTGCGCCACGCGGACGAGATGACCGCGCGCGTGAAGATCCACGAGGGCTCGCAGGTGATCGGCCGGTCGCTGCGGGACCTGTCGCTGCCGACCGAGACCGGCATGTGGGTCATGGCGATCCGCAGCGGGCTCGACTGGCGCTTCGACCCGGGTCCGGAGGACGTGCTCTCCGAGGGCGACGTCCTGCTCGTGCGCGGTCCGGAGGAGGGCGTGAACCTCGTGCGCGGGCTCGCCGGCGCCCCCCCGCTCCCGGACCCGCCCGAGGGCGACCTCCCTCCGCTGTCCGAGCTCGACCGCGCGGTGGACCTGCTCGTCGAGCTCAAGGACCTGTCCGAGGCGGCGGTCGGACTCGCGTACTCGACGCTGCTGTTCAACAACCGGTCGCTCGCGGCTGAGGTGGGGGCGCTCGAGGAGCGGAGCGACATCCTTCACGACGAGCTCGAGTCCTGGGTGCTCCGCTCGGCGCCGGAGGCGCGGGACCCCGACGAGCTCCGCGGCCTGCTGCGGCTCGCGAGCGCGAGCGAGTCGATGTGCGACGCGGCGCGGGACATGACGTGGTACGTCGAGCACGGCGAGCCCCTGCATCCCGTCGTCCAGCTCGCGCTCGAGGAGACCGAGGAGACGAGCGCCGAGACCGTGGTCGAGCCCGGCTCGACCGCCGACGGCCGCACGTTGAAGGACCTGCGGCTCGAGACCGAGACGGGGATGTTCGTGCTCGCCGTGCAGCGGGGTCCGCGGTGGATCTACCGGCCCCGTGGCCCGCTCCAGCTCCGCGCCGGCGATCGGCTGATCGCCGTCGGGCCCGAGGAGGGCGCGGACGAGCTGGACCGCTTCTGCCGGGTCGGGGCCCCCGCGCTCGAAGCCTGAACCGGGTCCTTGCACCGGCCGCCGGCCGGACCTAGCCTCCGCCCGTGGACGCGTTCGTCTACGTGCGCGCCGCTCCGGCCGCGGCCGAGACCATCGCCACGCAGCTCCAGGCGTTGAAGGGCGTGCGGCACGCGGTCATCGTGATCGGCGACTGGGACGTGGTGGCCGCGGTCCACGGCTCGGACCTCGCCGAGATCGCCGCGGACGTGCTGCGCTCGATCCAGCGGATCGAGGGGGTCCAGCGCACGCTCACCACGCCGGTGGTGCCCGCCGACGTGATGGGCCTCGCGGGCGGCGGGCTCGGCGCGACGATCCCGATGCGCCGCGTCGGCGACGCGTGCTTCGTCCGGATCCGCACGGACCCGGAGACCACGACCCACGTCTTCGAGGCGCTCGCGGACATGGACCACATCGCGGGCGTGGCGCTCGTGGCCGGCGAGGACGACATCCTGGCCGAGGTCCCGTACGGGTGGGAGGAGACCGCCCGCGTCGTCCTCGAGAGGATCCAGGGCATCCACGGCGTGCGCTCGACGAACACCCTCGTCGCCGTGCCCTACCTCGCCCCCGAGGAAGAGGACCGCGACCAGTTCTCCGCGTGGAGCTGATCGCCCCGCTCAGACGCGCACGTCCGAGAAGCGCAGGCGCTCCTCGGCGAGTCGGACCTCCTCGACCTCGGTCGCACCGAGGGACGCGAGCCACGTGAGCATCCGCTCGACGAGCCACTCCGGCGCGCTCGCGCCCGAGGTGAGCCCCACGACGTCGGCGCCGTCGAGCCACGCCGGGTCGACCTCGGTCTCGTCGTCGACCAGGTAGGCGTCGGCGCCCAGGTCGCGCGCGACCTCGGCGAGCCGCCGGGAGTTCGAGGAGTTGTCCGAGCCGATCACCAGCACGACGTCCGAACGGCGCGCGATCTCCTTCACGGCGTCCTGACGGTTCTGCGTCGCGTAGCAGATGTCCTCCCGAGGGGGCCCGACGATCGCGGGGAACCGCTCGCGGAGGACGCGGATGATCTCGTTGGTCTCGTCGACCGACAGGGTGGTCTGGGTCAGGTAGGACAGGCGCTCGGGGTCGGGGACCTGCACGGTCCGGGCCTCGCCGACGTCCTGCACGAGGATCGTGCCGTCCGGCGCCTGGCCGGTCGTCCCCACGACCTCCTCGTGGCCGGCGTGGCCGATCAGCAGGATCGTCCGGTCCCCGGTCGCGAACCGGCGCGCCTCGAGATGGACCTTGGTCACGAGGGGGCAGGTCGCGTCGAGCACCGTGAGCGAGCGGCGACCGGCGTTCTCGTACACCTCGGGCGCGACGCCGTGCGCCGACAGCACCACGACGGCGCCCTCGGGGACCTCGGTCTCCTCCTCCACGAAGACCGCCCCCTTGGCCTCCAGGTCGCGGACCACGTGGGCGTTGTGCACGATCTGCTTACGCACGAACACGGGCGCGCCGTGCGTCTGGAGCGCCCGTTCGACCGCCTCCACGGCCCGTTCGACCCCGGCGCAGTAGCCGCGCGGGGCCGCGAGCAGGACCTTCGTCGCCACGGAGCCATCGTACCGAGGCTCGGGCGGAGCGATCCCGGGCTCGTCGCGCGGTTTGACCGAAGGTCATCCCCGTTGCGTCGGAACGCTTTGCCGTTC
>DATBMU010000107.1:0-2476 GCA_036554665.1 Actinomycetota bacterium | reverse complement strand
CCTCGTCGCGCACGATCGGTTCGCCGAGGACCTGCACCGCGCGCTGGTCCTCGCCGCCGCGGCGGGGACGATCGCGTCGCCGCTCGAGCACGAACGGCTCCTCGAGCTGATCGTCGACGCGGCGGCCGACGTGATCAAGGCGCGCGCCGCGAGCCTGTTCCTGATCGACGACGCGTCGCAGGAGCTCGTGTTCGAGGTCGCACTCGGACCGAAGGCCTCGTCGGTGAGCGGGCTCCGGGTCCCGCTCGGCGAGGGGATCGCGGGGTTGGTCGCGCTCTCCGGGCAGCCCATGGCCGTCTCGGAGGCCGAGCACGACGCCCGGGTCGCCGAGGAGATCGGCGCGCAGATCGGGTACGTACCGACCAGCATCCTCTGCGTGCCGTTGTTCAACGGCGAGCGCGTGATCGGCGTCGTGGAGCTCCTCGACAAGGAGGGCGACGTCCCGTTCACGCCGTCGGACATGCAGACGCTCGGCTACTTCGCGAACATCGCGGCCGTCGCGATCGAGCAGTCGCGGACGTCGCGGCACCTCGGTCCGATGGTCGTGCAGGTCGTCCGCACCCTCGGGGAGGTGCCGGACGCCGACGTCGATCGCTTGACGCGCGAGGCCGCGTCCTTCGGCCTCGACCTCGAGGACGAGCCCTCCACGCGCGAGGCGTTGGAGCTCGCGCGCCTCGTCCAGGCCATCGCGTGGGAGGGCGAGGTGGAGCGCCGGCTCTGTCGCGAGATCCTCGAGGGCTTCGTCGGCTACCTCCGCGCCCGGTCGACGCCGCCCGAGCTCGGGGAGCCGGTATGAAGCCGCCGCGTCCCGGGTGGTCCGCTCCGTTCGCGCCGGAGGGGCTCCGGACGCTCGCCCGGACGAGCCCGCTCGAGGACGTCACCGCGGAGTGGGCCTGGGGCGGTGGCTCGGGCGCCGGGGTCCGGGTCGCCGTGATCGACAGCGGCGTGGACGCGAGCCACCCCGCCGTCGGCCATGTCGAGGGCTACGTGGCCATCTCGCAGGGACCCGACGGCCTGGCGTTCGACCGCTCGCCGCACGAGGACGTCTTCGGCCACGGGACGGCGTGCGCCGGGATCATCCGCGGTCTCGCGCCCGAGTGCGAGCTGTACAGCGTGCGGGTGCTGGGCCCGATGCTCACCGGCAAGGGCGCGATCCTCGCGGCCGGGCTCCGGTGGGCGATCGACAACGGGATGCACGTCTGCAACCTCAGCCTGACGACCCCGAAGAAGGAGCTGTTCGGGACGCTACACGAGCTGGCCGACCTCGCGTACTTCAAGGGCGTGATCGTCGTGACGTCGGCGAACAACCTGCCGATCCCGAGCTTCCCGGCGATGTACGCCTCGGTCATCTCGGTCGCGTCGCACGAGGTCGCGGACCCCGATCGCTTCTACTACAACCCGGAGCCGCCGGTGGAGTTCGGCGCGCACGGGATCGACGTCCGCGTGGCCTGGAGGAAGGGCGCCTGGATGACGTCGACCGGCAACAGCTTCGCCACGCCGCACATCAGCGGGATCGTTGCGCTGATCCTCGGCAAGCACCCGGGGCTCGCCCCGTTCCAGGTCAAGGCGATCCTCCGGGCGCTGGCGGCCAACGTCGCCCCGCCGGAAGGCTGACGTGGCGGACCCGCCGTTCTCGATCGGCCACGCACCGTTGTTCAAGGGGCTGAGCGAGGAGGAGCTGAACGTCCTGCAGGGGTTCCTCCACCCGAGGACGGTCGCCGCGGGCGCCGACATCATCCTGGAGGAGCAGCCGGGCGAGGTCGCGTACGTCCTGCTGTCGGGGAGCGTGAAGATCCACCTCCAGCAGCGCGACGGGACCGAGGTCATCCTCGCGGTAGCTCGGGCAGGGGAGGTGGTCGGCGAGATGAGCCTCGTCGACAGCCTCGGGCGTTCGGCCACCGTCGAGACGCTGGAGCCGACCCGCCTGCTCTGGATGGACCGGGAGAGCTTCTGGCGCTGCCTCCATGCGATGCCGGCGATGACGTACAACCTCGTCGAGCTCCTGTCCCGGCGGCTCCGGCTCGCCGACACGCACATCGAGGCGCTGGCCTCACTGTCGGTCCCCGCTCGGGTCGCCCGCCACCTCGTCGCCCTGGCGAGGGAGTACGGCGAGCCCGCCGGAACCGGCGTGACGATCCCGATCCCGTTGGTCCAGTCGGACATCGCGGCCATGGTGGGGGCCTCGCGGGCGTCGGTGAACCAGGCGCTCGGGTCGCTGCGTCGTCGCGGCTTCCTCCGCGCGGATCGGGCGCACCGGATCACCGTCCTCGACGTCGATGGGCTGGCCCGACGCGCCTCGACGTGACCGCGCCCCGCTGTCGCCGATCCGACACCAGGGGCGTCGCCTCTTCGATTCGCCCACGCCCAGACCCGGTGCTATACAGCAACCGCACACGGTGCCCGTCGTAGGGAGGACCGGGGACCCCGCCCGCGTTGCACGGGCCGGTCCGCCGGTCCGGCGATGTGGAAGGAGGCT
>DATBMU010000079.1:0-2845 GCA_036554665.1 Actinomycetota bacterium | reverse complement strand
GGCCGTTCGAGATCCGGTCGACGGTGGTCGCCGCCTTCGCGAGCACGCTCGGCGTTCGGAACGTCACCGGCGACACCATCGTGCCGAGGCGGAGCCGCTCGGTGCTCGCGGCGAGCGCGCCGAGCAGCGTCCACGCATCGTTCGACCCGGGCTCGGTGGTGACGACCGAGAGGTAGTGGTCCGAGGTGAACAGCCCTTCGAAGCCCAGCCGCTCGCACGCCTGCGCGATCGCGAGCCACTGCGCCCACGTGACGCCTTCCTGTCCCTCGAGCATCAGGCTGTAGCGCATGGCCTCCTCGCCGGGTCGGTCGGGCGGGTGGCTACGATACCCGCGTGGAACGCCCGTCCCCCGAGGAGCTGCGCCGCGCCGTGACGGCGCTCGTCCTCGGCGTGGCGCTGGGGCTGCTCCTCCTCCTGCTCGCCCGCCGCGCGCGCCACCGCTGAGCCTCGCGCGGCATCGCCAGACCCGCCGGCGCCACCGACGTTCGGTCTGGCGTCACCCGGAAGAGGCGCTCGCCGGCGCGTCCCGGCCGGCGCCGAGGAACCGCTCGATGCCCTCGGCCACCGCACCCGCCGCTCGTTCGGGGAACGCTGGGTCGAGGACGAGCGCGGCCTCGTCGCGATTAGCGACGACGGCGAGCTCGACCTGGACGGCCGGCATCCGGGTCTCGCGCAGGATCGCGATCGCCAGCGGGCGGAGGCCACCGTCGGGCAGCCCGCGCTCGACGAGCGAGGACAGGATCGACTCGGCGAGCCGCCGGCCCATCGGGGAGTGGGTGGTCGGCGTCCCGTAGTAGCAGCAGACCGCCCCCGCCGGAGCGAGCTCGCCGCCGCCGAGGTGCAGCGAGACGCAGATCGCCGCACCCGTCCCGTTGGCACGCCGGGCGCGGTCGCTGGCGTCGGGATCCCGATCGCCGGAACGCAGCAGCACCGTGCGCGCGCCGCGACGTTCGAGCTCCTCGGCGAGCGATGCCGCGACGGCCTCGGCGAGGTCGGCCTCGACCACGCCGTTCGCCTCCAGGCCGCGGTCGGTGGAGCCGTGTCCGGGATCGACGGCCACGACCGAGCCCGCCAGACCGCCGCCCATCCGCATCGCCGCCTCCGCTTCGCGGACGAGCGCGCGACCGGGTCCCTCCAAGGAGGGGCGCATGCCCTCGAGCGATCGAACGGTGTCGAGACCGACGATCCCGTCCACCCGGGCCGCGAGGTTGCGCTGGAAGTCCCGGACCGCGCCGGAGGTGCGCGCGCCGAAGATGCCGTCCTCCTTGCCCACGTCGAACCCGAGCGCGTTGAGCATCCGCTGGAGCTCGCGGACGTCGTCGCCGCGGAAGGCCGGCGAGCGCAGGTAGAGGGTCCGGTCACCGATCCGGTAGCCGGCCTCCACGAGCTGGCCCCACGTGTCGGTGCCGACCAGGCCGTCGGGCGGCAGCCCGCGCCGGCGCTGGAACTCGCTGACGGCGGTCTCGGTCGTGGGGCCGAACGTCCCGTCGAGCTCCTCGGGGTCGATGCGCAGGCCGGCCGCGAGGAGCCGGTGCTGGACGTCGCGCACGGGCTCGCCGCGGCTGCCCCGTCCGATCAGGTCCACGACAGCAGTGTCCCGGCCCGCCGCCGGGGCCGGCAACCGGAACCGTGCGGAGCTAGGCGGCCAGGTGTGGATCGATCTCCCGGAGCAGCGCGTCCTTGCCGCGAGCGCCGACGACGCGCGCGGCCTCGGCGCCGTCCTTGAACAGCATGAGCGTGGGGATGCTCATCACGCCGTACTTCCGGGTGACCTCGGGGTTCTCGTCGATGTTGAGCTTGGCGACCTGCAACGCGTCGCCCTTGTCGCGACCGATCTCCTCGACCACGGGGGAGACCATGTGGCAGGGCACGCACCACTCGGCCCAGAAGTCCACCAGCACCGGGCCGTCCGCGCCGAGCACGCGCGTCTCGAAGTCCTGGTCCGTCACGTCGCCGATCAGCGCCACCTCGTCGTCCTTTCGCGTCTCGTCGGGCCGGCGATCCCCCGGCCGGGGTGCTCCCGTCTCATCCCGTCGGCGCGTGCTTGTCCGACTCGAGGAGACGCTCCGCGTCGATCGCGGCCTTGCAGCCCTGCCCGGCCGCGGTCACCGCCTGACGGTAGATCATGTCGGTGACGTCGCCGGCGGCGAACGCACCCGGCACGCTCGTCCGCGTGGTCGGCTCCTCGACGACGATGTAGCCGCCGTCCGTGAGCTCCACCTGCCCTCGGACCAGTTCCGTGTTCGGCGTGTGGCCGATCGCCACGAACACCCCGTCCGCCGCGACCTCGCTCAACTCGCCCGTCTCCACGTCGCGCAGCCTCGCGCCCGTGACCGCGCCGTCGCCGAGGATCTCCTCCACGACCGCGTTCCATCGCACGCCGATCTTCGGGTCCGACCGCGCCCGCTCCTGCATGATCTTGGAGGCGCGGAACTCGTCGCGGCGATGGACGATCGTGACCCTGCTCGCGAACTTCGTGAGGAACGTCGCCTCCTCCATCGCGGTGTCGCCGCCGCCGACCACGAGCAGCTCGCGATCGCGGAAGAAGAACCCGTCGCACGTCGCGCACGCCGAGACGCCGCGACCGCGCAGTCGCTCCTCGCCCGGGACGCCGAGCCACTTGGCGCTCGCGCCGGTCGCGACGATCAGGGTCCGGGCCCGCCACTCCTGGTCGCCCGCCCAGACGCCGAACGGTCGCTCCGACAGGTCCACGCGGGTGGCGCCCTGCGGGACGATCTCGGCCTCGAACCGGGCGGCCTGCTTCTCCATGGCGTCCATGAGCTCTGGGCCCATGATCCCGTCCGGGAAGCCGGGGTAGTTCTCGACCTCCGTGGTGAGCATGAGC
>DATBMU010000088.1:0-31496 GCA_036554665.1 Actinomycetota bacterium | reverse complement strand
ATGATGTCGTCGGAGAGCTGGAACGCCAGCCCGAGCGCCTCGCCGAACCCCTCGAGCACGTCCAGAGACCTCGGTGGCGCGTCGGAGAGCATCGCCCCGAGCCGGCACGAGGTCGCGATCAGCGCGCCGGTCTTCCTGCGGATGATCTCCATGTAGGCGTCCACCGTCCGGTCCACGCGGCCGGCAGCCTCGACCTCCCGGATCTGCCCGTCGCACAGCGTCGCGATCGTGCGCGCGAGCAGGGCGCAGATGTCGGTCCCGAGGTCGGTCGAGATCTCCGAGGCCCGGGCGAACAGGTAGTCCCCGGTCAGGATCGCCACGGTGTTGCTCCAGCGCACGTTCGCGGCGGGGACGCCGTGACGCGAATCCGCCTCGTCGATCACGTCGTCGTGGTACAGCGTCGCCTGGTGCACGAGCTCGATCGAGACCGAGCCGGGGATCAGGCGCGGGTCCGTCGGGTCCCCGAAGTAGCCGGCGAGCAGCACGAGCATCGGTCGGAACCGCTTCCCGCCGGCCTCGAGCAGGTACCGGGCGGTCTCGCCGAGCATCTCCGAGTCCGCGCGGACGGCCTTCTCGAGGGCCTCCTCGACCTGGTCGAGGCGGGCGCGGATCTCGGCCTCCAGCACCGGATCGGGCGCGGCGAGCCCGGGGATCACGCGGCGGCTCATGGGCCCGACCCTACCTGCTCGGTGGCTCCCCGCGTGCTCGCCCGGCTCACCATCGCAGCACCGCCGCCTGGTCGAGGAACCCGAGCACGAGCCCGGGGAACACGCCGAGCACCAGCACGGAGGCGGCCGCCACGCCCACGACGAGCTTGGGAACGAGCGTCTCGTCCGTCTCCTCCTCGCCCTCCGGCTCCCGCATGAACATCAGGACGATCACGCGGAGGTAGAAGAAGGCGGCCGCGACGCTCGCGATCACGCCGATCAGCGCGAGCGCCCAGGCGCCCGCCTCCGTCGCGGCGCTGAACACCCCCACCTTCGCGATGAACCCGGCCGTCGGTGGGATCCCGGCGAGCGAGAGGAGGAAGAGCGTCAGCAGACCGGCGAGCACCGGGCTGCGTCGTCCCAGGCCCGTGTACGACGCGAGCGAGGTCCGCCGCTCGCCCCGCGCGGACACCAGCATGACCACGCCGAACGCCCCCAGGATCGTGAGCGAATAGGCGATGAGGTAGTAGAGGGCGGAGCTGATGCCGGTCTCGCCGGCGGCCGTCAGCCCGGTGAGCACGAACCCGGCGTGCGCGATGCTCGAGTACGCGAGCATCCGCTTGATGTCGGTCTGCGCGATCGCGAGCACGCTCCCGGCGATCACCGACAGCGCGGCGAGCACCCAGACCAACGGCCGCCAATCCCACGTGAGGGGCTGGAGCGTCACGTTGAAGACCCGCATCAGGGCCGCGAACGCCGCGACCTTCGTGCCCGCCGACATGAACGCGGTGATCGCGGTGGGGGCTCCCTGGTACACGTCCGGCGTCCACATGTGGAACGGGACCGCCGACACCTTGAACGCGAAGCCGATCGCGAGCAGACCCATCGCGGTGAGCGCGAGCGCGAGCCCGCTCGTCCGGCCGGCGAGCGACTCGGAGATCGCCACCAACCGGGTGGAGCCGGTGGCGCCATAGGCCATCGCGACGCCGAACAGGAAGAAGGCCGAGGAGAACGCCCCGAGCAGGAAGTACTTCATGGCGGCCTCGACCGACCCGAGGCGCGCGCTGAACCCGGCCAGCACGTACAGCGCCAGCGACAGGATCTCGAGCGCGAGGAACACGAGGATCAGGTCGGCGGCCACCGCGATCAGGGTCATCCCCGACGTGGCGAACAGGACGAGCGCGTAGAGCTCCGGGCGCCCCTCGCCGGAGCGCTCGAAGTAGTGGTGGCCGTAGATCAGCCCGATCGCCGCGGACCCGAGCACGATCAGCCGGACCACCACGCCGAAGCGATCGGCGGCGACCGTCCCGGCGAGCACGGTCGGCGCCCCGTCCCAGTCCCACAGCGTGATCGAGGCCGCCGCGGCCCCCGCGACCCCTGCGAGCGAGCCGTACAGCAGCGCGAGGGGCTCGACCCGGCGGGCGATCACCCCGACGAGCAGGACGACGACGGCCACGCCCACGAGGATCAGCTCGGGAACGATCGGGCCGACGTCCACGGCGGGCGTCCGGATCACGGCGCGACCTCCTCGGCCCCCGACGCCGCGACGGCGCCGGCCGGCGGCCGGTACTCCGGCTGGACCTCGGCTCGCAGGCCCCCGGGGAGTCCGGCCTGGTCGATCTCGACGCTGTCCACCCATCGGACGGCCCCGTCCGTCGTCGGGTTGACCCGCTCGAGCACCACCTTCGGGTACACGCCGATCACGAGCATCGCCGCCACCACGGGCACCACCGCGGCCCACTCCCGAGGAAGCATGTCGGTCAGGTTCCGGGAACGCTCGGTCGACGGACCCTGGAACGTGCGCTGGTACGCCCACAACATGTAGACGGCACCGAGGACGACGCCGGTGACCGCCAGGGCGCCGAGCCAGCGATCGGCTCCGAACGCGCCGAGGATCACCAGGAACTCCCCGACGAAGTTGTTGAGGCCGGGCAGGCCGATCGACGAGAGCGTGGCGACCAGGAACGTGGCGGCGATCCACGGCGTCACCCGCGCGAGGCCTCCCATCTCCCCCATCTCCCGGGTGTGCGTGCGCTCGTAGAGCATCCCGATCGCGAAGAACAGGAGCCCCGTCGATAGGCCGTGGTTCACCATCTGGACCACGGCGCCGCTCATCCCCTCGGTCGTGAGCGTGAAGATGCCGAGGATCACGAACCCCATGTGGCTGACCGACGAGTACGCGACGAGCCGCTTCACGTCGCTCTGCATCATCGCCACGACCGCGCCGTACACGATCCCGATCACGGCCAGCACCCCGATCGCGTCGGCGAAGTACTTGGACGCCTCGGGGAACAGGTCCAGGTTGAAGCGCAGGATCCCGTACGGCCCAGCCTTCAGGAGCAGCGCGGCGAGGACGATCGAGCCTTTCGTCGGCGCCTCGGTGTGCGCGTCCGGCAGCCACGTGTGCAGCGGGAAGATCGGCACCTTGACCGCGAACCCGACGAAGAACGCGACGAACAGCCAGCGCTGCACCGACACGTCGAGCGAGAGCTGCTCCATCTGGCGGATGTCGAAGCTCCCGCGCCCGAGCTGCTCCGACGTCTGGAACCAGAGGTACAGCGTCGAGACGAGGATGAACGCCGACCCGAGCATCGTGTACAGGAAGAACTTCAGGCTGGCGTAGACCCGGCGGGCCGAGCCCCAGACCCCGATGATCAGGAACATCGGCACGAGCAGCGCCTCGAAGAACACGAAGAAGAGCAGGAGGTCCAGCGCGCAGAACGAGCCGATGACGACCGTCTCGAGCAGCAGGGAGAGCGCCATGAACGCTCGGACCCGATGGGTCGTCCCCCAGGAGGCGATCAGCCCGACCGGGAACATGAACGCCGTCAGCACGACGAGCCAGACGCTGAACCCGTCGATCCCGACGAGGTACGACAGCCCGACCGAGGCGACCCAGTCGACCTGCTCGACGAGCTGGTAGCCGGACAGCGCCGCGTCGAACGCGCCGAGGACCCCGAACGCGACGATGAGATCGGCGACCATGAGCACCAGCGCCAGCCACCTCGCCTGCGCGTCCGTCATGCCGCGCCAGAGCAGCAGCACCGGGACCCCGATCAGCGGCAGGAAGATGACGGCGGTCAGCCAGGGCATCTCAGGACCTCAACCCCAGGAACAGCAGCAGCGCCACCGCCCCGAGCAGGAACGCGAGCGCGTAGGAACGGACGAAGCCCGACTGCAGGACCGGCGCGAGGCGTGAGGCGCGTTCGACGTCCTCCGCGACCTCGTTCACCGCGCCGTCGACGATGCGGTCGTCCACGCTCCGGAGCCCTCGGCCGAGGCCCATCCCGGGCGCCCGGACGAGCCACGCGTAGAACGCGTTCAGGTAGAACGCGTTCGAGAGCCAGCCCGCGAGCTCGGGCTGGCGCTCGGGGAAGGCCTCCCAGTCCACGCGCCCCGACGCCCAGACGAACCAGGCCAGCCCGACGGCCGCCACCGCGAGCACGATGGAGATCGCGATCAGCACGGCCTCGGACAGGTCGGCGTGCCCGGGCTCGGCGAGGCCGAGCGCGGGTTCGAGGAAACGCGCGAGCACGCCCTCCGCACGGAACCCCAGGAGGAGGCCGCTCACGACGGCCCCCGCGGCGAGGACGGCGAGCGGCGCGTGCATCCTCCACGGTGCCTCGTGGGCGTGGGAGGGGTTCCGCCGTGCGCCGAAGAACGCCAGGAACAGCGGACGAGCGATGTAGAGCGCGGACAGGAACGCGCCGATCGACGCGAGGACCCAGGCGAGCTCCCGGCCGGACAGGTACGCGAACCCGACGATGTGGTCCTTCGCGAAGAACCCGGCGAGCGGGGGGATGCCGGCGAGCGACAGGGCGCCGATCGCGAACCAGGTCGCCGAGACCGGCATGTCCGCCTTGAGGCCTCCCATCCGTCGCAGGTCGATCTCGTCGTCCAGGCCGTGCATCACGTTGCCGCTCGTGAGGAACAGCAGGGCCTTGTAGAAGGCGTGGCAGACGAGCAGCAGCATGGCACCCGCGTAGAACCCCATCCCGGCGGCGAAGAACATGAAGCCGATCTGGCTCATCGTCGAGTACGCCAGTGCCCGCTTGAGGTCGAACTGGCCGATCGACGCGAGCGCCGCGTAGATCGCCGAGAGCAGGCCGACGACCAGGACCGCCGTGAGCGCGACCTCGGACATCTCGAACAGGGCGTGCGAGCGCACGACCAGGTACACGCCGGCGGTGACCATCGTCGCCGCGTGGATCAGCGCCGAGACCGGGGTGGGGCCCTCCATCGCGTCGGGGAGCCAGACGTGCAGCGGCAGCTGCGCGGACTTGCCGACCGCGCCGGCGAGCAGCAGCAGCGCGATCGCGGTCGCGGCGCCCTCGGACGGCCCGGCGCCCGTCACGGTGCTCGGGCTGGTTCCCCACCCGAGCACCGGGCCGAACTCCAGGGACCCGAAGTGGACGAAGACCAGGACGATGCCGAGCAGCATCGCCGCGTCCCCGATCCGCGTCGTGACGAACGCCTTCTTCGCCGCGCTCGCGGCCGCCGGCCGCTCGAACCAGAACCCGATCAACAGGTACGAGCACAGCCCGACGCCCTCCCACCCGACGTACAGGAGGAGGTAGTTGTCCGCGAGGACGAGGACGAGCATGAACGCGACGAACAGGTTGAAGTACGCGAAGAAGCGCCCGACCCGCGGGTCGTGCTCCATGTAGCCGACGGCGTACAGGTGGATCAGCGCGCCGACGCCGGTGACCACCATCGCCATCGTCATCGAGAGCGGATCCACGAGGAACGACACCTGCACGCGGAAGTCGCCAGCCGCGATCCACTCGTAGAGGTCCACGATGTGCTGACGCTCCGGACCGGCGAGCGCGAGCAGGTCGAGCAGGACGGCCACCGTGACCGCGAACGCGGCCCCCACCGCGGCCGTGCCGAGCCACCCGGCCTTCGTCCCCAGACGACGGCCGAGGAACAGGTTCGCGACCGCCCCGGCCAGCGGCAGCGCGGGGATCACCCAGACGGCGTCGAGCACCCGGTCACCCCCGCAACACGCTCACGTCGTCGACGCTCGCGCTCCGGCGCCGCCGATAGACGGTCACGATGATCGCCAGGCCGACCACGACCTCGGCCGCCGCGACCACCATCGAGAAGAAGGCCAGGACCTGGCCGTTCAGGTTGCCGTGCATCCGGCTGAACGACACGAACGCGAGGTTCACCGCGTTCAGCTGGAGCTCGATCGACATGAAGACCACGAGCGCGTTCTTGCGGACCAGCACACCGACCGTGCCGATCGCGAACAGCATCGCGGAGACGACCAGGAAGTAGGAGATCGGCGTCCTCACGGCACCCGCTCCGGCTGGCGCGCCGGCGAGGCGGCCTGCTCGGCGCGCGTGACCGCCCGGCGCTCACGGGCGGCCAGCACCATGACCGCGACCGCGGCGACGATCAAGAGAACGGACGTGACCTCGAAGGGGAAGAAGTAGTCGCGGAACAGGACCTCCGAGAGCGCGACCGCGTTGCCCCCTTCGTTCACGACCTCGTCGAAGTTCGCCGGTGCCTTCGTCGCGAACCCCACCCCGGCGCGGATCGCGAAGAAGAGCTCGAGCGCGATCCCGGTCCCGAGCACGATCGCCAGCGTGCGCTGCCCCCGGAGCCGTTCGATCAGCGTCTCCTCGCGGTCGACGCCGAGCAGCATGATCACGAACAGGAACAGCACCATGATCGCGCCGGCGTAGACGATGATCTGCACGGCGAACAGGAACGACGCCCCGAGCACGAGGTAGAACACCGCGATCGTGAAGAAGTTCACGATCAGGAACAGCGCCGCATGGACGGCGTTGCGCTGGAACAGCATCGCGATCGCGCTGCCCACCGAGATCGGCGCGAACACCCAGAAGACGACGTGGTCGAGCGGCATCAGCGCCCCTCCTGCGTGCCGGGCGCGGTTCCGAGCGGCAGGGGTGGCTCCAGCAGCTGCTCCTTCGTGAAGATCGCGTCCTCACGCGAGTCGAAGCTCATCTCGTAAGCGCTCGTGAGCGTCAGGGCGCGGGTCGGGCACGCCTCGACGCACAGGCCGCACATGATGCAGCGCAGGTAGTTGATCTGGTAGTCCTTCGCGTAGCGCTCGCCGGGGCTCGTGGGGTGCTCCGGGTCGTTGTCCTCTCCCTCCACCCAGATCGCGTCCGCGGGGCACGCGTAGGCGCAGAGCTCGCACCCGATGCACTTCTCGAGCCCGTCCTCGTGCCGGTTCAGCCGGTGCCGGCCGACGTGGCTGCGCGGTGGCGGGGGGACGATCTCCTTCGGGTACTCCTCCGTGACGTCGCGCCGGAAGATCTGCTTGAAGACCGTCCCCATCCCGCGGGCGATCGCGCCGACGGCCGATCCGAACTCCACGCGCGGCCGCTCCTCGCTCACGACGGCGTCACCTCGTTCGACGGCTTCCGGGTGGTGAAGAGCGGCCAGATCAGGGAGAGCACCAACACCGCGCCGACGAGGATCGCCGCGCCGATCACGACCTCGCGTTTGCTGTAGACGTCGGGCAGGACGACGACCGCGGCGGTCGCCATCACCCACAGCAGGCCGAACGGGATCAGGAGCTTCCACCCGAAGGCCATCAACCGGTCGTAGCGGATCCGCGGCAGCGTGGCACGGATCCAGATGTAGACGTAGACGATGAGCAGCACCTTCAGCAGGAACCACAGCAGGGGCCACAGCCACGGGAGGAAGTCCGGGGCGGGCCCGCGCCAACCGCCGAGCCACAGCGTCGTGGCGACGGCCGCGACCGTGACCGTGTTGAGGTACTCGCCGAGGTAGAACATCGCGAACTTGATCCCGCTGTACTCGGTGTGGTACCCGGCCACGAGCTCGGATTCCGCCTCGGGGAGGTCGAACGGCGGCCGGTTCGTCTCCGCGAGGCCGGCGATCAGGTAGATCGCGAACGCCGGGAACTGCGGGACGATGTTCCAGACCGAGTCCTGGCTCGCCACGATCTCGGACATCCTGAGTGAGCCCGAGTACATGATCACGGCCACGAGCGCGAGGCCCATGCCGACCTCGTAGCTGATCATCTGCGCCGACGAGCGGATCCCCCCGAGCAGCGGGTAGTTCGAGCCGCTCGACCACCCGGCGAGGACGATCGAGTAGATCATCAGCGAGCCCATCGCCAGGACCCACAGGACCCCGATGCTGAGGTCGGCGACCTGGAACGGCACCTCCCGCCCGAACAGCGTGACGCTGGTCCCGAACGGGATCACCGCGAACGCGAGGAACGCGGGGAGCATCGCGACGATCGGCGCGAGCGCGTACACGGGCCGGTCGACCAGCGTCGGGGTGATGCCTTCCTTGAAGAAGAGCTTGATGCCGTCGGCGAGCGTGATCAGCACGCCGCGGGGACCGGCGCGCATCGGGCCCATGCGCGTCTGCATGTCGGCGACGACCTTGCGCTCGACCCAGATCAGGACCATCACGAGGATCAGCAGCACGAAGAAGACGACGACCACCCGGCCGACGAGCAGGAGCCAGTCGAGCCAGTCCACTAGGCATCCCCCTCGTTCGCGATCGCCTCGACGGTCGCCGGCTCGACGAACCCCCGTCGCAGGAGCGTGCTCGCCGCGAGCCCGGGCTGGTTGAACGGGACGAACACGGCGCCGGCGGCCACGTCACGCGTCACGCGGACGGGCAGCTCCGCCCGCCCCGCGGCCGTGCGCACGAGCACGCGGTCGCCGTCGGCGACGCCGCGCTTCTCCGCGTCGTCCGGATGCAGCTCCGCGACCGCTGCGTCCTGGAGCGCCGCCTTGAGCTCGACCGCGTCCTGCGACAGCCGCCCCTCGTCGATCAGCAGCGGGTAGGTGAACAGCGTGAGATCCCCGAGCAGCTGCGGCGGGCCGGTCCCGGTCCACGCGTCCGCCCGCACGCCCTGCTCCCCCGGCCCGAGCAGGCGGGCCGACTCCTCACGGAGCTCCTCGAGCGTCTCGAACCCGAGGTCGCCCCCCATCGCGGCGGCCAGGCCGCCGAAGATCTCCCAGTCCGGGCGGCAGACGCCGGCCGGGCCCCGGACCGGCCGGAAGCGCTGGGACCGGCCCTCCCAGTCGGTAACGGAGCCGTCGCGTTCGGACCACGCCGCGGCCGGCAGGAACGCGTCCGCGAACGGCTCCAGATCGCCGAGCTCGAGGCCCTGGACCACCTTCACGGGCACGTTCTCGAGCGCTCGCCGCGCGAGCTGGGCGTCGGGGAAGTCGCGGAGAGGATCGATCCCGATCAGGAACAGCACGGCGATCTCCCGCCGGGCGCACGCCTCGAGGATCTCGCGGCTCGACCGGCCCGCCGCGGGGTTCGGGATCTGCCCCCAGACCTCCTCGACCTCGGCCCGAGCCTCGTCGCTCGCGAGGCGACGGCCGCCGGGGAGCAACGCGGGATGGACGCCGGCGCGGAGCGCTCCGCGGTCGTTCGCCCGCCGGGTGACGAACGCGAACCGCGCGCCGAACCGCTGCGCCACCGAGAGCGC
This sequence comes from Actinomycetota bacterium, assembly GCA_036554665.1. Lineage (GTDB taxonomy): Bacteria > Actinomycetota > UBA4738 > UBA4738 > HRBIN12 > CALGFI01. Next base: position 22,391 of record DATBMU010000088.1, on the reverse strand, counting down.
GACGTCGGCGGCGAGCGGATGATCCGCCAGCCGCTCCCCGGCGATCACGACCGCCTCGTCCCCGGCCTCCCGCAGCCCGGCCGCGACGCGATCCTCGAACGTCTCCCCCGAGCCGTCGGCGTCGTGGATCCGCTCGAGCACGTACGTCTGGTGCTCGGGCCGGCAGAGCAGGTGCTCCGCGACGTCGAACAACCGCGTCCGGCGCGGATGGATCACGGAAACGCGCGCGCCGCGCCGGGCCGCCTTGCGGATCCGCAGATGCAGGATCGGCACCTCCTGCTCCGCATCCAGGCCGGCCACGAGGATCACCTTCGCCCGCTCGACGTCGCGATAGGTCGTCGCGAGGCCCGCCGCCGCGAGCACCTCCGCCCCTCCGCCGTGGAACGACCGGCGATGGTCGAGGTCGTTCGTCCGGAACACCGTCCGCGCGAGCTTCGACAGCGCGTACGCGTCCTCGTCGGCGAGCCGGCCGCCCGTCAGGAAGGCGACGGGCGCACCCCGTGCCCACGACGCGACCCGGCCGAGCACCTCGCCGAACGACGCGGGCTCCAGGCCTCGATCGCGGATCAGCGGGGTCGTGATCCGGGTGCCGAGGTCGGCGTGGCGGAACGCGTACCGGCCCTTGTCGCAGATCCACGCGTCGTTGACCTCGGGGTTGTCGCGGGCGAGCACGCGCACGATCTCGCCGCGGCGCTGGTCGATCTTGACGTTGCAGCCGGCGCTGCAGTGGCCGCACACGCCGTCGGCGCTCGACAGATCGAACGGCCGCGCCACGAAGCGGTACGGCGTCGACGTCAGCGCTCCGACGGGGCAGATCTGCACCGTGTTGCCGCTGAACGGCGACCGGAGGTCCTCGCCGGCCGAGATCGATACGCGCTGGCCGGCGCCCCGCGCGAAGAGCTCGAGGAAGCGGTCACCGCTGATCTCGTCACAGAAGCGGGTGCATCGGGCGCAGAGCACGCACCGCTCCCGATCCAGGCCCACGAGCGGTGAGAGCGGGATCGGCTTCGCGTACGTCCGCTTCGGCTCCGTGTACCGGCTCTCCCCCGGGCCGAACGCCAGGGCCTGGTCCTGCAGCGGGCACTCGCCGCCGCGATCGCAGATCGGGCAGTCCAGCGGGTGGTTGATGAGGAGGAACTCGAGGTTCGCGACCTGGGCGTCGCGGGCGATGCCCGAGGTGTTCTGCGAGCGGACGATCATGCCGTCGGCCACCTCGGTCGTGCAGGACGTGAACAGCTTCCGCTGCCCCTCGATCTCGACGTAGCACTGCCGGCAGGCCCCCACCGGGTCGAGGAACGGGTGGTCGCAGAACCGCGGGATCTCGATCCCCAGCTGCTCGGCGGCGCGGATCACGAGCGTGCCGCGTGGGACCGTGATCTCCTTGCCGTCGATCGTGAGCGTGACGAGCTCGCTCATCCGAGCACCTCACGCAGGGCGGCCTCGGCCACGGGCTCGCCGTGCGTCTGGACCCCCGGTCCGACGCCGGTGAACGGGCACCGGCGCTCCAGCACGTGCTGCTCGTACTCGTCGCGGAAGAACCGGAGGCTCGACTGGATCGGGCTCACGGCGCCGTCGGCCAGGGCGCAGAACGCGCGGAACAGGATGTTCTCGCCCATCTCGTCCAGGAGCCGGAGGTCCTCGGGGCGTCCGTAGCCGGCCTCGATACGCTCCAGCACCCGGCTCGCCCACCAGGTGCCCTCCCGGCACGGCGTGCACTTGCCGCACGACTCGTGCGCGTAGAACGCGAGGAGCCGACGGGTGGCCTCGACGATGCAGTCCGTCTCGTCCATCACGATCACGGCGCCGGTGCCGAGGAGCGAGCCGGCGGCCGCGACGGACTCGAAGTCGAGCCCAACGTCCAGGTGCTCGTCGGTGAGCATCGGCGTGGAGGAGCCGCCGGGTGTCCACGCCTTGAGGCGGCGACCGTCGAGGACGCCGCCGGCGTGGTCCTCCAGGAGGGTCCGGAGCGACGTCCCCATGGGGACCTCGTAGTTCCCGGGGCGCTCGACCTTGCCGGAGACGCTGAAGACCTTCGTGCCCGGCGACTTCTCCGGCCCGATCTTCGCGAACCACTCGGCGCCGTTGCGCAGGATGTGCGGGATGTTCGAGAGCGTCTCTACGTTGTTGATGAGCGTCGGGCACGCGTACAGGCCCTCCACCGCCGGGAAGGGCGGCCGCAGCCGCGGCTGCCCGCGATAGCCCTCGAGCGAGGACAGCAGCGCGGTCTCCTCGCCGCAGATGTACGCGCCCGCCCCGCGATGCAGGATCACGTTCAGCGCCCACCCGCTGCCGAGGATCGAGTCGCCGAACACCCCGGCGGCGTAGGCCTCGCCGATCGCCCGCTGCAGGACGAGGCCGGGGTACAGGAACTCCCCTCGACAGTAGATGTACGCCTCGTGGCTCCCGATCGCGTACGAGGCGATCGCCAGTCCCTCCAGGAACTGGTGCGGTCCCCGCTCGACCAGCTCGCGGTTGTTGAAGGTCCCCGGCTCGGACTCGTCGAAGTTCGCCACGACGTAGGTCGGCTTGTCCCCCTGCGGGACGAACGACCACTTCACGCCGGTCGGGAACCCGGCACCGCCCCGCCCGCGCAGCCCGGACTCCTTGACCACTTCGATGACCTCGGCGGAGGTCATGCCGAGCGCCGCACGGAGGCCGTCGTAGCCGCCTCGGGCAACGTAGCCGTCGTACGGGATCACGTCCGGGTTCCCCCAGTCGGCCGTGATGACCGTGCCCGCTTCGGCCGCCTCGTCCGGGGTCACGACACCTCCACCTCCGTGGCGCCGGCCGGCGGGCGCTCGTCCAGGCCCGCCAGGATCCTCGACGCGTGACGCAGGTCGGTCGGGCCCTCACCCTGGGCGGGGGCCGGGACCTCGCCGGCTCGCAATCGCTCGACGAGCTCGCGCATCCGCTCGGGGGTCACGCGGTCGTGGTTCGCGAAGTCGATCTGGACCACGGGGGCGGCGTCGCACGCGCCGAGGCACTCCTCCTCGTGCACCGAGAACAGGCCGTCGTCCGAGAGCTCCCCACCGTGCGGGATCCCGGTCGCCTCGTGCGCAGCTTCGTAGACCGCCTTCGCGCCGCGGAGCGCGCAGGACAGGTTCGTGCAGACGTTCACGAGGTGGGTGCCGGTCGGGCGCAGGCGCAGCATCGTGTAGAACGACGCGACTGCCTCGACCTCGGCCGTCGTGATGTCGAGCTGGGCCGCGACCTCCCGCAGCCCGTCCCGGGAGACATGGCCCTCGACCGACTGGACGAGGTACAGGAGCGGCAGGATCGCCGCGCGCTGGCGCTCCGGCGGGTACCGGGCCTTGATCTCCTCCGCCTGCGCGCGGAGCTCGTCGGTCAGCGCCGGCATCAGCGATCCACCCCGCCCATCACGGGGTCCATGCTCGAGATGACCGCGATCACGTCGGCGACCAGACCGCCGTCGACCATCTGCGGGACGGCCTGGAGGTTCGCGAAGGATGGATCGCGGATCTTCACGCGGTGGGGACGATGCCCGCCCTCGGAGACCACGTAGTAGCCGAGCTCGCCGCGCGGGGACTCGACCGGCACGTAGACCTCGCCGGCCGGCACGGAGACGCCTTCGGTCACCATCTTGAAGTGATGGATCAACGCCTCCATCGACTCCTCCATGATGTGCCGGACGTAGGTCGCCGAGTTCCCGATCCCGTCCGGACCGACCTCGAGATCGGCGGGCCACCTGACCTTCGGGTCCTCGACCATCACGGCGCCCGGCTCGCGGAGACGTTCGACGCACTGCTCGACGATCCGGAGCGACTCCCGCATCTCTTCGAGCCGGAGCTCGAACCTCGCGTAGCAGTCCCCCGCCTCTCGCACGGGCACGTCGAACTCGAACGTCTCGTACCCGCAGTACGGCTCGTCCTTGCGCACGTCCTTCGCGGGGCCGGAGGCCCGGAGCGCGGGACCGGTGACCCCAAGCGCGAGCGCGTCGGCCGCCGGGAGCACGCCGACATCGACGTTGCGTTCGATCCAGATCGGGTTCTTCGACAGCAGGCTCTCGTACTCGCCGATCCGTCCGGGCATCACCTGGAGCCAGTCGAGGATCCGGTCGAGGCCGTCGGTGGGCAGGTCCATGATCACGCCGCCGATCCGCACGTAGGCGTGGTTCATCCGCAGACCGGTCGCGGCCTCGAAGATGTCGAGGATCATCTCGCGCTCGCGGAACCCGTAGAGCATGACGCTGATCGCGCCGAGCTCCATCCCGGCCGTGGCGAGCCAGACGAGGTGCGAGGCGATCCGGTTCATCTCCATGAACAGGACCCGCAACAGCTGCGCGCGCGGCGGCGCTTCGATCCCGAGCAGGCGCTCCACCGCGAGGCAATACGCGGTCTCGTTGTGGAAGGGCGAGAGGTAGTCGGCTCGCGTCACGTACGCGACGCCCTGCTGCCACGAGCGATACTCCGTGTTCTTCTCGATCCCCGTGTGCAGGTAACCCACGATCGGGGTGCAGGAGACGACGGTCTCGCCGTCGAGCTCGAGCAGGAGCCGGAGCACCCCGTGGGTCGAGGGGTGCTGCGGGCCCATGTTGATGAGCATCGTCTCCCGGCGGACCTCGCCGGTCGACGACGGGTCGACGCCGAGGTGCTCGAGCCCCGCCGCGCGGTCGTTCACGAGGTCCTCCGGTCGATCGGCGGGATGAACGCGCCCCGGTAGCGCGTGTCGACGCCCCCGAGCTCCTCGTCCTTGCGCAGCGGCCACCCCTCCCACCCCTCCGGCAGGAGGATCCGGCGGAGGTCAGGGTGCCCCTCGAAGTCGATCCCGAAGAAGTCGTACGTCTCGCGTTCGTGCCAGTCGGCGGTCGGGTACAGCCCCACGACGGAGGGCACTCGGGCGTCGTCCTCGTCCAGGCCGACCTTCACGCGGAGCCGGTGACGATGGGTCGTCGAGTACAGCTCGTACGACACCCAGAAGCGCGGCCGACGACCCGGGAAGTCCGTGGCGGTGACGCTCACCAGGAGATCGAACGACAGGTCCTCGTCCTCGCCCAGCTCGGCCAGGAGGTCCAGCAGCTCCTCACGCGCCACGAGCACCGTCGCCTCGCTCCGCACGACGATCACGTCGGGGTACCTGGATCGCAGGCGATCGCCGAGCTCGGCGGCGATCAACGGAACCGGCCCTCCCGGCTGACCTTCTCGTGCAGGCGGAGGATCCCGTACATCAGCATCTCGGGCTTCGGCGGGCACCCCGGCACGTAGATGTCGACGGGCACGATCGTGTCGACGCCCTGCACGACCGCGTAGTTCGTGAACATCCCGCCCGCGGAGGCGCACACGCCCATCGAGATCACCCACTTGGGCTCAGGCATCTGGTCGTAGACCGTCCGCAGGACCGGCGCCATCTTCTGGCTCACGCGTCCCGCGACGATCATCAGGTCGGACTGGCGCGGGGACGCTCGGAACAGCTCCATCCCCCAGCGCGACAGGTCGTAGTCGCCCGCGCCCGTCGCCATCATCTCGATCGCGCAGCACGCGAGGCCGAACGTCACCGGCCACATCGACTGCTTCCGGGCCCACGAGACCGCCCGGTCGAGCGTCGTCATCAGGAGCCCCCGGTCGAGCTCCTCCCTGGCTCCGGCGTCGTCCCGCCCGGTCCGGAACCCCTCGACGCGCTCAACCGGCACCGACGAGCTCCCGGTCCTCCGCCTCGGCCGCCGGCTCCTCATCCGTTCCCGCGCGGCGTCGTGGCCGGTCCCAGTCCAGGCCGCCGGCCTTCCAGACGTAGATGTAGGCAACGAACACGAGCGCGACGAACACGGCCATCTCCACGAGGCCGAACAACCCGAGCTGACGGAACCCGACGGCCCACGGGAAGAGGAAGATCGTCTCGATGTCGAAGATGATGAACAGCATCGCCACGACGTAGAACTTCACGCTGAAGCGCTCGCCCTTCGGGAGCCGCTCCGGCTCGATGCCGCACTCGTACGGCGCGAGCTTGGCGGGGTTCGGCGCGTTCGGGCGGAGCAGCGCGGAGGCCGCCAGCGAGCCCACCGCGAACACGAGCGACAGGGCGGTGAGCAGGAGGATCGGCAGGTACTCGGAGAGCTCCATCCCACCCCCTAAGACGCGCGCGCGAGACGCTGGAGCCCGTACATCAGCTTGTCCTGGAAGTCGCCGTCGCGGCCGTCGGTCAGGTTCCCCATCACGCGCATCGCGAACCGCATCAGCCACTCCTGCGGGAGCCCGTACTCGGTCAGCGTCCGCATCACGGTCGGATGGCCGATCGCGCGAACGAAGTTGGTCCCGATGCGGTAGTAGCGCGCGTAGCGCTCTCGGAGGATCGTCGGGTACACGTGCGCGAGCCCGGGGCGGCCCTTCACCAGGGCCTCATGGATCAGCTCCGCCGCGAGCTCGGCGGACTCCATCGCGTAGGCGATGCCCTCGCCGTTGAACGGGTTCACGAGCCCGGCCGCGTCCCCCACGACCAGCATCCCCGGCAGGCTCGCGGGCACCCGGCTCATGCCCATCGGCAGCGGACCCGAGAGCACCCGGCCCTCTGCGGTCTCCTCGGTCACGTTCCACTCGGGGGGCAACATGCGCCAGAAGGCGTCGAAGACTCGCTGGGCCGAGACGTCCTTGAAGCTCCGGAACGTGTTCAGCAGGCCGGCGCCCAGGTTGACCGATCCGTCGGCCATGGCGAACAGCCAGCCGTACCCCGGCATCAGCTCGTCGCCCTCCCACAGGTCCATCCAGACCTCAAGCCACGGTCCGGGGTGCCGGTCGATCCGGTGGTACCGGCGGGCCGCGATGCCGAGCGGCTTCGAGTCGTCGCGGCGGACGCCGGCCTGGGCGGCGAACCGGGACGAGGCCCCGTCCGCGGCGATCACGAAGCGCGCGCGGATCTCCGTCGGCTCGTCACGGTCCAGGTCTCGGACCCGCGCGCCGGTCACCCAGCCCCGCTCGAGGGTGGGGCCGAGGGCCTCGGTGCGTTCCCGCAGCCCCGCTCCCGCCTTCTCGGCTGCCCGAACGAGCAGCTCGTCGAAGCTCGACCGCGTCATCGTGAGGCCGTAGCCGGGGAAGTCCTCGAGGGTGGGCCACGGCAGCTCGAGGACCGTCTTCCGCGAGTAGATCCGGAGCCCCTGGTGGCGCTCGAACCGCGGATCCTCGAGATCCACGCCCATCTTCTGCAGCTGGACGACGGCGCGCGGCGTCAGGCCGTCCCCGCACACCTTCTCTCGCGGGAAGCTCGCCTTGTCCAGGAGGGTCACGTCGATCCCGTGACGGGCGAGGTGGTAGGCCGCGGTCGCTCCCGCCGGCCCGGCGCCCACGATCAGGACGTCCGTCTCGGTGTGCGCGTTCGACGGATCCAACGGCTGTCCCCCACCGCTTGTGAAATCCTTCACAAGGGATGCTACCCCGGCTCGTGAAGCCGCGCACGACCCTAGTCCGGTGGCATCGAGACGCACAAACCGCCGGGCTAGCCGCGGGCGTGGTCCCAAGCGGCGATCCGCTCGGGAACCACCCGGAGGAACCCCAGGCCGCGGACCTCCTCCGAGAACCTCGGGAACCCGTCGCCCGAGAACAGCGGCCGGTACTTCTCGTGCCAGGCCGAGATCGCCCGCCGCAGGTCCGCGTGCTCGGCCGGCAGGGGCCGGGCGAGGCCCCGGACCTCGACCCCCGCGATCTCCACCCACGAGCGTCCGAGATCCACTGTCAGCGCGACGCGCGGGTCGGCGACCGCGTTCGCCCACGTCCGTCCCTCGCGCCGGGTCGAGACGTAGATCGCGTCCTCCGGCCAGACGAACCACAGCGGTACGACGTGCGGCGACCCGTCGCGGTCGATCGTCGCGACGCTCACGACGGGGAGCCCGCCGAACATCCGCCGCGCGGCGGCCACGTCCACGTCGCGGACCTGCATCAGCGGGGTTCCTCATCGAGCCGCAGGAGCCCGGCGAGATCGGTCAGGGCCGCGACGCCTCCCCGCTCGAGCGGGGCGGCCTCGAGCGACGCGAGCGCCCGCTCGACGAGGTCGTTCACGCGGCCCGCCGACCCCGGTTCCGCGTCGCCGTCCAGGACGTCGTCGCGCAGCTGGAACGCCTCGCCCACGAGGCCGGCGAAGACCCGCAGCGGGCCCTCGACGGCCGGCCCGGCGCCCGCGAGCGCCGTGGCGACGAGGACCGGGCCCTCCGCCGTGTAGGAGGCCGTCTTGAGCGCCGCCACCCGCGGGGCCGCGGGCCCGCCGCCCGCGCGCAGGTCCAGGAACTGCCCCGCGGCCATCTCGGCTCGCATCCGGTCGAAGCGGCCGAGGGCGGCCTCGAGCGGTCCCGAGGAGGCGCCGCAGCGCCGCAGCAGCCACTCCGAGAGCACCGCGGCGAGGTCGCCGGTGAGGATCGCGACCGACGTCCCGTACGCGAGCGCGTCGACGCCCGGGGGCGCCTCGGCGGCGAACCACGCGTACGTGGACGGCACCCCCCGCCGCTCCGGGCTGCGGTCCATCACGTCGTCGTGGATCAGCGCGAACATGTGCAGCAGCTCGAGCGCGGCCGCCGCCCGGACGATCGGCGGGCCCTCGTCGCCGCCGGCCGATCGGAACGCCCAGTAGCAGAGCGCCGGGCGGAACCGCTTCCCCCCCGCCGCCCCGAGCCGCACGAGTTCGTCGACGAGGACCGTCGAGGCCGGATCCATCGCGGCGAGCTCGGCTCGCCGATCCGACAGGAACCGGTCGAGCTCCGCATCGACCAGCGCGGCGACGCGACCGAGCGACGACGCGGCGGTCCCTCGGTCCTCGACCCGGTTCGCGCCCATGGGCCGAGTATCGCAAGACCCGGGGCCCGGGTCCCCCCACGCGGGTGCCGGCTGCTATCGTTCGACGCGCGCTCGGCGCCGATCCTCGATGACCCGTTTCCAGAAGCTCTCCGTCGCGACCACGGCCTCCACCGTCTTGCTGGTCGCGGTGGGGGGGCTCGTCCGGGCGACCGACTCCGGGCTCGGCTGTCCCGGGTGGCCGACCTGCCACGGGCGGTGGATCCCGCCGCTCGAGTACCACGCGATCATCGAGTACAGCCACCGGCTCCTCGCCAGCGTGGTCGTGATCCTCGTGGGGCTGCAGGCGTTCGTCGCCTGGCGCCGGCTGCGGCACGAGCCCCGGATCCTCCGGCCGTCCCTCGCGGCGGTCGTGCTGGTCCTGTTCCAGGCCGCGCTCGGGGGGGTGGTGGTCGAGGGCGGCCTCGAGGCGACGATCGTCGCGGCGCACTTCGCGACGGCGATGGCCCTCGTCGGCGTGCTCGCGAACGTGACGACGAACGCCTTCTGCCTCGATCGTCCGACGGACCGGGGGCTCGCCGGTCCGGACGCGTCGTTCGCACGGCTCGCGACCTGGACGGCGGGCGCGGCGGGCGCGCTCCTGGTCGTGGGCGCCTACGTTCGCGCCGAGGGTGCCGGGCTCGCCTTCCGCGACTGGCCCCTGATGGACGGCCGGCTCGTCCCGACGCTCGGCGGCATCGCGACCCTGATGTTCGTTCACCGCGTGCTCGCGGTGGTGGTGCTGCTGCTGGTGGTGTGGCTCGTGATCCGGGTGCGGGCGATGCCGGACCGCCCGCGCGACCTCGTGGTCCTGACCGGGATCGCGCTCGGGCTGTTCGTCGCCCAGATCCTCGTCGGCGCCGCGAACGTGTGGTCACGGCTCTCCCCCGCCGCCGTCACGGCGCACGTCGCCCTGTCGGCCCTGATCTGGGGGGTGCTCGTGGCCGTCGCGACGCTGAGCCGGAGGTCCGCCGAGCGCGGACGAGCCCGGGCCGCCGACGGCGACGTCCGCGCGAACGGGAAGCGGGGATCGTTCAGGCAGAGCACGGCGGCCTACTTCCAGCTCACGAAGCCGCGGATCGTCGTCCTGCTGCTCGTCACGACCGTGCCCGCGATGATGCTGGCCCAGCGGGGGATGCCCTCGATCTGGCTCGTGCTCGCGACGCTCGTCGGCGGGTCGATCGCCGCCGGGTCCGCGAACGCCATCAACTGCTACCTCGACCGCGACATCGACGAGGTCATGCGCCGGACCCGCCGGCGGCCGCTGCCCGCGCACCGCGTGGAGCCAGAGCGGGCGCTCGCCTTCGGCTACGTGCTCGGGGCGGTGTCCTTCTTCTTCCTGGCGATCGCGGTCAACGTCCTCGCGGCAACGCTCGCCCTGAGCGCGATCGCCTTCTACGTCTTCGTGTACACGATGTGGCTGAAGCGCACGAGCACGCAGAACATCGTGATCGGCGGCGCCGCCGGCGCCGTCCCGGCGCTCGTCGGCTGGGCCGCCGTCACCGGGACGGTCGGTCTGCCGGCCTGGGTCCTGTTCGCGATCGTGTTCGTCTGGACGCCGCCGCACTTCTGGGCGCTCGCGATGCGGTACCGCGGCGACTACGCGGCGGCCGGCGTCCCGATGCTCCCCGTCGTCCGGGGTGACGAGGAGACGCGCCGACAGATCCTGCGCTACTCGCTCGTGCTGTTCGCGACGTCGCTGCTGCTCGTCCCGGTCGGCGACATGGGGCCCGTCTACGCGGCGACGGCCGTCGTCCTCGGCGGGTGGTTCGTGTGGCGGGCCCTGCAGCTGTGGCGCGGGGGGTCGGCCGCGGGGTCGATGCGACTGTTCCGCTTCTCCATCGTGTACCTGGGGCTGCTCTTCGCCTCGGTCGCGGTGGACGCGGTCCTGCCGACCGGGCCGCTCGTCTAGGCGTCGACGCGCGTCAGCCGGGCGTCGCCCCCGTTGCGCCGGTGGCGTCCGTGGACGCCGGACCACCGCCGGCCGCGTCCACGATCACCGCGCCGTTCATGTTCGGATGCACGTCGCAGTGGAAGTAGTACTCACCGGCCGGCAGGGGCGGGATGTCGTAGACGATCTCGGCGGGCCCGGTGATCAACTCGCCCTCGAACAGGGTTTCGCTGAGGCTCTCGTCCGCGTAGATCGAGATGTTGTGCGGCACCCCCGCGTCCCGGTTGTCGAGCGGGAGCTTCGATGGCGCGTCGGCCGGCAGATCGATCGTGGCGGTGTCGAACGCCAGGTTCTGCGCGACCACCGCCGCGCCCGGCTCGCCACCGCCGCCCGGTCCTCCACCGCCGCCGGGCTCCCCGCCGCCGCCCTCGGCCGCCTCCATCTCCCCGACCATGTTGGGGTGGACGACGCACCGGAAGAAGTAGGGGCCGGGCTCGAGCGGGCCGACCGCGTAGTCGATCTGGGCGACGCCGGTGATCAGCTCGCCCTCGAACGCGGCCGTTCCCGAGAGCTCCTGGTTGTCGAAGATGTCGACGTTGTGCTGGACGCCCGCGTCCTGGTTGTCGAACGCGATCGTGAACGGCTCGCCCGCCGGCACCGTAAGGCTCGTCGGGTCGAACGCGATGTTCACCGCGACGAGGCTCACGACGGGGCCCTCCGGCCCGGGCTCGGGTCCGGGACCCTCCTCCCCGCCGGAGACGACCGCGAGCGCGATCCCCCCGGCGAGCATCGCGATGCCGGCCGTCGCCCCGACCATCGCCCCGATCGTCGACCCGCGCACCTGGGGCCGGGCCGCGGCGAGCGAGGCCACCAGGACGATCGCCGCGGCCACGACGAGCGCGACCGCCGTCGCCGCCGCACCCTCGATGCCGAGCAGGATCCGCGAGAAGCCCCAGAGCGCGAGAGCGATGGCCGCGAGGATGCCGATCGGAAGGAGCACGGGCAGGAGCAGGCGGTCGCGCGTCTGCTGCCTCACTTCGCGAGCCTCGCTCGGACGTCGCGCTGGACGTGCTGGAGCGCGAGCGCGTCCCACCCGTCCCGCTCGCGGGCGTGCCAGTTGAAGAAGATGACCGCGATGAAGCCCCAGAGGATCAACCCGCCGGCGATCTTCATCATCAGTCCGGCGATCAACTGGTCGTCGAGCGCCGACAGCCCCCAGATCCTCGGGGCGGCCGCGTACACGGGGTACAGGAGCGTGTGGCCGAACGTGAGGAACGACGCCGGGATCGTCGGCGCCAGCGATTGCAGGAACAGGTAGAGCATCTGCGCCGGCGGTGTGAGCGCCGGCCGCTCGGGCAGCGGCGACAGCACCGGCCACCACATCACGATGGCCGATCCGACGATCAGCACGTGGAGCCCGAAGTGCACCCACTCGGACCCGACCGACGCCTGGACCACCTCGGGCCAGTGCGTGAACAGGAGCAGCCCGTTGAACACGACCAACGCGACGATCGGCCGCGTGAGGAACCCGAACACGGCTCCGATCGCCGGGGGTCGGAGCAGGGCGCGCCACATCCACGCCGGCACGCCGGCGACCAGGAGCGGGGCCGCGACGAGCGTGTACAGGAGGTGCTGCAGCATGTGCATCGAGTAGAGGTAGCCCTCGGACAGGTCGTGCATCGGCCAGTCCGAGGCGAGCAGCAGCACGGCCATCCCGGCGGTGAACAGCGTGGTCCGGCGGCTCCGCTCGTCGCGCTCGAAAGGTGCCGCCGGCTCGTGACGCCGGACGGCGACCAGGTAGGCGACCCAGATCCCCACGAGGAGGAGCCAGACGTCGGGGTGCGGGTGCCAGGCCGGCATCGGCATCACCCCGCGAACGTCTGGAACGTGATCAGCACGATCAGGTAGAGCGTGACGGCGCCGGCGAGGCCCATCACGAAGAAGCGCGCGTACGTCCGGCTGTCGAACTTCAGGTGCATGAACCACAACACGACGAGCGCGAACTTCAGGATCGAGAACGCGAACAACAGCGGGATCAGCACGCCGTTCTCGTGCACCCAGTCGATGTAGTAGATGACGACCTCCGCCGCGGTCACGAGCGCGAGCACGATCGCGATGCGCACGTACTCCCGCGTGCTCGGGTGCCGGGCGTGGGCGCGGCGGGGAGGCGTCACCTCCGGCGGGGCGTCGGCAGGAACGTGCTCGGTCGCCATCAGGCCGGCCCGCTCCCCGTCGGGATCAGGTACACGACCGTGAAGATCACGATCCAGACGATGTCGACGAAGTGCCAGTACAGACCGACGAGCTCGACCGCCTCGACGCGCTCGGGCCCGAGCCGCCCGCCGAGCGACAGCCATAACAGGGTGAGCAGCATCAGGATCCCGATCGCGACGTGCGTCCCGTGGAACCCGGTGAGGACGTAGAACGACGTCCCGAAGACGTTCGTCGTGAGGGTCAGGCCCTCGTGGTAGAAGGCCGTGAACTCGTAGACCTGGCCGCCCACGAACGTCAGCCCCAGCATCGCCGTCGCGAGGAGCCAGATCCGGGACCTGCCCACATCGCCGCGCTGCAGCGCCGCGAGCGCGAGCACCATCGTGAGCGAGCTCGCGAGCAGGACGAACGACGAGACCGACGTGTACGGGATGTCGAAGACGTCGTCCGGGTACGGACCGACGAGGCTCGCGCCGCGGTAGAGCACGTACGTCGAGATCAGCGCGCCGAACAGCAGGCAGTCCGAGGCCAGGAACAGCCACATCGCCAGCTTCGTGTTCGGCAGGCCGGTGCTGGTCGCGTGCTCCTCGGCGACGGGGTGCCGCGCGTCGGCGTGCTCGATCGTGGCCATCAGCCTCTCACTCCGCCGACGGCTCCAGGATCCAGCCGTAGAAGCCGGCGAGCGTCACGACGAGCCCGACCGCCACCAGCCACCAGTTGAAGATGATCCCGTAGCCGATGATCGGCAGCCCGAGCGAGGCGACGAGCGGGTAATACGAGGGGCCCGGCATGTGGATCGCGTGGGCCCCGTGGCCGCCGTCGCCGGCGTCCTCTCCGGAGCCGCCGGCCGGGACCGGCACAACGCGCCCGCCCTGCGTCTCCGCGTACTTGCGGTGCCACAGGTCGTCGAGGGAGTGCACGACCGGGATCTCGTCGAAGTTGTGCTCCGGGGGCGGGGAGGACGTGGCCCACTCGAGCGTCCTCGCGTCCCACGGGTCGGCGACCATCTCCTTCGCCCGACGGAAGCTCGCGACCGCGTTCACGAGGAACACCAGGACCCCGATCGCGATCAGGAACGCGCCGATCGTGGCGACGAGGTTCCAGAAGGTGAGGCCGAGCGACGCCGGGTAGCTCTGGATGCGCCGCGGCATCCCCTGCAGCCCGAGCACGTGCATCGGCCCGAAGGTCATGTTGAAGCCGATCAGCATGATCCAGAAGTTGACCTTCCCCCAGCGCTCGTTGAGCATCCGGCCGAACACCTTCGGCCACCAGTAGTACAGCCCCCCGAAGAGCCCGAAGATCGCGCCCCCGAACAGGACGTAGTGGAAGTGGGCCACGATGTAGTACGTGTCCGTCTGCTGGTAGTCGGACGGCACGACGGCGTGCGATACGCCCGACAGACCACCGATCACGAACATCGCGATGAAGCCGATCGCGAAGAGCATCGGCGTCGCGAAGCGCAGGTCGCCGCGCCACATCGTGCCGAGCCAGTTGAATATCTTCACCCCCGTGGGCACCGCGATGATCATCGTGGAGATGCCGAACGCGGTGTTCGCGATCGGCCCGAGCCCCACCGCGAACATGTGGTGCGCCCACACGCCGAACCCGATGAACCCGATCGCGATCCCGCTGAAGACCACGAACTGGTACCCGAACAGCGGCTTGCGCGAGAACACCGGCAGGATCTCCGACACGATGCCCATCGCTGGCAGGACGAGGATGTAGACCTCCGGATGGGCGAACAACCAGAACAGGTGCTGCCAGAGCACCGGTGAGCCGCCGGCCCCCGCGTCGAAGAAGTGGGTGCCGAACCGCCGATCGAACAGCAGCTCGACGAGACCGATCGTCACGATCGGGAGCGAGAACGCGAGCAGGAGCTGCACGACGAGGCCCATCCACACGAACACAGGCATCCGGAACAGGGTCATCCCGGGAGCCCGCATGTTGATCACCGTCACGGCGAGGTTCACGGCCGAGACGGTGGAGGCCACGCCCGCGATGAGCAGGCCCAGGGCGTAGAACGTCATCCCGCGCGAGGGGTCCAGGACCGAGTTCGGCGGGTAGCCGAACCAGCCCCCGTTCGGCGCGCCGCCGAGGAACCAGCTCGAGTAGATGAAGATCCCCGCGAACAGGAAGGCCCAGTAGCTGTAGGCGTTCAGGCGCGGGAAGGCGACGTCGCGCGCCCCGATCATCAGCGGGATCAGGTAGTTGAAGAAGGCCGCCGACAGCGGCATCACCACGAGGAAGACCATCGTCACCCCGTGCATCGTGAACAGCTCGTTGAAGACGGCTGGGGACACGATGCTCTGGTCGGGCTGCGCGAGCTGCACCCGGATCAGGAGGGCCTCGACGCCGCCGACGAGGAAGAAGCCGAACGCCGTGATCCCGTAGAGGATCCCGATCTTCTTGTGATCCACGGTGGTGAACCACGACCACAGCCCGGTCGTCGCCGTCGGACGCCGCAGCAGGCCGCGAGCCCGTTCGCCCGGGACGCTCACGCTCGCCATGGCTCTCCCCTCACCTCACCGCAACGTGTTCAGGAACGCGATCAGCTGGTCGATCTGCTCCCCGGACAGCCCCAGGTCCGGCATCTTCGATCCGGCCTTGACGGCCGGTGGGTCCGCCAGCCAGCGGCGGAGGTTCTCGTCGGTCGTTTCCAGCATGCACCCGGCGAAGCACTCGCGGGCGGCGAAGTGCGTCAGGTTCGGCGCACCGTTCGAGCCGAGGATCGGCTCGCCCTCCGCGTCCAGCAGGCCATCCACCATGTGGCAGGCGATGCACTGTGCGGCGAAGATCTCGGCCCCCGCCGCGGCGTCGCTCCCCGGCTCCGGGATGGGAGCCGGCGCCTGGTTCTGCTCGACCCACCGCGCGAAGTCCGACGGCGTGTGGGCCACCACCGTGAACTTCATGAAGGCGTGCGACAGCCCGCAGAACTCCTTGCACTGACCCGTGTAGGTGCCGGGCTCGTCGGCCTCGATCCAGAGGTAGTTCGTCTGCCCCGGCACCACGTCCTGCGTGCCGGCGAGCTCGGGGACCCAGAACGAGTGCACGACTGAGTCGCCGATCAGCGCCGGCACCGCGCCGTCGGGGGGCCCCGGCTGGCACTCGCTGGGTGAGGCCTGCCCCTCGTACGCGAGGCCGACCGCGCACAGCCGCAGGTAGATCGGCTCGCCGGTGGGGATGTGGAGCTCGTTCGCGGTGACGATGCCCTCCTCCGGATAGGCGAACTCCCACCACCACTGGTGCCCGAGGACGTCGATCCGCATCGTCCCCGGCTCGGGCTCGCGGGCGAGGTCGAAGATCGTGGTCACGGTGGGGACGGCGATGCCGGCGAGGATCACCGCCGGCAGGATCGTCCAGGCGATCTCGAGCCGGGTGTTGCCGTGCACCTGCGGCGGGATCCCCTCGCGGCCCTTCCGGTGGCGGTACCGGACGATGAAGAAGATCAGCGCGCCCTCGACGACCACGAAGATGAACGCCGCGACCCAGAAGACGACGACGAACAGGTCGTAGGGCTTGCGGGCGAACTCCCCGGCGGGCTGGAGCGTATCTTGCGTGGCGTTCGGGGCGCATGCGGCGGCGATGGCGGTCAGGAGGAGCAGGCCGACGGCCAGGAGCGTCTTCCTTCGCACGTTCCCCGGATCCCCCCGTGGCGACCTCAGACGGGCACCGAAGTCCGGCGCACTGTAGCACCCCCCGGTCGGCTGACGGGGTGCGTCGATCGTGCCTCCGGCGTCGATCAGATCGCCGGCGTGAAGTTCGTGATCGCCCGCATGACGGGACCGAGCAGCCGGGTCCACGTGTTCGTCGCGACCAGCACGCCGATCGCGATCATCACGACGCCCGAGACCCCCGCGAACCAGTGGTAGTTCCGCTTCACGAACGACAGCGCGCCGAGCAGGTGCCGCAGACCCAGCCCGACCAGCAGGAACGGCAGCCCGAGGCCCATCGAGTACGTGAACAGCAGGAGCGCTCCGCGCAGCGACCCTCCCTGCGCCGCGGCGATCGCGAGGACCCCAGCGAGCACCGGCCCGATGCACGGCGTCCACCCCGCGCCGAACGCGATCCCGAGCGGGAACGCCCACGCTGGGCCCGGCCGGGCCCGCTCGAGCAGGGGGCGACGCTCCGCGAACAGGCCCGGGGAGCCGAGGCGCAGCGCGTACAGGAGCATCAGGACGCCGAACGCCAGGATCACCGCTCCCGAGATCCGGATCCCGGCAGGCGAACGCAGGATCCGGGTCATCGCGCCGGTGAACGCGCCGAGCGCCGTGAACACGGCCGCGAAGCCGGCGATGAACAGCAGGATGGGGAGCAGCCGTTGCCGATCCTCGACGGTCTCGCCGCCCGCGACGAAGGACAGGTAGCCGGGCACGAGCGGGAAGACGCAGGGCGAGGCGAACGAGACGACGCCGGCCGCGAACGCGAGGCCCGGCGCCCACCACGAGGCGAGCCCGTCCTGAACGAAGTCGGCGAGCACGCCGGCAAGTGTAGGGTCGGCGCCCGGATCGCCCGGCGGCCTCGGGTGGGGTTGCGGGGCCGAGGCGTTCCTTGCGATAGTGGGCCTCCGCGCTTGTGAACGTTTTCACGAGCCCGGTCGGTGGGGACAACCGCGTCGGGTCGAACGGGCACCGTGTATAGAATCCGGCGTCGAGCGAGGAACCGGGAGCATCGATCCGCGTGATGGGGTTCGCGTGAAGGTCCCACAGAGGCTCCAGAAGCTGAAGGAGCGCACCGAGCGATTCCTGCGGGACTTCGAGTGGACGTGGACCACCGCCGTGGTCTTCTCGCTCGGGCTCGGCTTCTTCTCGCTGATCACGATGGCCGTGATCCCCTCCTTCTGGCTGTACTTCGCCGAGCAGACCCTCGGCTGGGACGGCCTGTCCGGGACCTCCGACTGGCGCCCCCTGGCGCGGGACTTCGTCGCCGTGAACCTGGCGATGGGGCCGTTCGTCACGGTGGTGGTCGCCGCGGCGATCCTGCAGAACTGGCGTCGGAAGCTCCGCGGCGCCTCGGGCGATCGTCCGACCGGCGGGTACCGATGAGGATCGGATAGGAGGCCCGCGCCCGCATGCCGTTCACGAAGACCGAGGTCGACGTCCACACCGACTACGTCGTCGAGACCGTCGATCCCGCGTGGCTCGCCAAGGGCGTGAAGTCGCCCAAGCACCTGATGCTCGACCCCGACAACTGCATCCTGTGTCGGGCCTGCGAGGACGTCTGCCCCTGGAACTGCATCTACATGATGTCCACGGGGATCGTCCGGGATGCTGCGGACGACGCCGTCGAGGCCGAGATCGATCAGGCGTACTCGGTCTTCGTCGTCGACGACAACGCGTGCACGCGCTGCTCGGTCTGCGTCGACCGGTGCCCGACGGACACGCTGTACTATGCGCGGCTGCCGGAGGCCGCGGGCGGCCGGCGCACGATGGCCGCCGTCCCCGAGTCCCAGCGGGCCGAGACCGAGTAGCGAGACGGGGGAAGGAGCAGCGTGAAGCTCAAGCCGCCCTCGCCCAGCGAGGTGCTGGACCGGGTCCGGGAGACCGAGGTCTGGAAGTCCATCTTCCGGCCGGGCTCGATCTTCCGCAGGGGCTACAAGGACACGTCGCGCGACCGGGCGCTCGCGACGATGAACAACGTCCTGTACCACCTGCACCCCGTCAAGATGAAGCGCCACGGGTTGAAGCTGACGTACACCTTCTGCCTGGGCGGCCTCTCGTTCTTCCTGTTCATCCTGCTGACCGTCACCGGCATCTTCCTGATGTTCTTCTACCGGCCGGCCGCCGAGCTCGGCGCCGCGCAGGCCTACACCGACATGCAGAACATCCGCACGTCCGTGTTCTTCGGCGACCTCGTGCGGAACCTCCACCGGTGGGGCGCGCACCTGATGGTGCTGAGCGTGACGCTGCACATGGCCCGCGTCTTCTACACCGGGTCGTACAAGCCGCCGCGAGAGTTCAACTGGGTCGTCGGCGTCGTGTTGCTGTTCCTCACGCTCGGGCTGTCGTTCACCGGCTACCTGCTGCCGTGGGACCAGCTCGCGATCTGGGCGGTCACGGTCGGGACGTCCCTCGCCGCGTACTCGCCGCTGATCGCGAAGCAGGCGAACTTCCTGCTCCTCGGGGGCGTGGTGGTGGGACCGGACACCTTGCTCCGTTGGTACGTGCTGCACGTCCTCGCGCTGCCGTTCGTGCTCGTCCTGTTCCTGGCGGTGCACTTCTGGCGGATCCGCAAGGACGGCGGCATCTCGGGACCGCTGTAGGAAGGGGCCATGGCTCGCGAGGACACGCCGCTCGACCAGGAGACCTTCGACAAGGTCCTGGCCGACGAGCTCGCCAAGGGCACCGACCGGCGCGTCGCTGAAGGACGAGCCCGGTCGGCGGCCGTTCGGGCGCATCGGGCGAAGACGGGTGAGGGGGCCCCTGGCGCTCCGGCCGCGGCAACGCCGGCTCCGACCGCGGGGGCTCCGGCAGCCGCAACGCCGGCTCCGACCGCGGCGGTGGCGGGGGATGGGGGCGCGGCTTCGGGCGCCGCGGAGTCGCCGGCTCCTGCGGCTGCCTCCGCGCCGGCCGCCGCTGCGGCCGCTCCGGCTGCCGCGGTGGTGGCGGCGGCGGCGGCGACGACGATCGCGCCGGCGCGGGAGGCGCCGGGGCCGACGGGGAACGTGCCGGAGGCGAAGAAGGGGGCGGAGGAGAAGCACCGGCTGCTGGCATTGGTGCCGCCGGAGGGGATCCAGCGGGTCGAACGGGAGCAGGGCGACCGGGTCAACGTGTGGCCGCACCTGCTGATCGAGGAGTTCGTGGCGCTGCTGATCATGACGGCGGGGCTCGTGATCTTCTCGACCTTCGTGAACGCACCGCTGCGCGAGCTCGCGAACCCGAACCTCACGCCGAACCCCTCGAAGGCCCCCTGGTACTTCCTCGGGCTGCAGGAACTCCTGCGGTACTTCCACCCGATGGTGGCCGGCGTGCTCTTCGCGCCGACCCTGGTGCTGCTCGCGCTCGCCGTGGTCCCGTTCGTCGACCGGAACCCGAGCACGAAGCCCGGCGACCGCAAGCTCGCGATCACACTGTTCACGATGCTGATGATGTTCGGCGCGACGTTGACGATCATCGGTTCCTTCTTCCGCGGCACGGGCTACAACTGGGTCTGGCCGTGGGCCCAAGGGGTGTTCTTCGAGCTGTGACGCCCGTCCTCGCGATCTCGAGCGGCACGATCGTCGCGATCGTCGTGATCGTGGTCATCGACCTGTTCGCGATCGTCTTCGGCATGTCGTTCGTCCGGGCCCGTCGCGAGCAGCGCGCGGCCGAGGCCGCGGCGACCGCCGCCGCGCTCGGGGAGCCGGCCCCCAAGGCCCCGAAGCCGGTCAGCCGCCGGGACTTCTTCCGCCGGTCCCTCATCGCCTCGCTGTTGATCTACGGGGCGCAGTTCGGAGGCGCCACCCTCGCGTTCCTGTGGCCGAACCTGAAGGGGGGGTTCGGCTCCGTCATCAACGCCGGCAAGGTCGACGAGATCCGCGCCGCGATCGGCGAGCAGCCCTTCTACTCCGGCACGGGCCGGTTCTACATCGTGAGCTACGACGGGCGCGCGACCGACGACGTCGACTACGCGTCGGAGCAGGTCGAGGCCGACGGGTTGATGCCCCTGTACCAGCGCTGCGTGCACCTCGGATGCCGGGTCCCGTTCTGCGCGCAGTCGCAGTGGTTCGAGTGCCCCTGCCACGGGTCGAAGTACAACACCGCCGGTGAGTACAAGCTCGGGCCGGCGCCCCGCGGCATGGACCGGTTCCGGATCGAGATCACGGAGGCGAACGACGTGCTGGTCGACACGTCCGAGGTGATCCTCGGCCCGCCGCGCGGGACGGACACGCTGCGGCGGCCGCAGGCCGGGCCCTTCTGCGTGGCGCCGGGATGATGCTCGGGCTCACGCAAGCGCAGGGGGTCATCCTCGCGATCGGCGGGGCCATCTTCCTCGGCATCGCCGGCGGGGTCCTCTTCCTGCACGGCCGGCGCAAGGCCGCCGCCCCGGACATCCCCCGCGGCATGCGCCCCGGCCCGTCCGATCCCGACCTCGAGACCCCGCTCCTGCAGAAGCTCCAGGGCTGGGGCGTGCTCATGGTCGTCTTCCTCGTCGTGTGGGTCCCCGCGATCTGGCTGCTCGAGCCCGACCGCAACCTGCAGCAGGAGCGCGCGCTCCAGACCGACTCGGTCCATCGGGGCAGCCTCGGCGTCGAGCTGTTCACCGAGGAGAACCAGGCCGGGGTCGGGTGCGTGCTGTGCCACGGAGCCGAGCTCGAGGGCTCCGTCATCATGAACACGGCGACCCAGACGCCGATCGCCACGCCGAACCTGCGCACGGTCTGTGGCGGCCCGTACACCGGGCACCCACTGATCTACGGGCTCCGGGACATCTACACGACGATCGAGCAGGGCCGCGGCCTGATGCCCTCGTGGAGCATCCGCTTCGAGGGCGCGCTCAACGACCAGCAGATCAACGACCTCGTGAACTACATCGTCAGCATCCAGGACGAGGAGCAGGTCCCGTTCGAGCGGAACGTGTGCACGAACCCCGAGGCGCAGGCGGCCGCGGTGGAGGAGTTCCTCGACGGACGGCTCCAGGACAAGCCGGATCCGACGGACAACGTCCAGCTGTGATGCTCGCGCAGACCTGCGTCGGGTTCGAGATCTCCTGCGAGACCCTGCTGAAGGGCGGGCTCACGACGATCATGGGCTTCGTCCTGTTCGTCGGCAGCGTCCTCCTGTTGCTGGCCGCCGTGTTCGGCCGCCGGATGGGCTACCTCGTCCTCGCGGTCGGGTTCTTCGGCTGGATGATGCTGCTCTCAGCCCTGTGGACGTTCGGCTTCTACTCGCAGGGGCCCGACACTCCGGTGAACCTCGGTCCGCGAGGCGCCGAACCGACCTGGGTGGTCGAGTCCGCCGGCACCGACCCCGAACCGGTGTACGAGGTCTTCGCGACGTACCCGGACGGCGAGGGATGGCGCGTCCCCGGCTCGAACGACAACGACACGTCGTCGCTGCAGAGCGTGACGACGGCCGCACAGGGCTTCCTGGCCGAACAGGCCAACGAGGAGCTTGGGCTCGAGATCCACGACCCCGGCGCCGTCCAGACGACGGACTTCGCGATCGAGGACGTCCGGTTCGCCACCGACGGCGACGTCTCGCTCGCCGCGGCGCAGGGCTTCTTCACCGGCGGCGGTCCGAGGGTCACGCTCTACATGCGCCACGACTCGGGCAGCGTGAACCGCTACTCGTGGATGTTCCTGATCGGCTCGACGATCGGGTTCGCGGTCCACCTGCCGCTCCTGGACCGCGCCGAGCGCAAGCGCAAGGAGATCCTGACGGGCGGGACGGCCCCGCCCTGGTACGGGCCCGCCTAGGGCGACGAGGAGGACGAGGGATGCTCGCTCAGGAGGCGGCGCGGCTGATCGACCAGGGCTCGGTGCAGTTCATCCTGTTCGGCATCATGGTGCTCGTGATCTTCATCGCGCTCTGGTACACGATCGCCAA
>DATBMU010000121.1:0-2178 GCA_036554665.1 Actinomycetota bacterium | reverse complement strand
CGGGGTGCGGCCGGATGGACACCCTGGTCGGAACCTCGCTCGCCGGCGTGTACTGCCGCGGGCCGGCGTTCCCCGGCGAGGGCTACGTCTTCTACTACCTGTTCGGGAGCCGCGAGGAGATGTACGCGTTCTTCACGCCGCGGCTGGAGATCCGGGAGACACCGGCCGGCGCGACGTGCGGCGACGACCCGGCGGGGGAGTCGACCTACTCGACGGGCACCGACGATCGCGCCGGCTACCTGCTCTGCTTCGAGCAGGACGGGGAGCGCTACCTCGAGTGGACGCACGACGCGTTCGCGATCTACGCGTGGATCCGGTCGACCGCCTCGAGCGAAGAGATCTTCGACTTCTGGCAGGACGCCGGCCCGATCTCGCCCGAGGTTCCGGCATCGCCGTCGGGGTCGTCGGAGTAGCGCCCGTCCGGGCGCTAGGAGGGCTTGGCGTAGTCGGTCGCCCCGAGGACGTGCACGGACACGTACGGCTCGTCGCCGACGACCCACGAGTCGTGGCCGGGCGCCACGTGGAACAGCGCACCGGGTCCGAGCTCGTACTCCGTGCCGTCGGCCATCCTCACGGCGGTGCGTCCCGAGAGCACGAGCCCCACGTGCTCGACCTGGCACATCGGGTCCCCGCTGACCGCTCCGACGTGGGTGGACCACACCCAACCGGGCTCGTAGCTCGCGCGTCCCATCGTCACCCCGCCGATCGAGACGATCTCGTACGACCCGTGCTCGAAGCGCCGCGACTCGTCCGGATCCTCGAAGCGCCTGATCTCGACGTCCGCCATGTCGACCTCCCCCTCCTCATTCCCCCTCGCGCGGGGCGCCCGGCCCCGAACGGCCGATGTCCGCATCCCCGACCTCCATCGGACCCCGCACCGGATGAATCGGCCGACCTGGTGATTGTCCGCTCCGGTCCGCGAGCGTAGTCTCCCGCCACGCGGTTGCGGCCGCGGCCCCCGAACCCCCTCGCTTCCCCGTACCGCCGATCGTGCTGTCCCCCTCGATGTGGCTTCCCCTCGACGGAACGGAGCGCACATGGAGGAGGTGGCGAGGGTCGTGCTCGCGCTCGAGCAGCCCGAGATCGCGGAGGAGGTGCTCCACTTCCTCGACCGGGGCGGCGTCGCCCGGGTGGTGGGAACCGCGTCGGACGAACGACAGGTCGCGGAGGCGATCCGACAGCTCGAGCCGGACGTGGTCGTCGCGGCGCCCTCGCTCATGCCGTCACGGGGGGAGCTCGAGGGGAGCGCGCTGATCGCGCTCGACACGTCGCAGTCGGTCGGCACGCTCCGTCGGGCGATCCGCTCCGGCGCCGCCGGGTTCTACCTGTGGCCGGCGGAGCGCGAGGGGCTCGCGCTCGCCGCCGCCCGGGTCCGGCCGCCGACGGAGCATCGCGTCGAGGACGCCGGCACCGTGTACTCGGTCTACGGGGCGCGCGGCGGCGTGGGCGCGACGTTCGTCGCGACGCACCTCGCCGCGGCGTTCGCGCGCCTCGGGCGTCGTTGCGTGCTCGTCGATCTCGACGTCGTGTTCGGCGACGCGGCCCCCGCGCTCGGCGTCCCGGACGACGAACCGGTCCGCACGATCGGCGACCTTGTCCCGCTCGGGGACGAGATCTCGTCGCGTCACGTGGGGGAGGTGCTGTGGCCGCATCCCGCCGGCTTCGGGGTGCTGCTGGCGCCGAGCGACGGCGCCGTCGGTCCCCGCATCCGGGGGTCCCACTACCGAAGCGTGGTGGCTGCGGTTCGCCGCACGTGCGACGCGGTCGTCCTGCACGTGCCGCGCGGTCTCGACGAGATCTCCAGGACCGGGCTCGAGCTATCGGATCGGATCGTGCTCGTCCTGGGGCTGGACGTCCTCTCGTTCCGCGACGCCAAGCGAGCGATCTCGGCCGCGGATCTCGAGCGCCGGTGCGTCTTCGTGGTGAACCGCGCTCGCCGTTCCGAGATCGCGCCGTCGGACGTCGAGCGCGTCTTCGGGGCATCGCCGATCACCGTGATCCCCGCCGACCGGTCGGTCCCCGCCGCACAGGCCCGCGGGCGGTTGCTCCCGCTGCGTGGGCGCGTGGGTCGTTCGGTGGACCGGCTGGCGCGCCGGCTCGCTGATCAGCGATCGGAGCGCGACGAGACGACCGACGCGACGCGGGACCGGAGCGAGCGGGTGGAGGTGTGAGGGTCGT
>DATBMU010000109.1:0-3942 GCA_036554665.1 Actinomycetota bacterium | reverse complement strand
GCAGCGGCCTCCTCCTCCCCGAGATCTCGCTCGGGTTGTGGCACAACTTCGGCCGCGACCGCCCCTGGGAGGGGCAGCGCGAGATCGTCCGACGGGCGTTCGACCTCGGGATCACGCACGTCGACCTCGCGAACAACTACGGGCCGCCGTACGGATCGGCCGAGGAGAGCTTCGGCCGCATGCTCGCGACGGACCTTCGCCCGTACCGCGACGAGCTGATCGTCTCGACGAAGGCCGGCTACGACATGTGGCCCGGGCCCTACGGCGAGTGGGGGTCGCGCAAGTACCTGCTCGCGAGCCTGGACCAGAGCCTGTCGCGGATGGGGCTCGACTACGTCGACATCTTCTACTCGCATCGGCTCGACCCGAGGACGCCGCTCGAGGAGACGCTCGGCGCGCTCGACGCCGCCGTCCGCCAGGGGAAGGCGCTCTACGTCGGGGTGTCGTCGTACTCGGCGGAGCGCACGCGCGAGGCAGTGGCGGTCCTCCGCGACCTCGGGACGCCGCTGCTGATCCACCAGCCGTCGTACTCGATGCTGAACCGGTGGATCGAAGGTGGTCTGCTCGACGTGCTCGGCGAGGAAGGGGTTGGCTGCATCGTCTTCTCGCCGCTCGCGCAGGGCTTGCTCACGGACCGGTACCTCGACGGGATCCCCAAGGGCTCGCGGGTCGCGACCGGGGGCGCGATGTCCGCCGAACTGCTGACCGGGGAGAACCTCGACCGCGTCCGGGCCCTGAACGAGATCGCGCGCCGGCGCGGGCAGAGCCTCGCGCAGATGGCGATCGCCTGGACCCTCCGGGACGAGCGCGTGACGTCGTCCCTGATCGGCGCGAGCAGCGTCCGGCAGCTCGAGCAGAACGTGGCGGCGCTCGAGCGCGCCGCGTTCGACGCCGCGGAGCTCGAGGAGATCGACCGGCACGCGACGGAGGCCGGCATCAACCTCTGGGCGGCATCGAGCGACGCCTGAGCGATGTCGGTGGCGCGCGCTAGGGTGCGCGCGTGGGGGTTCGGCTCGGCGCGTGGGCCGCGGACGAGCCCCGCCGGCTCCCCCACGGCGCCGTCGTCGTCCGGCAGGGCGATCCGCTCGAGTGCCTGTTCCTCGTGACGTCCGGCGTCGTCCGGCTCTCATCGGTGACCGTGGAGGGCCGGGAGGCGATCGTCGGGCTCCTCGGGATCGGCGACGTGTTCGGCGAGAGCGCGCTCCTCGGCCGGCCGTCGCCCGTCGAGGCTCGCGCCGTCGGCCCGGCGCGGATCGTCGCGCTGCCGCTCGAGCACGTCGTGGAGATCCTGCGTCACCACCCGGCGACGTCGGCCGAGCTGCTCCGGCTCGTCGCGTCTCGGCTGCATCGGACCTCGCGGGCGCTCGAGGAGGCCCTCGTCGGCACCGTGACCTCGCGGATCTCCGGGCGTCTGTGCGACCTGGCGGAGGGGCACGGCGTCCGCGACGTCGACGGCGTCCGGATCCCTCTCGCCCTCACCCAGGAGGAGCTCGCCCGCATGGTCGGCGCCTCGCGCGAGGCGGTCAACCGGTCCCTCGGAGGGCTCGCCGCGCGCGGCCTCGTCCGGACGAGCGGGCGCACGATCGTGATCCCCGACCCGGAGGCGCTGGAGGGCACCGCCGTCCGGCGCTAACCGACCCAGCGCTCGGAGTTGGATGTCCGCCCGCGGCCCCGAGGCGGAGGGGGATACTCGTCCGACGGTGACGAAGGGGGGGTCCCGTGGACGATGAGCGGGAAGTGCGTCGGTACGATCGTCGGCACGATCCAGCGCGCGTTTCCGCCCTGAGCGACGGCGTGTTCGCGATCGCCATCACCCTGCTGGTGCTGGAGATCCACGTGCCGGACCTCACGGGTGGGACGACCCTGGACGCCGCGATGCGCGAGGTAAGACCGTCGTTCGTCGCGTTCCTGATCAGCTTCGTGGTGATCGCGATCGCCTGGGTGGCGCACCGGGAGCTCTTCGCGCTCATCCGCCGGACGGACCTGAACCTGGTGTGGCTCAACATCCTGTACCTGCTGCCGGTCTCCATCCTGCCGTTCGGAGCGGCGCTCATCGCTCGCTACGGTCGTGAGTCGGCGGCGCTGAGCATCTACGGGTTCCTGCTGCTGCTGATCGCGATGTCCCGGGTCACGGTGTGGCTGTACGCAACGGCCCGGCCTCACCTCCTCTTCGACCCGGTCAGCGCCCGGACCAGAACCGTCGGCGTCCTGACCGTGCTGGTCCCTGCGGGCTTCTACGGCCTCGCGATCCTCATCTCGGAGGAGGCGCCGGTGGCGAGCCTGGCGATCTACGCCGCTGCTCCCGCCCTGTACTTCGCCGGCCTCATCCTCAACCGGTCGACGGCACCGCCGGAAGCACGGGATCGACCCGTCACGTGACGCTGCGGTTCGCCGCCGGGACCCCGGTTCCCTATCGGGTTGGTACGGTTCGGGGATGACGACGGTGCTCCTGTTCCATCACGCGCTGGGGCAGACGAGCGGCTTCCTCGCGTTCGCCGAGGACCTGCGGCGCGCCGGCCACACGGTGCATGCGCCGGACCTCTACGACGGCGCGATCTTCCGAGATCTCGACGAGGGTGTGGCCCATGCGAAGCGGATCGGCTTCTCCGAGGTCCTCCGCCGCGGCGAGGCCACGGCCGAGGGACTCCCCGCCGACGTCGTCTACGCCGGGTTCTCGCTCGGGGGCATGCCCGCGCAGTCCCTGGCGCAGGGTCGACCGGGTGCGCGCGGCGCGATCCTCTACCACTCGTGCCTCCCGCCGGACGAGTTCGAGAGCCCGTGGCCGCAGGGCCTGCCGCTCCAGATCCACATGATGGACGGCGACCCGTGGGGCGAGGAGGACCTGCCGGCGGCCCGGGCGTTGGTCGACGGGACGGAGGGGGCCGAGCTGTTCCTGTATCCGGGCTCCGGCCACCTGTTCGCCGATCCGAGCGCCGACGACTACGACGAGGAGGCCGCCGCGCTGCTGCGGGAGCGCACGTTGGCGTTCCTGAGCCGGGTGGGCTGAACGTCGGCCCGGATCGACCACCTGGCGGTCGCGAACACCCTGCCGTGGCTCCCCGCCGAGCCGATCGGGTCGTTCCGGCGCGCGCACTACCCGACCGCGCATCTCGTCGAGCCGCACCTCACGGTCGTGTTCCCCGTCCCGGCCGCGATCGGGGTCGAGGTCCTCCGTGAGCACGTGCGCTCGACGGTGGCCCGGACGCCCGCGTTCACGATCCGGCTGAAGGGGATCGGCAAGACGTGGGACCACTGGTTGTTCCTGGCGGTCGCGGAGGGCCGAGAGCGGATCATCGCGCTCCACGACGCGCTCTACACCGGCGTGCTCGGCGAACACCGGTGGACCGGCCACCGATACGAGCCGCACGTCGGTCTCGGGCACTTCGCGCAACCGCAGGACATGCGCGACCCGCTGGCGCTCCGACCGAGAGCCCTCGACCGATCCCGCTACGTCGCGGCGCGGCGCGAGGCCGAAGCGCTGGACCTCGACCACACGGGCCCGTTCGAGAGCGTGCACCTCTTCGGCCTCGACGAGCCGCTCACCCACGTGACGCGCCTCGAGGAGATCCCGCTCGGCTGACCGTGGCCCCGCACCACCGGGGCCGTCAGCCCGACTCCTGGAGCACGGCCAGGCTGCACGGGCCGCACAGGCGCGCCCTCCCCCGGACCGGGCGGCCGCATCTCGCACAGGTGCGCGCCTCTCCCTTCGTGTAGCGCGCGACGCCACCCTTCGTGGCCTTGTCGACGCGACCCTCGGCCTCGAGCTTGTTGATGTGCGCGAGCACGGAGCGCGATGCGAGATCGTGCACCTCGGGCGGGTACTCGGCGTAGATCTCGGCGACGAGCTCCTCGATCGACCGCGGCCCCTCCTCCAGCGCCCCGAGGACCTGTCGCTCGCGCATCGCGCGGTGCTCGAGGTACTCGTCGAGCTTGCCCACCCCG
>DATBMU010000098.1:0-9241 GCA_036554665.1 Actinomycetota bacterium | reverse complement strand
GTCACCGGGGCCACCGATCAGCTGGATCGGGACCACGAGGTTGCCGGCCGGGTTGCCACCGGTGGTGTCCTGGCCGACCACGGCCGGCGGAACGCCGGTGCCGCCGTCAGCCGTGCCCGGGACCACGACGTCGCCGCCGGGAGCGGCGAGCGGCGTGAGGTCGATCCGGGTCTCCACCATGTCGCCGCCGGCGAGCAGGTTGTCGCCGACGCCGGTCGCGGCCTGGTCACCGGAGGCGATGATCGTCTCGGTGGCCGAGAACTGCATGTCGGCGTCGTCGTTGCCGATCGTCTCGATGTTCCAGTCGGCGGTGGCGACCGTGGTGCCGGCCGTCGACGTCCCGAACTCGACGCCGTTGGAGATGCCGGCGAGCGTCGTGACCTCGGCGATGTCCGGCTGCGCCGCCGGGTTGGCCCCGAGGTCGACGAACGTCAGCGTGCCCGCCGCGCCCCACCCGTACAGGTCGGCGCCGCCGCCGCCGTTCACGAACCGGGCCGTCTCATGGCCGAGGTCCGTGCCGTTGACGTTGAAGACGTCCGTCCCGGCCGGGGCACACGGCCCCCAGACCGCGAGCAGCAGGTCGGCCGGCGGGTTGCTGGCCACCTCGATCGCGCCCGCCACGAAGCGGAACGCCGCGGTGTCGTCCGGCGCCATCGTTGCCGTGACCGACGTGACGGCCGGAACGGCCGCGTCGAGCACCACCGGCGCCGAGCAGGTGGTGACGGCGGACGCCGGCATGGCGACCACCACCAGCCACGTGAGGACGGTCAGCGCGGTCGCGGTACCTACCGCGGCTACGCGCCGTCCTCCGGTATTGCGGGAGAGCAAGCTCATACGCTTAGCTCCTTTCTCTCTCTCCCTGTCGCTCCGGATCGCTCCGAACGAACCACTGCAGGGCAAGGAGAAAGGACCCCCTGCCCCAGGTTCGGGCGGAGCGTATCCACCACTACCCCCCGAGTCAATCTCCGATCGACCTTTTGGAGTCGCACTCCCGGATCCTGGTCGTGGGGTTCGGTTCCACCCGAGGGAACGCCGCCCAGGCACGGAAGGTTGCGCGGTCCGAGGCACGAGTTTTCCACAGCCCCGGGTCTGGCCCGGACGCCCTACGGAAGGAGCCGGAGGAGGTCCGGGAGGGAGGGGAGCTCGGGCACGGTCGCGACGTCCGGCGTGAGCGCGATCCCGGTGGCGACCACCGTCGCCCCGTCGGTCCACACCCCGATCCGGACCTCGAACCCGCCCTCGGTCGGGATCGGGCTCTCGATCGGCGCGAGCGCGGAGTACCGGCCGGAGAGCGCGTAGACCAGGTCGCCCGCCTCGACGGTGCCGGTGATCGCGACCGCCTCCACCGCCCCGAGGAACGTCGTCTCGACGTCGCCCGAGCGGAGCACCAACCGGAGCGAGCCGTTGCCGCCCGTCGCCGTCAGGTCCGCGATGACCTGCGCGTCGACGTGCCAGGCCGCGTCGCCCTCGGCGTCGAGCGCGCCTCCCCGGAACCGCTGACCGAGGCTCAGGACGCCGTCGTTGCCCAGCAGGCCGCCCGTGGCCCGGCTCGTCACGAGCTCGATGCCCGGGCAGCCGCAGTCGTCCGTGGTGCTCCACAGGACGGAGAACGACCCCGCCCAGTCGGGCACGGGCGGGACCGGCGGCGCCGTCGGCTCCTCGCTCGGATCCGTGGTCGGATCGACCGTCGGCTCGGTGGTGGGCTCGACCGTCGGCTCCGTGGTCGGGTCGACCGTCGGGTCGGTGGTCGGGTCGGCGACGACCCCCGTGGTGCCGGTGACCGGGGGGTCCTGCTCGGCCGCCGCGTCCCTCGGGTCCCGCTCGACCACCGGCGGGACGACCGCCGGGTCCTCGGCGGGGTCCTCGACCTCGGGGGCGGGCGCGACCGGCGCGGCCGCGGCCTGCGTGCGCTCGGCGGGCTCGCGGTCGTTGCGCTCCTTGACGATCGTCGCGGCGCCGACCGTCACGCCGCCGGCGAGCACGATCGTCATGCCGGCGGCCACGATGCGCTCGGTCATCGTGGACGCGGAGGCCACGACGGCCGGGCTGCTGGCGGCCGACGCCACGACCTCGGGCGTGGCCGCCTGGGCGACCTGCGACGCGTGCCCGACCACGCGGTCGGCGACGCGCCGGGCACCCTCGGCCGCCTTCGCGAGCCACAACAGCGGCAGCAGCGCGATGCCCGCGAGGCCGCCCTTCTCGGTGACCGCGAGGAGCCAGTTCCGCCGGAAGGTGCCCTTCGCGCGGTGGATCAGCGCCTTGGCCTGCGCCGGGGTGATGTCGAGCGCCAGCGCGATCTCCTTGTGGGAGCGGCCCTCGAGCTCTCGGAGCACGAGCGCCGTCCGGTGGTTCGGCGGGAGGCCGGCGAGCACCGAGAGCACGAGGTCGCGCTCGATCAGCCGCTCGATGACCTCCTCGGGACCGTCGGCCGGGTCGAGCGGCTCCTGGTCCTCGATCGTGCCGTCACCGACCAGCGGCCGGCGCTGGCGCGTCCGGATCTGGTCGAGCGACACGTTCGTCGCGATGCGGGCGATCCACGGCTGGAGCGCGTAGCGGCCGTTGAACCGGTGCAGCCCCTGGAAGACGCGGATCATCGTCTCCTGGAACGCCTCGTCGGCGTCGGCCCGGTTGGGCAGGAAGCGCGCGCAGACGTGCTTCGCGAGCGGCCCATACCGGCGGTGGATCTCGACGAACGCCTCGGGCTGCCCGGCCTGGAAGTCCAGGACGAGCAGACGGTCGTCGAGGGACCTGTAGTCCCCGGCGTTGCGTAGGTCGGTAACCCTGGTAACCACAGTTATCCATCCAACGGAACGTCGGAGCGCGCCCGAGGGTTGCGGACACGCGCGGGAAGGGACCGGATGGACATCGTCAGGCAGCCTAGCATGCAGGTCGGGCCCACCCTACGGCCATGCGTCCTCCTCCCCGCGGGCGGCTCCGACCTACGTCGCCCGGGCCCGGACGACGGAGCCGTTCGGCCGGCGTGGCGAGCCGGCGGCGCGATCCGGGCTAGGTCGTTGCGCCGTAGAGGACCGCCGGATGCAGCCGTACGTTCGGGACGATGTCGCCTCATCCCCTTCCGCGGCGCGTTGCGGCGCGCGCGCTCGCCATCCTGCTCACCGGCGCCCTCGCCTTCGGCGCCGCGCCGGGCATCGGGTTCGGGGCCGAGGAGGAGCTGCGCGAGGCCCGTCAGGAGCTCCGCGAGACGAAGGCGAAGATCCGCGCGAAGTCGAAGAAGCTCAACGAGCTCCAGCGCGACCTGAACCGGCTCGGGACCGAGATCGTGCGGAACCAGGCGCAGATCCTCGAGGCGGACGAGCGCACGGAGAAGCTCCAGGTCGAGGTCGCGGTCCTCGAGGCGCGCACGGCCCGACTGCAGGAGAGCCTGAACGACCGCAACCGCGAGGCCTACATCCAGGGACCCGGCGCGCCCGTGCTCTACCTGCTCACCGCGACATCGGCGTCCGAGGCGGCGGACCGCCTCTCGATGATCACCGAGATGAACCGGCGCGACGAGCTCCTGGCCTCGAAGGTGGAGGAGAACACGGAGCGGCTGTCCCGCGCGCGCGCCGAGCTGCTGCGGCTCCAGCGCGCCCGCGAGCTCGCGCTCCAGCAACTCGAGGTCCAGCAGGTCGAGCTGCGGCAGAAGTTCGCGCAGGCACGGCGGCTGTACGCGGAGCTCCGCGACCACAAGGAAGAGGTGCTCGCCACGATCGCGAAGTACCGGCCGTTCGCGATCTGCCCGATCCAGGGGCCGCACGCGCTCACCGACAGCTTCGGGATCTGGGTCCACCGCTCCAAGAAGCGCGGCGGCGACCACGTGCACCAGGGCGTCGACATCATGGCGCCCGGCGGCACGCCGATCGTCGCGCCGTTCGACGGGACGGCCGTGGCCGTTCCGAACCGGCTCGGCGGCAAGGCCGTGAACGTGTACGGCGAGTTCGGGTACGTCTACAACGCGCACCTGTCCGCCTACGGGCAGCTCGGCCCGGTCGAGACGGGTGACGTGATCGGCTACGTGGGCGCGACCGGGAACACGAGCGCGAACCACGACCACTTCGAGTGGCACCCGGACGACGGCGAGGCCGCCGACCCGTACCCGTTCCTGCTCAAGGTCTGCTAGCGCGGCGCGGCGTCCTCCCCCTCGCCCGCCGTCGCGGAGGTGAACGCCGAGACCTCGGCGATCACCTCGTGCAACGACCGCGACAGGTCGGCGATCTCCGCGCGGATCCGTGACAGCTCCTCGACGGTCGCGCCCTGCGCCTTCTCGACCTCGGCGGGCACCGCCCACCGGACGCGGTCCAGGTGCTCGCTCGCGATCCGGCGGAACCGGTCCAGCTCGTCGGTCGTGACCTGGCGGAGCGAGACGGAGACCTCGCCGAGGTCCTCGTCGTGCGTGGCGCGCAGCCGTTCCATCGCCTCGACCGTCTGCGCCCGGAGCGCGGCCAGCATCTCCGCGTTCTCCGCCGTCAGGCGCTCGACCTGGCCGGGGATCACGCGCTCGAACCGGCCGAGCGCCTCCGGGATCGAGGCGCGGACGCGCTCCATCTCGGCCGGGATCGTCAGGCGGACCTTCTCGAGCTCATCCGGGATCTGCTCGCGCACCCGCTCGAAGCCCTCGGCGGTCGCCTCGCGGACGCGGTCGATCTCGTCCGGCAGGACCTCGCGGAACGCCTGCGGCATCGCCGCGCGCACGCGCTCGAACTCCTCGCGCGACATCGTGCGCATGAGCTCCATCTGCTTCTGCGACACGTTCCAGATCCGGTCGAGCTCGGCGCGCTGCGCCTCGCGCAGGCGCTCCATCTCCTCGGGGATCACGGCGCGGATCCGCTGGATCTCGTGCGGCACCGCCTCGTGCAGGACCGCCATCTCAGCCGGGATCGCGGCCTTCACCGCCTCGAAGCCCTCCGGGATCGCCGCCCGGATCCGCTCGACGGCGCCCTCGAGCAGCGTGGCGAGCTCGGCGCTCTGCATCGTGAGCTGCTCGGCGAGCCGGCGGTCGGACTCGTCGCTGCGGGTCCGGTACTCCTCGGCGAGCGCGACGAGGAGCGCGTCGAACCGCTCCTCGAGCGTGCCGAGCGCACGCGAGGCCGCGGCCCCGACGCCCTCGAAGCCGCCCGCGATCATCAGCGCGCGCAGCTCGTTCATGCTCGTCGAGACCGCGACCAGCTCGTCCTGGAGTCGGTCCGAGCGCAGCCCCAGGCTCTGGAAGCGCTCCTCGGTCAGCGTCATCACGCTCCGGACCGCCTGCGCGTAGGACTCGGGCGTCGGGCCCTTCTCGATCGGGACGCCCGCGTCCTGCGCGGCCTGGGCCCTCATGATCGCCTCGGCGGTCGCGAAGGCGCGCTTCTGGGCGGCCCGCGCGAGCGACTCCTGCCGCCACCACCGGCGGAAGCTTCCGAACATCCCGGTCCGGGGCGCGACCTCGGCCGGGTCCACGGTCGGTGGCGGTGCCGTGGGGGGCGGCGCCGGCACGGACACGCCGGCGATCGTCGCGGCGAGGTCCGGCGTCCGCTCGTGCTCGCTGATGTCGACGAGCGGGTCGATCACCGCCTCGAGCGCGGGCAGGTGGTCCGAGCCGAGCGTGAAGAGCGGCTCGACCTCCTCGAGCGGCTCCACGGCCAGCGCGACCGCCGCGGTCGTCCCGCGACCGGCCCGGTGACGTCCCCGGCGCAGCCGGCGGCGCGCGACGCGCTCCTGCTCGGCCTCGTCGACGGTTGGGTGGGTGCCTCGGTCATCCACCGACATCTCGATCGCCTCCCGGATCGACGTTCCCGGACCCGCGGACGCGAAAGCGACCCCCGCGGGCCTGGGGGCTTCGAACCGTACGGCCGAGAGGAGGCCGATTCAACGACCTGCGGAGGAAAGGAGAGCCCGCGGGCGGGGTCTCGATCGACGGGTCCGCGGGTAGGTTCCCGCGGGGCCGACCGAGGCCACCGGACGGGGAGGACAGCCATGCCGACGCGGACCGCGGACGCCGAGTGGACGGGCACGCTCCAGGACGGCTCGGGGCGGATGCGCCTGGGAGGCGGCGCCTTCGACGGCGCCTACTCCTTCTCTTCCCGCTTCGAGCAGGGAGAGGGCACGAACCCCGAGGAGCTGATCGCGGCGGCCCACGCCGGGTGCTTCTCGATGG
Organism: Actinomycetota bacterium; assembly: GCA_036554665.1. Lineage (GTDB taxonomy): Bacteria > Actinomycetota > UBA4738 > UBA4738 > HRBIN12 > CALGFI01. The sequence continues at coordinate 3,108 of DATBMU010000098.1, read as the reverse complement.
CCCTGTCCGGGAACCTCGGCAAGGCCGGGTTCGCGCCGCAGGAGGTGGCCACCACCGCCACGGTGCACCTGGAGAAGCAGGAGCCGGGGTTCACCCTCACCCGGATCGACCTGGTCACGCAGGCCCGGGTCGACGGGATCGACGAGACGACGCTCCAGGTCATCGCCGAGCAGACGAAGGACACGTGCCCGGTGTCGCGGGCTCTCGCTGCGGTGGCCGAGATGACCGTCAGCGCCTCGTTGCGGTAGGCGACATCCCCCGGCCCGCCCGGGCCGTACCATCACCAGGACCGCGAGGAGGGAGGCAGCCGTGGAGCGCGTGGACCCGAAGCGACACCTGGCCCGGACGCTGGTCGTCACGATCGCCGCCCTCTCGCTGGCGATCCCGGTGACGGTGGAGGCCGCCCGGCGCGGCGCGGAGCCCGACGACCGGCGCGGGTCGAACGTCGTCAAGGTCAAGATGAAGGACGACGGCCGCCTGCGGTTCAAGCCCGCCTCGATCACGGTGGATCGCGGGACGAAGGTCAAGTTCGTGAACGCCGGGAACCTCACGCACACGACCACGTCGGACGACGACCTGTGGGACGAGCGCCTGGCGCCCGGCGACAAGTTCACCCGCCGGTTCCGCCAGGTGGGCACGTTCGAGTTCCACTGCACGATCCACCGCGCGATGACGGGGACGATCACGGTCACGTAGCGGTCCCGCGTTCCGACCCCGCGCGTTCAAGCGGCGGAGCCCGGCCTGCCGATACTCCTTCCTATGAGGGGGGACACGGACGTCCGGGCTCCTGCCTCGCCCGCGAACGTCGTCTCGCGGCGGTCCCTGCTCCGCACCTCGGCGCTCGGCGCGCTGGCGGTGGGCGCCGGCGGGATCCCCTCGATCGTCGCCGCCGAGCCCGCGACGGCGGCCCCCCGGTTCGTCTCGAACGACCCCGACCTGCACCTGCTCCGACGGGCCACGTGGGGCGTCACGCCCGCCTCGCTCGCCCGGATCCGCAAGCTCGGCCGCTCGCGCTGGCTCGAGGAGCAGCTCGAGCCGGACTCGATCGACGACCGCGCCTGTGAGGACCTGATCGCCGAGCGCTTCCCGAGGCTCGACTGGACGATCCGCCGGGCGCACGACACGCTCGAGTTCGGCTGGGACCTGATGTTCGACCTCGGCGTCTCGACGATCGCGCGGGCGTGCTGGTCCGAGCGGCAGCTGCTCGAGGTCATGGTCGACCTGTGGTCGAACCACCTCAACGTCACGAACCCGAGCGACACGGTCTGGGACTCGCGGCACGACTACGACCGCGTGGTGATCCGCAAGCACGCGCTCGGGAGGTTCGCGAACATGCTGCGCGCCTCGGCGACGCACCCGGCGATGATGACCTACCTCAACAACGCCGAGTCGACCAAAGACCTCCCGAACGAGAACTACGGGCGCGAGCTCCTCGAGCTCCATTCCGTGGGCGTCGACGGCGGCTACGACGAGCACGACATGCGGGAGTCGACGCTCGTCATGACGGGGTTCGGCTACGACTGGGAGACCGGCGAGTTCGCGTACCACGACTGGGCCCACCACACGGGCCACGTGCATGTCATGGGGTGGTCCTCGCCGAACCGCTCGGCCAAGGGCGGCTACGACGTCGGTCTGGACTACGTCGACTACCTCGCGCACCACCCGTCGACGGCCGTGCACATCGCCACGAAGCTCGTCCGGCGGTTCGTGGGCGACGATCCCTCGCCGGCGCTCGTCGACCGGCTCGCCGAGACGTACCTGGACCGCGGCACGGCGATCGTGCCCGTGTTGCGCCAACTGTTCCGCTCCAAGGAGTTCGAGCGCTCGATCGGCGAGAAGATCCGCCGGCCGCTCCAGGACCAGGTCGCGACGGTCCGCGCCCTCGGCATCCAGCCCGACCGCAGCGGCAACGACGGCATGTACGGGCTGTACTGGATGCAGTCCGGCCTCGGCGACGCGCCGATGGCCTGGAGCCAGCCGGACGGCTACGCCGACGACGCCGACTCTTGGCGCTCGGCCGGCGGGAGCATCGCGCGGTGGAACATGCACATGTCGCTCGCCGCGCACTGGTGGCCCGACAAGCTCGTCCTGCCGCCGCTGCGGGACCTGCTGCCGCGCAAGCTCCCGTCCACGCATGGCAAGCTCATCGACGCGCTGGGCAAGCGGCTCGTGTCCCGTGCGCTGTCGAACGAACATCGCGACGCCGTGCTCGGCTTCGTCGGCCGCTCGGCCGGCGACCCGCTGCACGAGGAGGACGAGGCGGTCGGGTGGCGGCTGCCGTACCTCGTCGCGCTGATCCTCGATTCGCCCTACCACGAGGTGCGATGACCATGGACGAGCCGACCGCGACCGGCGCCCGCACCCAGCCGTGCGGCTGTCCGGAGGGACAGGCGCTGTCGCGCCGCTCCTTCCTGAAGATCGCCGCGGCGGCGGGCGCGCTCGCCGGCCTCGTCACCGAGGGCCTCGCCACCCGGCTCGCGTTCGCGGCGGCGCCGTACGACGGGGACGTCCTGGTCGTGCTCTCGCTCCGCGGCGGGTTCGACGGCCTGCAGGCGATCGTCCCGGCCGGCGACCCCCACTACGTCGACCTCCGGCCGAACATCGCGATCCCGGCGAGCACGCTGATCCCGCTCGACGCCACGTTCGGCCTGCACCCGGCGATGGCGCCGCTCAAGCCCTTCTGGGATGCGGGGTTGTTCGGCGCGGTCCAGGCGGTCGGGATGGCCGAGCCGAACCGCTCGCACTTCTCCGCGATGGAGGAGATGGAGCGGGCCGCGCCGGGCACGTCGCTCCGCACCGGCTGGATCGACCGGATGCTCGGCCTGCGCGACGCCGGCACGCCGTTCCAGGCGACGCAGATCGGCGACGGCCGGGCGGCGGACGCGTTCACCGGCCCGACGCCAGAGCTCGCGATGTACTCGGTGGACTCATTCGGGCTCGACGCCGCCTGGGACGCGGAGCAGCGCGTCCTGTGGGAGACCGCGCTCGAGGGCGTGTACCGCGGCGCCCCGGAGGCCCTCGCGGCGCCCGCACGCGTCGCGCTCCAGGCGATGAGCACGGCGGCCACGCTCCAGGACCTCGGCTACACGCCGGCGAACGGCGCGAGCT
>DATBMU010000082.1:0-6465 GCA_036554665.1 Actinomycetota bacterium | reverse complement strand
TGGTTGCCCTCGGCGAGGCGGAAGCTCGGTCCGGCGCCGCCCGGACGTAGGAGGTCGACGCCGGCGGCGAGCGCGACCTGAGCAAGGTCCATCGCGCAGGTCCCCTGCAGTCTCGCCATGACCGCCGTCCGAACCCTCGCGTCGCCCGGGACGCCGGAAAGGAACGCCCCGATCGAGCCCCGCTCGAGCGCGTCGCGGCCGGTCGCGCGGAGGGCGTCCTCGGCGGCGGCGAGGAACGCGTCCTGTTCCTCGAGCGACACGTCGAGATCGACCACCGCGCGTCGCCCGAAGTCGGTCCCGGTCGGCGCGAGCGCGAGACCGAACCGGCCGGCGAGCTCGACGAGCTCCTGGTACCCCTCGAAGATCCACTCGCCGCCGAGCTCGGCGATCGCGCCGTTCGCCAGATGGGCCGAGCGGACCCGTCCGCCTACGCGGTTCCGGGCCTCCAGCACGGCGACCGAGGCTCCCGCATCGAGCAGATCGAGCGCGGCCGCGAGCCCTGCATAGCCGGCGCCGACCACGATCGCGTTGGTGTCGCTCACGGGTGGTGGGTTGCGGAACGGACGATGCCTATGCTACTCACGGCTTCGTACGGCCGTTCAAAGCCCGGAGGTGGGGGGATGGCACACCCGTTCGAGCGTCGGCGTCCCCTGAGCCGGCGCGATTTCCTGCGGCGTTCGATCGGGGCGGCCGCGCTCCTGCCGTCGGCGGCGGCGATCCTCGCGGCCTGCGGGAAGCCCGGATCGGACGCGATCCGCGAGGCCACGGGAGGGACCGGCGCGACCGGCGAACGCATCCTGGCCCGACCGGACAACCCGGTCACGCTGCCGATGACGCGCGACCCGATCCCCACCGATACGCCGCTCGAATCCGGCACGCTCCGCGTCTACAACTGGTCCGACTACCTCTACAAGGGAACGATCAAAGGCTTCGAGGAGCAGTACGGGGTCTCCGTCGAGGTCACGACGTACAACAACATGGAGGAGGGGATCCAGAAGCTCGTCGCCGGCCAGGTGCAGGCCGACGTCTTCTTCCCCACGACGGACTACATCTCACGATTGGTCGAGACGGACCTGCTCCAGCCGCTGAACCACGAGCTGATCCCGAACAACCAGGCGAACGTGTGGCGGTCGTTCTGGGACCCGGGCCCGTGGTACGACCTCGAGTGGCGGTACACGGTCCCGTACACGATCTACACGACGGGCGTGGCCTACCGGCGCGACCGGGTCACCGACGAAGCGGCGGCCGCGGCCGGCTACGAGCTCTTCTTCGACCCCGCGTACGCGGGCGCGGTCAGCTACTACGACTCCTACCGCGACGCGCTCGGGATGATGATGCTCAGTAACGGCGACACCGACATGAACACGGGCGACCCGGCTGTGATCGATGCGGCCAAGCAAGGCGTCCTGCGTCTCCTCAACGAGCAGGGCGGCCGCCTGACGATCAACGGCACGTACGCGAAGCTCCCCGAGGGCGAGTTCACGGTCACGCAGGCGTGGTCGGGCGACATCGTCGGAGCGCAGTTCTACCTGCCGAGGGGGACCTCGACGGAGGTCCTCGGGTACTGGTACCCGCCCGACAAGAAGGGGCTGATCGGGAACGACACGGTCACGATCCCGACCGTGGCGCAGAGCCCGCGCCTGGCGCACGAGTTCCTGAACTTCCTGCTGGACGCCGAGTGGGGCTACACCAACTTCACGGACTGGAACGGCTACCAGCCGCCGTTCACGTCGATCGTGCCGGAGCGGCTGATCGACGAGGGCGTCGTGCCCGCCACCCTGCCGCTCGCGGTCCTCGGCGAGGAGAACTTCACGCTCGGGTACTTCAACGGGACCGAGATGACGGCCGAGGCGGACGCGTTGTGGCTGAACGCCTGGAGCGAGATCCAGGCGGGTGGCTAGCACCGAGGGGGCCGCGCCGGTCTCCGGGAGGCGCCGGCGTCGAGCCGCCGCCGCATCTCGCTCGGGCGTCTGGTACCCGAGGTGGTACTGGCCCTCGTTCACGGCGCCGGGCCTGCTGTGGCTCCTCCTGTTCTTCGCGCTCCCGTTCTACGTCGTCCTGTCGGTTGCCTTCGGGACGATCGAGCCGCTGTTCCGGACGCCGGTCCCCGTGTACCAGTTCTGGTGGTGGGACTTCGAGACGTTCGCGCAGACGGCCGAGAAGTTCTACGCGGGCGACCGCATCTATCTCGACCCGCTGATCCGCACGCTGCTCTACGTCGGTGCGGCGAGCCTGATCTGCCTGGTCATCGGCTACGCCGTCGCCTACTACACGGCCCGGCTGGCGACCCGCGGCCGCGCCCTGATCCTGATCCTGCTCGTCGCGCCGTTCTGGATCAGCTACCTGATGCGGATCTACGCGTGGCAGAGCCTGCTCCAGCCCGACGGCTACATCAACGACGCGATCGGGGTGATCGGCCTCGCGCCCGTCGAGTGGCTCGCCGGGAAGCCGATCACGGTGATCCTCGGCCTGGTGTACGGCTACATCCCGTTCATGATCCTGCCGCTCTTCGGGTTCCTCGACCGGATCCCGTCGAGCCTGCTGGAGGCCGGGCGCGATCTCGGCGCGAGCCCGTCCCAGACGTTCCGGCGCGTCACGCTCCCGATGTCCAAGCCGGGGATCCTCGCCGGGCTCATCATCGTGTCGCTGCCGATGTTCGGCGACTACTACACGAACGACCTCCTCGGCTCCGAGTCGACGTCGATGTACGGGAACCTGATCGACAACGCGGTGAACTCGTCCGGCCAGACACCGGAGGCCGGGTCGCTCGTCCTGATCCTGATCGTGCTCGTGATGGTCCCGATGCTCTACTACCTCCGCGCCACGAAACGGGCCACGGAGGAGGGCTCGTGAGCGACGTCACGATCGCGCGGCCCGAGTCGGCGGCGGGAGCCGCGCCCCGGAGCGCCACGGGGTGGATCCGCAATCCCTGGGGCAAGCCCCGGTTCCTCCGCGCGGTCACCTGGGGGTACCTCGCGTGGTCGATCCTGCCGGTGCTGATCGCCGTCGCGTTCTCGTTCAACTCCGGACGCTCCCGGAGCACGTGGCAGGGGTTCTCGATGCGGTGGTGGTATCAGGACCCGTTCGACTCCCTGTGGCACGACGCGGCCCTGCGCTCGGCGATGTTCCAGACGTTCAGGCTCTCGCTGCTCACCGTCCTGCTGGCGGTGCCGCTCGGCACGATGTTCGCGATCGGCGTCGACCGGTGGCGCGGGCGTCCGGCGGCGACGGCGAATGGCTTCATGCTCTTCTCGTTCGTCCTGCCGGAGATCATCCTCGGCGTCTCGCTGTTCCTCCTGTTCACCAACCTGTTCGACGAGCTCGTCCGGCTCGGGACGACCGCCCAGGTGCTCGGCCTCGTGACGTTCCAGCTGTCGTACCCCGTGATCATCGTCCGGGCGCGGTTGCTCTCGATCGGCCCCGAGTACGAGGAGGCCGCGATGGACCTCGGCGCCACGCCGAACCAGGCGCTGCGGCGCGTGCTGCTCCCCCTGCTCGGCCCGGCGATCCTCGCGAGCGTGGCGCTGGTGTTCGCGGACTCGGTCGACAACTTCGTGACCGTGCGCTACCTCTCGGGCCAGGCGCCGACCGAACCGCTCTCGGTCAAGATCTACACGGCCGCCCGCGCCTCGCCCACGCCTGCGGTGAACGCCGCCGCGACCGTCATGCTCGTCGCGACGCTCACCGTGATCGCGGTCGCCTTCGTGCTCTACCGTCGGATCTCCGGCTCCCGCGGTGAGGAGATCGCGACCCCGGCCGCGCTGGCCGAGCTGTAGCGTTCAGTCGTCGACCGCGTCGGCGGGGGGCGCCGGTGCCCCCGTGTCGGGCAGCACGCGGAGCGCGTCGACCGGAAGGTGAACGGTCACCGCCGATCCGTGGTCGAACGGCATCGTCCCGCCCTCGTTGTGCACCCACACCTCGATCGAGGGGCCCGAGGCCAGGTGCACGAACACGTGGAGCGTCGACCCCACGTAGACGACGCGGTCGACGATGCCCGGCACCCGGTTCTCGCCGGTCGTCCCCTGGTCCTCGAGGCGGACCCGCTCCGGGCGGATCGTCGCCTTGACGTCGCCCCGGATGTCGGTCTCGCCGCGCCCGGCCAGCAGGTCGAACTCCCCGAGCCGCAGCCGCCCACGGCCGTCGGGGTCCGCGCCGTCGCACCGTCCCTCCATCAGGTTCGACACGCCGAGGAAATCGGCCACGTACGCCGTCCCCGGCTCCTCGTAGACGTCCGACGGGCTGCCGATCTGCTCCACTCGGCCGTTGCTCATCACCGCGAGCCGGTCGGACATCGTGAGCGCCTCCTCCTGGTCGTGCGTCACGTAGACGAACGTGATGCCGACCTCCTCCTGGAGGGCCTTGAGCTCGATCTGCAGGACCTTGCGGAGCTTGGCGTCCAACGCCCCGAGCGGCTCGTCGAGCAGCAGCACGGCCGGGTTCAGGACGAGCGCGCGGGCGAGGGCAACCCGCTGCTGCTGCCCCCCGGACAGCTGGGTCGGCCGCCGGTGCTCGAACCCGGTCAGGCGAACGAGCTCGAGCGACTCGCCGATCCGTCGCTTCGCGTCCTGCTTCGCGATGTCCTTGTAGCGCAGGCCGAACCCGACGTTCTCCTCGACGGTGAGGTGGGGGAACAGCGCGTAGTTCTGGAAGACGGTGTTCACGTTGCGCTTGTGCGGCGGGGTCTGGGCCATGTCGACGCCGTCGAGCAGGATCTGGCCCTCGTCGGGGCGCTCGAACCCGGCGATCATCCGCAGCGTCGTCGTCTTGCCGCAGCCGGAGGGTCCGAGCAGCGAGAAGAACTCGCCCGGGGGCATGTCGAGGTTGATTCCGGCGACCGCGGTCACGTCGGTGAACCGCTTCACCAGGTCGACGAGCTGGACCTCTCCCCCCGCCATCGCGCCGCTGACGATACCCGACCTCGCTACGCGAGGTTCACGTAGACGGACTTGCGCTCCAGGAAGTCCTCGACGCCTTCCTTGCCGAGCTCGCGACCGATCCCCGACTGCTTGTAGCCACCCCACGGCATCTCGGTCGGGGCGGGCTGCGTGTCGTTGATCCAGACGATCCCGGAGCGGAGCGCCCGCGCCGTCGTCAGCGCCTTCTTCACGTCGTTCGTCCAGATCGCGGCGGCCAGGCCGTAGTCGTTGTCGTTCGACATCTCGATCACGTCCTCCACGCCGCGGAACGGGATCACGGACATCACCGGCCCGAAGATCTCCTCGCGGGCGATCGTGTCGCTGTTCTCGACGTCCGCGAAGATCGTCGGCGGCACGAAGTACCCGTTCGACAGGCGCGGGTCCGAGGGCCTCGTGCCCTGGACCGCGAGCGTGGCCTCCCCCTGCCCGATCTCGATGTAGCGCTCGACCCGCTCCCGCTGCTCGTCGCTGACGAGCGGACCCATCGTGGTCTCCTCGTCGAGCCCGTCGCCGAGCCGGACCGCCTTCGCGCGGTCGACGAACGCGTTCACGGCGTCGTCGTAGATCGCGCGGTCGACGAACACCCGGGTCCCGGCCGAGCAGATCTCGCCCTGGTTCCAGAACACGCCGTTGCACGAGCCCTCCACGGCGGTGTCGAAGTCGGCGTCGGCGAACACGATGTTCGGCGACTTGCCCCCGAGCTCCAGCGTCACGCGCTTCAGCGTGTCGGCGCCGGAGCGCATGATGAGCTTGCCGACCTCGCGCGAGCCGGTGAACGTGACCTTGTCGACGCCCGGGTGCGCCACGAGCGGCGCGCCGGCGGTCTCGCCGTAGCCGGTGACCACGTGCAGGACCCCGCTCGGGAGGCCGGCCTCCTCGAGGATCTTCGGCAGCTCGAGGCAGGTCAGCGGCGTCTGCTCGGGTGGCTTGAGGACGAACGTGCACCCGGCCGCGAGCGCGGCCGAGATCTTCTGCGAGGCCATGCCCATCGGGTAGTTCCAGGGCGTGATCCCGGCCGCGACGCCCATCGGCTCCTTCCACACCATGAACATCGCGTCCCGCGAGACGTGCTGCGACTCGCCGTCGATCTTCGTGGCCCAGCCGCCGTAGTACTCGAACATGAAGGCGACCTCGGCGACGTCGTCCCGCGCGTCCCCGATCGGCTTGCCCGAGTCGAGCGCCTCGAGCCGCGCGAGCCGCTCGTGCTCACGCCGGATGATCTCCGAGGCCCGGAGCAGGATCCGCCCGCGGTCGCGCGCCGGCGTTCCCGGCCACCAGGTTCCCGAGTCGAACGTGCGCCGGGCGGCGGCGACCGCCGCGTCGACGTCCGCGGGCTTCGAGTCCGGCGCCGTGGCGATCACCTCGCCGGTGGCGGGGTTGAAGACGTCGAACCGCTCGCCGTCGGCCGCGTCGACCCACTTCCCGTCGATGTGGTTCTTCAGCGCGTCTGCCACGGTCGCCTCCCCCGACGTCCTGAATACTCGTTCAGCCTAGCGCGGACGCCGGTGAAGCCGCAGCCCGCGACCGGGCCGATCGTTCGCGTCGCTCG
>DATBMU010000146.1:0-11030 GCA_036554665.1 Actinomycetota bacterium | reverse complement strand
CCGCGGGGATCGACGACTACCTGCAGCGCCTCGTGGGTCCGTACTTCGAGGCCGTGGCCGAGGGGTACGGCGCGCTCCGCATCGGTCAGACCGGCGGTGCGCTCCACGAGATCGTCCGCCGGCGGCTCGGCGATCCGTTCTTCGGCATCGTCCTGAACCCGGGACACCAGATCCACCTCGACGAGTGGGTGAACTCGCCGGTCGCGCCGGGATCGACGATCGAGCTCCGCTCCGGCATGGCGCTCCAGGTGGACATCATCCCCGCGACCGGCACCGACTACTTCACGACGAACATCGAGGACGGGGTCGCGCTCGCCGACGCGTCGCTCCGGGCCGCGTTCGCGGACGCGTACCCGGCGGCGTGGGAGCGCATCCAGGCTCGGCGACGCTTCATGGCGGGGTCGCTCGGGATCGACCTGCACGACGACGTCCTCCCGTTCTCGAACATCCCGGCGTGGTTGCCACCGTTCCTGCTCCGTCCGGAGCGGGTGATGGCGATGGCCGCATAGGAGGAGGCCGGGCGTTCACGCCCGGCCCGAGCGTCGGGGAGACCCGACGACGGAGGTGATGACGGCATGACGTACGAACCCAGGGCGGAGCACCGGTTCTCGTTCGGTCTGTGGACCGTCGGGAACATCGGCATCGACCCGTTCGGGGAGCCGGTCCGCGAGGTGCTGTCGCCGGTCCAGCTCGTCGAGCTGCTCGCCGAGGTCGGGGCGTGGGGGGTGAACCTGCACGACAACGACCTCGTGCCGATCGACGCGAGCGCCCACGAGCGCGACCAGATCGTGTCGGACTTCAAGAAGGCGCTCGACGCCACGGGCCTGATCGTCCCGATGGCGACGACGAACCTGTTCCGGGACCCGATCTTCCGCGACGGCGCGTTCACCGCGAACGACCCGAAGGTGCGGGCCTACGCGATCCAGAAGACGATGCGCGCGATCGACCTCGGCGTCGAGCTCGGCGCGACGACCTACGTGTTCTGGGGCGGGCGCGAGGGCGTCGAGACGGACTCGTCGAAGGACCCGCTGCGGGCGCTCGGCTGGTACACGGAGGCGATGAACTTCCTGTGCGCCTACGTGAAGGACCAGGGCTACGACCTGCGGTTCGCCCTCGAGTCCAAGCCGAACGAGCCGCGGGGCGACATCTACCTGTCGACGACGGGGGCGATGCTCGCCTTCATCGAGACGCTCGAGCATCCCGAGATGGTCGGCGTGAACCCGGAGGTCGCGCACGAGCACATGGCCGGGCTGAACTTCACGCACCACGTCGCCCAGGCCTGGTCGATGGGCAAGCTGTTCCACATCGACCTGAACGACCAGATCCCCGGACGCTACGACCAGGATCTGCGGTTCGGCTCGGCGAACCCGAAGGCCGCGTTCTTCCTCGTGAAGTTCCTCGAGGACGTCGGGTACGGCGGGAGCCGCCACTTCGACGCGCACGCCTATCGGACTTCGGACTACGAGGACGTGAAGGCGTTCGCTCGCGGCTGCATGCGCACCTACCTGATCCTCAAGGAGAAGGCGGAGCGGTGGAACGCGGATCCGGAGATCCAAGGGCTCGTCGCGCGGATCACGGCGGACGACGGGTCGATGGCCCCGTACCTCGGGCCGTACTCGCCCGACCGCGCCGCGGCGCTCGGTGAGCTCGACGTGGACCGCAGGGCGATCGCCGCGCGCGGTCAGCCGTACGAGCAGCTCGACCAGCTGACCGTCGAGCTCCTCTTCGGGGTGCGGTGACGATCGAGCCGGTCACGTTCGAGGGTCACGCCGGCGTTCGCGTCCGTGACGGCGCGGCGTGCCTGACGGTGACCACCTCGACCGGGCCCCGCGTGCTCGAGCTGAGCGCCGGCGGGCGGAACCTCATGGCGGTGCTCCCCGACTCGACCCTCGATCGGTCGGGTCGGGGGGCGCCGTTCCGGTTCCTCGGCGGCCACCGGTTGTGGGCGGCGCCGGAGGTGCCGGAGGTGACGTACGAGCCGGACGACCGGCCCTGCGCGCTCACCGAGGTCGACGGCGGGGTCCGCGTCGAGGCGCCCCCGGACGGCGCCGGCCTCGCCAAGACGCTCGAGGTCCGTCCGGACGCCGACGGCTGGATCGTGGACCACACGATCCGGAACGCCTCGCGCGCGGTGGTCCGGCTGGCGCCGTGGGCGATCACGCAGCTCCGCCTCGGCGGGGAGGTCGACCTGCCGACGGGGTCGTCGGGACCCGGCCCGCAGGCCGACCGCTGCGTCGTGCTCTGGCCGTACACCGATCCGTCCGATCCGCGGATCCGGTTCGCGCCCGGAGCGGTCGCGATCGACGCCGAGCCGGGCCCGCCGCGCATCAAGCTGGGCGTCGCGCCCAGCGCCGGGACGGTGCGGTACCGGCTCGAGGGCGAGATCTTCGAGAAGCGCGTCGAGATCGAACCCGGCGCCGCCTACCCGGACCGGGGCGCGGCGATCCAGGTCTATCTGTGCGACGAGTTCTGCGAGCTCGAGACGCTCGGCCCGCTCCGGGACGTGGAGCCGGGGGACGCGGTCACGCACCGCGAGCGCTGGACGCTACGGACCGGCGAGGCGCGGCCGGGTACGGAGGAGCCGTGACGGGCCGAGTGGCCGTGACGGGCCGAGTGGCCGTGACGCGGGTGCTACCCCCAGGAGGTCTCCGTGACGGGCCGGAACGCGACCTCGAGGATGCGGTGGTTCCGCGGCCTCGTCAGGACGAAGCGCACCGCCTCGGCGACGTCCTCTGCGGTCATCATCCCGGCGAGCTCCGGCATCTCCGGCGTCCGGCCGCGTCCCATCGCGAAATCGGTCGCCACGCCGCCCGGGCACACGTTCGTGCATCGGACCCCCTGCGGTCGGAGCTCGTGGTCCAGCGCCCGCGTGAGCCCGACCTGCGCGAACTTCGACGCGCAGTAGGCGGCCTCGAACGGCAGGCCCCGCCGGCCGGCCTCCGAGGCGACGGTGACGACGTCCGCGGCGTCGCTGCGGAGCAGGTGGGGGAGCGTCGCGCGCAGCGTGTGGACCATGCCGACGACGTTCACGTCCAGGATCTCCCGCAGCTCGTCGTCGGGGAGCTCGAGGAACGGCCCGTAGGAGCCGACGCCGGCGTTCACCACGACGATGTCGAGGCCGCCGAAGCGCGACACGGTGCGCTCCACCAGGTCGCGCACGGCGTCCGGCTCGCGAACGTCGCAGGGACCGGCGACGGTCTCGTCGAGCCCGAGGTCGTCCCCGCTGCGCGACGCGAGCCCGAGCCGAACGCCTTCGAGCGCGAGCGATCGAGCCACGGCCGCACCGATCCCGCGGCTCGCTCCGGTGATGAACGCCACCCTGCCCTGGAGGTCCCCCATCGTCCGCTCCTTCCCGGTTCCGTCGGTCGAGCCCGTCGATCGGGCCCGCACATCGTGCCCCAGGAGGGGGTGGCGCCGCTCGTGACGTTCAGCGTTCACGCCGCCGCGACCGCGGCCGTCGCGGAGGGATCGGCGTGAGCCGCGGCGCGCGCGGTCCGATCCGCGTCGCCGTCGTCGGGTTCGGTCTGGGGGGCGCGGTGTTCCACGCGCCGCTCGTCGCGGCGAACCCGGACCTGTCGCTCCGCTCGATCGTGACGTCGGATCCCGACCGCGTCGCGCGGGCGCGGGAGCGGTATCCGGACGCGCGGGTCCTGCCCGACGTGAGCGCGCTCTGGGCGGACGCCGACGAGCACGACCTGGTCGTCGTGACGACCCCCAACCGCTTCCACGTGCCGATCGCGCTCGACGCGATGGAGCACGGCCTGCACGTCGTTGTCGACAAGCCGCTCGCGCACTCCGCCGAGGAGGGGCGACGTGTGGCCGCCGCCGCGGCCGACCGCGGGCTCGTGTTCACCGTCTTCCAGAACCGCCGGCTCGACGGCGACTTCCTGACGCTACGCCGCCTCCTCGACGACGGAGCGATCGACGGGGTGCTGCGTTTCGAGTCGCGGTTCGAGCGATGGCGGCCGGATCTCCCGGCCGGGGAGTGGCGGGAGTCCGCCGTCCCCGAGGAGGCCGGAGGGTTGCTGTACGACCTGGGGAGCCACCTGGTGGACCAGGCCGTCCACCTGTTCGGTCGGCCGACCCACGTGTACGCCGAGGTGGAGCGCCGACGCGCGGGGGCCGAGGTGGACGACGATGCCTTCATCGCGCTCCGTCACCCCGGCGGCGAGCTCAGCCACCTCTGGATGAGCGCGGTCGCGGGCTCCCTCGGGCCGCGGTACCGGGTCCTCGGCCGGACGGGCGCCTTCGTCAAGGACGGACTCGACGTGCAGGAGGCGCAGCTCGCGGCGGGGGTCGTGCCGGGAGACCCCAAGTACGGGATCGAGCCCGAGGGATCGTGGGGGCGACTCGTGGCCGGCGACGCGTCCTCGCCCGTGCCCACCGAACGGGGTGACTACCCGCGCTTCTACGCCGGCGTCGTCGGGGCGATCCGGGACGGGGAGGAACCTCCGGTCTCCTCGGCCGACGTCGTCGGGGTGCTCGAGATCCTCGAGGCCTCGCGCGCGGCCGCCGCGTCCCGCGCCGTCGTCGAGCTCCCCGTGGCGGGGATCCGGCGATGACCGAGACCGCCGGCCCGATCGGTCGCTCGGCCCTCGTCGGCTTCGACGGAAGCGAGCTGCCGGACGAGGCCGGGCGCCTCCTCGACGAGCACCGCATCTCCGGCGTGGTCCTCGGCCCTGGGAGCGGGGGAACGCCCGAGGAGCTGCTCGCCCTGACCGACGCGGTCCAGGCGAGGGGCGGGAACGAGGATCTGCCCCGTCTCGTCGCGGCCTCGCAGCGGGGCGGCGCGCTGACCGCCCCCGGCGAGGGCTCGACCCGCTTCGCGGGGAACCTGGCGATCGGAGCGGTCGGCGACCCCGATCTCGCGTACCGCGTCGCGGCCGCGATCGGACGGGAGCTCAGAGCGGTCGGTGTGAACGTGATCTCGGCCCCCGTGTGCGACCTCGCGACCTCGCCGGACAACCCGGAGCCCGGCATCGCGTCCTTCGGTGAGGATCCCGCGGAGGTCTCCCGCCTCGTGGCGGCCGCCGTCCGAGGCTTCCAGGGTGAGGGCGTCGCGGCCGCCGCGGAGCACTTCCCCGGTGCCGGCGATGCCGACCCGGACCTTCCCGGCGAGCCCTCGATCGTGCCCCACGGGCTCGGTCGCCTGAGCGAGGTCGAGCTCGAGCCGTTCCGCGCGGCCGTGCAGGCCGGGGTCAGCGCGGTGACGGTGGCGAATGCCGCCGTACCCGTCGTGACCGGTCGCGCCGACCTGCCCTCGTCGCTGTCGCGGATCGTGCTCGGCGACCTCCTCCGAGAGGGGCTCCGCTACGACGGGGTCGTGCTCGCGGAGCTGGGGGATCCGGGTCCGCTCGGCGACGGCTCCGACCGCGTGGTCGAGGCGATCGCCGCCCTCCGGGCCGGCGTCGACCTCCTGCTCCTGCCGGGCGAGGTCGCGAGCGAGCGGCGGCTGCTGGAGGCGCTCGCCCGCGCCAACGCCAACGAGGTCTTCGATCGGGGTGAGCTGGCCACCTCGCACGCGCGCATCGCCGGGCTGCGCCGGCGCCTCGCGCTGCGGACGGCCGCCGGCCTGGATGCGGTCGGATGCGGGGAGCACCGGTCGCTGGCGGAGGAGCTGGCGGCGCGATCCGTCACGATGGTCCGCAACGGCGCGGGCCTGATCCCGCTCCGGACCGACGTCGGCCGGATCGCCGTGGTCACGGTCGCGCCGCCCGAGGACTCGGTCGAGGGGGTCGATCGCGGGGACCTCGCCTCCGCGCTCGGATCGCAGCGCGACCGCGTGGAGGGGTTCGTCACCACCAATCCGCCGGTCGGCGCCGAGATCGCGGACCTCCGGGAGCGGCTGCACGACGTCGACCTGATCGTCGTCGGCACGACCGACGCCTCACGCGATCCTCGCCAGGCGGCGCTCGTGGCGGCCCTGCACGAGGCGGGCCCACCGGTGCTCTGGGTCGCCGTGTCCGGTCCCTGGGACCTTTTGGTCTTCCCGCACGCGCCGACCTACGTCTGCACCTACGGGCCCGGCCGCTCGTCGCTCGCGGCGCTCGCCGGAGCGATCTGCGGGATCGCCCCGTTCCGCGGACGGCTGCCGGTGGCGCTCGGAGGGTTGCATCCGCGCGGTCACGGGCTCTCCGGCGACGATCCGGGCGTGGCCTAGCGGATCGAGCTCAGGCGCCGTACTTCGCGAGCCGTCCGGCGTTCGCCATCAGGATCGGGAGGAGCTCGCGCGACGGCCGCCGCCCGAGACCACCGCTCCGGCACCACCGCTCGCCGAAGCGATCGACGTCGTCCCGGCCGCAGATCGGTCCCCGGACCAGCACCGGCACGGGGTGCCAAGAGTGCGCCGCCATCTGCGCTGGCGTCGCGTGGTCGCCGGTGACGGCGATCACGTCGGGACCGAGCGCGACCAGATCGGGCACGACGGCGTCGAGCCGCTCGATCGCGCGGATCTTCGCGGCGCGGTCGCCGTCCTCGCCGGCGGCGTCGGCGTCCTTGTGGTGGAGGAAGAAGAAGTCGGCCTCGTCCCAGTGCTTCTCGAGCAGGGTGAGCTCCTCCGCGAGGTCCGCGGGCGGTCCGAGGACGTCGAAGCCCAGGATGCGGGCGATGCCGCGGTACATCGGATAGACCGCGACGGCGGCGGCGCGCATCGAGGTCCGGTCGGCGAACGAGGGCAGCGCCCGGAGCGAATCGAAGCCGCGGAGGAGGATGCCGTTCGCGACCGGCTCGTCGCGGAGCGCCGACGCGGCGCCCGCGACCACGGCCGCGGCGAGCCGGGCCGTCGGCTCCGCGGCTGCGTCGAGCGCTTCCGGCGGGAGCGGCGGCACGCCCGTGTGCTGCGGGTCGGTGTCGCTCACGCGCGGGTCGAGCCCGGCTCCTCGCAGGACGAGCAGGAAGCGATGCCCGCGCTCATGGTGGAACTCGAGGTCGACGCCCTCGACCCGCACCCGCTCCGACAGCAGCGCCACGACGCGGCGGGCGTCCTCGTCGGGCGGACGGCCCGCGCGCCGGTCGGACACCGTGCCGTCGCCGTCGATCGTGCAGAGGTTCCCTCGGGCGGCGACGTCGCCCGGCCGGAGCTCCACGTCCAGGCCCGCCGCGCTCAGCGCGCCGCGACCGAGCAGGTGCTCGAGCGGGTCGTAGCCGAAGAGCGCGAGGTGTCCGGGGCCCGAGCCCGGCGTGATCCCGGGCCCGACCGGCTCGAGGAGCCCGGTCACGCCCTCGGCGGCGAGCCGGTCCAGGTTCGGGGTGTCGGCGTCCTCGAGCTCGGTCCCGTGCTCGCCGTCGGCCATCCCCCCGAGCCCGTCGAGGACGACCAACAGGATCCTCGAGTCGGCCGGCGTCGCCAGGTCCCGGAGCTCCACGGCACGATGCTAGCCAACCGCGGCGTCCGGTCGCGCGCGCGCGGCGTTTGTGCCCGACGACGTGCGGGTATGCCTGCCGTGGTCATGAGCCGAGGAGCCCTCGCACGATGACGACGTTCGCGGCGTGGACGACGGTGCTGGTCCTGATCTCCATCGCGGGCGCGCTCGTCGGCCTCCTCATCCGCAGCATCCGCCTCCACGAGGCCCGTCCGATCTGGGCCAACTTCGGGCTGAGCCTCGCCTTCTGCGGGTTCTTCCTGGTGAGCTGGGTCGCGCACGGCATCGCCGAGTGGGGTGCGTACGTCGAGGAGCAGCGCGCCCACGGCGAGGCGGCCGACGTGACCGGCTACGTGGTGGCCTTCGGACGCTCGACGTTGGAGAACTGGCAGTCGGAGTTCCTCCAGCTGTTCTCCTTCGTCGTGCTCGCCGCGGTCCTGATCCACCGGGGCAGCGCGGAGTCCAAGGACGGCACCGACGAGATCCAGGCGACGCTGAAGCGGATCGAGGCGCGGCTGGACGAGCTCGACCCCGTCTCGACCCGGTAAGGGGCGTCCCGCGGCCCACGCTCCCGGCCTCCACCGGGGGAACTGGGTCTTGCATCCTGCCGCGCGCTGGTGCCACACTTCGGCCGAGGCGTCCGAGCTGCGAGGCTCGGCCGAAGGACGGCGGCGCGACGCGGGCACGCGCCGCCGTCTGCTTATCCGCGAGTCATCCGCGGCTTCCGAACCTCGACGGCCGAGCCGAGCCGGTCGGGCGCGGCTGCTACCCTGTCGACCCCCGGGCGCGTAGCTCAGCGGGAGAGCGCTCGCCTCACACGCGAGAGGTCGCAGGTTCAATACCTGCCGCGCCCACCGGATCCGGCGGCGCGAGCGCCAGGGGCGGTCCCTTCCGCGCCCGTTCGATAGGGTGTGGGGCTGACCGGCACGAGGGAGCGCCGCACCATGTCCGCAACCGGGGAACCCACGATGGTTGCCGCGCAGGCGCAGGCGGCCGCCAGGGCGGTCGAGCTGACCAAGGTCTACGGGCACGGGGATGCCGCCGTGCGCGCGATCGAGAGCATCTCGGTCGAGTTCGAGCGCGGTCGGTTCTCGGCGATCATGGGCCCGTCGGGCTCGGGGAAGTCCACGCTGCTCCATTGCATGGCGGGCCTGGACACGCCGACGTCCGGGCGCGTCTTCATCGGCGACGTCGATCTCACGACGCTCTCGGAGAAGCAGCTCACGCTCCTGCGCCGCGAGAAGATCGGGTTCGTCTTCCAGACGTTCAACCTGATCCCGACGCTCACGGCCGCCGAGAACATCACGCTGCCGCTCGACATCGCAGGCGACAAGCCGGACCGGGCGTGGTTCGACACCGTGGTGGACACCGTGCGCCTGCGGGACCGGCTCGATCACCGTCCGAGCGAGCTGTCGGGCGGACAGCAGCAGCGCGTCGCCGGAGCGCGGGCGCTCGTCTCGCGACCGGAGATCGTCTACGCGGACGAGCCGACCGGGAACCTCGATTCCCGGTCCGGCCACGAGCTGCTCGGGTTCCTCCGGAGCGCGGTCGACGACCACGGGCAGACGATCGTCATGGTGACGCACGATGCCGCCGCCGCGTCCTTCTCGGACCGGATCGTGTTCCTCCAGGACGGGGCGATCGTCGACGAGATGCTGGAGCCGACGACCGAGCGCGTGCTCGACCGCCTGAAGTCGCTGGAGGCGTAGTGCTCAGGGCTGCGCTGCGGAACCTGTTCGCCCACAAGGTCCGGTTGCTGCTCACCGGGGTCTCGATCGTGCTCGGCGTCGGGTTCATGGCCGGGACGTACGTCCTGACGGACACGATGACCCGCGCCTTCAATGAGCTGGTCGACACCGGGTACTCGTCGATCGACGTCCTCGTGCGGAGCTCGAACGCGTTCACGGCCCAGACGAGCAGCCTGGAGGAGCGCGAGCCGATGCCCGAGTCGGTGCTCGAGGAGGTCCAGGGCGTCCCGGGCGTGGTCGAGGCCGTCGGCGACGTGCTCGGCTACGCGCAGATCGTGGATCCGGCGACCGGGAAGATCATCGGGACGCTCGGGCCGCCGACGGCCGCGTCGTCGTGGAACGACCTGAACGGCTTCACCCTGAAGCCGGGTGGGGCTCCGCCGCAGGGCGACGACCAGGTCGTGATCGACGCCGCCACCGCCGAGGGACACGACATCGCGGTCGGCGACACCGTCCAGATCCTGTTCGAGGGGCCGCCCGGCGAGTTCGAGGTCGTCGGCGTGGCCGGTTACGGCGAGGCCGACAGCCTCTTCGGCGCGACGTGGGCCCTGTTCGATCTCCCGACCGCGCAGCGGGTGCTCGGCCGCGAGGGGAGGCTCGACTCGGTCTCCGTCGTGGGCGCCGAAGACGTCTCCGGCACCGCCCTGGCGCAGCGGATCGGCGAGGCGCTGCCCGAGGGCGTCGAGGCCGTGACCGTGGCCACGCTCACGTCCGAGGCCGAGGACCAGATCAGCACCGGCCTCGGGTTCTTGCGGACCGCGTTCCTCGTGTTCGCGTTCGTCGCCCTGTTCGTCGGCGCGTTCATCATCTTCAACACGTTCGCGATCATCGTCGCCCAGCGGAGCCGCGAGCTCGCGCTGTTCCGGGCCCTCGGCGCGAGCGGCCGACAGGTGACGACATCCGTGGTGTTCGAGGCGCTCGTCATCGGCGTCGTCGCGTCGGCGGTGGGCGTCGTGGTCGGGATCGGGATCGCGATCGTGCTGAAGAGCCTGATCTCGGGGCTCGGGATCGAGATCCCCGCGTCGGGAACGGTGATCCTGCCGAGGACGTTCGCCGTCTCGATCGTCGTCGGGACGATCGTGACCGTGATCGCGGCGATCGTGCCGGCGCGTCGCGCCGCGCGCGTGGCACCGATCGAGGCGCTCCGGGAAGCCCACGACCGGCCGGGCCGGTCGCTCCGGTTCCGGATCGTGAGCGGCGCCGTCGTCCTGGCCCTCGGCGTCGTGCCCCTTGCGTACGGGCTGTTCGGCACGCCCTCGAACGCCCTCCAGCTCGTCGGCGTCGGCGTCGCGCTCACGTTCATCGGCGTCGCCATGCTCACGCCGCTGATCGCCCGGCCGGTCGCCAAGGCGCTGGGGGCCCCGGTCCGTCTGCTGGGCGTGCCGGGCAAGCTCGCGCGCGAGAACTCGATGCGGAACCCGCGGCGGACCGCGGCCACGGCATCCGCGCTCATGATCGGCCTCGGGCTCGTCGTCTTCGTCGCCGTGTTCGGCGCCTCCGCCAAGGCCTCGACGACGGAGATCCTCGACCGGACGCTGAAGGCGGACTTCATCCTCACGTCGCCGACCTTCGGCGGCTTCAGCACGTCCGCGGCCGACGCCATGCGCGGGGTCCCCGGCGTCGAGACCGTGTCGCAGATCCGACAGGCCGAGGCCCGCATCGAGGGGGGGAGCGCGTTCCTGTCCGGGATCGACCCGGGGACCTTCCCCAGTGGCTCGGAGGTCGGGCGCGTCGACGGTGGCATGGCGGACCTGGCGCGGCCCGGCACGATCGCGGTCTTCGACGACGTGGCGGGCGACAACGGGTGGGGCGTCGGCGACACGGTGAGGACGGAGTTCCCGGCGACCGGGCCGGTGGACCTCGAGGTCGTCGCCGTCTACTCGGAGAACGGGATCCTCGGCGACTACGCGGTCTCCCTCGA
>DATBMU010000099.1:0-22002 GCA_036554665.1 Actinomycetota bacterium | reverse complement strand
GTTGAAGACGCGGAACTCGCCTGCCTCGGGCGGGTTGAGCGCGGCGAGCTCGACGCACCGCAGCGTGTCGACGATGTTGAGGTAGCCGCGCGTCTGTCCGCCCTTGCCGTAGGCGGTCAGCGGATGGCCGATCACCGCCTGCAGGCAGAATCGGTTGAGCGCGGTCCCGAAGACCTCGTCGTAGTCGAACCGCGTGAGCAGCCGCTCGTCGAGGTTCGTCTCGTCTGTCTCGATCCCGTACACCACGCCCTGGTTCAGGTCGGTCGACCGCAGGCCCCAGATCCGGCAGGCGAAGTGGATGTTGTGGGAGTCGTGGACCTTGGACAGGTGGTACATCGAGCCGGGCAGCTTCGGGTAGGGCAGGACGTCGCGGCGACCCTTGTGGTCGATCTCGATGAAGCCCTCCTCGATGTCGATGTTGGGCGTCCCGTATTCGCCCATCGTGCCGAGCTTCACGAGGTGCGCGTCCGGCGCGAGCTCCGCCATCGCGTAGAGCACGTTCAGGGTGCCGACCACGTTGTTCGTCTGCGTGAAGACGGCGTGCTCGCGGTCGATCATCGAGTACGGGGCGCTCGGGATCTCGCCGTAGTGGACGATCACCTCGGGCTCGAGCTCGCGGAACACGCGCTCGACGACGTCCCACTCCATCAGGTCGCCCTCGGTGACGCCGATCTCGTGGCCCGTGACCTCGTGGAACGCGGCGGCCCGCGCCGGGAGCGAGTCGCCGATCGGGGTGAGCGAGTCCGTGCCGGCCTCGACGTGCGCGCGGCGGCGCAGGTAGTTGTCGAGGGCGTGGACCTCGTGGCCGCGCCGGGCGAAGTGCATCGAGGTCGCCCAGCCGAGGTAGCCGTCGCCGCCCAGGATCAGGATGCGCATACTCGTCCTCTCTCAGGTGCGCGGGAGCGGTGCCATCCTAGCAACGCGGGCCCCTGACCTGGGCAGACGCTCAGGCGAGCGCCGAGAGCTCCTCGAGGACTCGGTCGACCTCGCCGGGCGTGGAGTAGTGCGTGAACCCGACGCGGACGGCGCCGCCGCTCGCCTGCAGCCCGAGGCGCTCCATCAGCTCGAGCGCGTAGTAGTGGCCGTCCCAGACGAAGATCCCCCGCTCGGCGAGCGCCTTCGCGGTCTCGGCCGGATGGCGCTCGCCGAGGCGGACCGCGAACGTCGGGGTCCGCTCGTCCAGGCGCCCCGGGTCGTCGATACCGAAGAGCCGGAGCCCGGGGATCCGCGACGCTCCTTCGAGGAAGCGGCGAGCGAGGTCGGTCTCGTGCTCGCGGACCGCCTCGAACGAGGCCCCCAGGCGTTCGCCACGGGCCGACGCCGCGGACGACGCGAGGTCCGCCAGGTGCTCGATCGCGGCGACCCATCCGGCCAGGCCCTCGTGGTTCTGCGTGCCGGTCTCGAACGCGCTCGGCAGGGCGTCGCTCGCCGGCCGGACCTTGTAGGGCTTCAGGCGCGCGAGCAGTTCCCGCCGGCCGAACAGGACCCCGAGGTGCGGCCCGAAGATCTTGTAGGGCGAGCACGCGAAGAGGTCCGCGCCGAGCGCGCGCGCGTCGATCCGCCGGTGCTGCGCGAGGTGCACCCCGTCGCAGACGACGATCGCCGGCGTGCGCTCGTGCACGAGGCGCGCGAGCGCGGCCGCCGGGGTGATCGTGCCCACGGCGTTCGAAGCGAGCGTGAAGGCGACGACCTTGGTCCGCTCGGTGAGCGCGGCCTCGAAGGAGGATCGGTCGATCGTGACGTCCTCGTCGCGGATGTCGACCCATCGCACGGAGGCCCCGGCGTCCTCGGCGGCGAGCAGCCACGGCCGCACGTTCGCATCGTGGTCGAGCCGGGTCACGACCACCTCGTCGCCGGGCCCGAGCGTCCGCCCGACCGATCGCGAGATCGCGAGGAGCAGCGTCGTCGCGTTCGGGCCGAAGACCACCTCGTCCGGGTCCGAGCCCAGCAGGTCCGCGGTCGCTCGGTGCGCCTCGAGGAGGAGGTCGTCGGTCTCCTGGCTCGTGACGAACGCGCCGTGGGTGTTCGCGTTGCTCCGGCGTAGGTACGCGGCCATCGCCTCGATGACGACCTCGGGGACCTGCGATCCGCCCGGGGCGTCGGCGAACACCACGGGCCGGCCGTCGAGCTCGCGCCCGAGCGAGGGATAGTGGGAGCGGACGCGATCGACGTCGAACATCGCGCCTAGACTCGCCCACGGATCCTCGTCCGACAACCCGGGAGGCAGGCGTGCGGTTCGGTCTGGACGTCGCGCAGCACCAGCTCACGTGGGAGCAGATCCTCGCGCGGACGCGGTACGCGGAGGAGGCCGGGTTCGACGGTGCCTGGGTCTTCGATCACTTCACCGCGCTCTACGCGGATCCCGACGGCCCGTGTCTCGAGGGATGGACGCTGCTCGCAGCCCTCGCGGCCTCCACGAGCCGGATCCGCCTCGGCACGCTCGTGACCGGGATGACGCACCGTCATCCCTCGGTGCTGGCCACCGAGGTCGTCACCGTCGACCACGTGAGCGGCGGCCGCGTCGAGTGCGCCGTCGGCGCCGCGTGGAACGGGGAGGAGCACGGTGAGCTCGGCATCGACTTCCCGGGCGTGCGCGAGCGGATGGAGCGGCTCGAGGAGGGCGTGCAGGTGCTCCGGCTGCTCTTCTCCGGCGAGCGCGTCTCCTTCGAGGGTGCGCACTACCGGCTGCGGGATGCGCTCTTCCGTCCGCGCCCGGTGCAGTCGCCGAGCCCGCCGATCTGGATCGGGGCGCGCGGTCCGCGGCTGGCGCTACCGATCGTCGGGCGGCGGGCGGACGTGTGGCACTCGTGGGGCGGCGACTACGCCGCGAAGTGGGACGTCGTGCGCCGCGCGGCCGAGGAGGCCGGTCGCGATCCGGCGGACATCGTGCGCGCGTCGAGCCTGTCCCTCAGCGAGCCGTGGGACGAGGTCCGTCGGGCGTTCGACCGCCACGTGGCGAACGGCGTCACCTACCTCGTCCTGGACTGGCCGAGCGAGGGCGAGGGGCGTCTCGTCGAGTTCGTCGAGACGGTGATGCCGACGCTCGAGAGCTAGGGCCGGTCCCACCCGTCGGGGAGCACCGGCGGCGCCCACGCCGGGTCGGGGCGCCACGCGTCCCACTCCCGGTCGAACGGGGGCCGGCGCTCGAGCACCCGTCGCAGGCCGCGCTCGGCCTCGCGCCGGAAGGCGGCGGCCTCCCGCTCCGAGTACACGCCGAGGCGGATCCCTTCGGCGACGACGTCCTCGTCCTTCCAGCGCCAGGACGATCGATCGGGCTCGATCACCACGTCGAGGTCCTGGTCGAACGTGTCGAAGCCGAGCGCGGACCGTCGGAGCGGCGCCTCGACGTTCACGTACCAGCACCGCGGCCTCCACGCGTCGTCCCACAGGTGGAGCACGGCGTGACCGCTGCCGGGCCAGGCGAACGACAGGACGTGCGCGCCGGTCCACCGCCGCGGCTCGAGCGTCCACGTCGCGCCGGGTGCCTTCAGGCGGATCCATCCGTCCTGCGTCCCGGCCGGCCCGAACCAGCGCGTGCCCGGCGGGATCGCGAACATCAGCAGGCCGGGCTCGTCCACCACGACCGTCGCCGGGCGCGCGACCCAGACGCGACCCCGCCATCGCTCGCGGAGCGCGATCGGCTCGCCCGGCTCGAACCGGCGCACCGTCAGGCGATCCGCGCGGCGAACGCCGCCCGGGCCTGCGGCAGGCGGGCCTCGGCGCGCTCGCGGATCCGGTCGCACTCCGCGCCGAGCTCGGCGGCGACGGTCGGGTCCTTGAGGCCGGCGGCGTTGATCGCGACGTTCGCGAGCGCCGCGTGTGTGGCGGCGTGCAGGGCGTGCGCGGCCGAGAGCGCGTCCGACGCGGCGTTGGTGTTCCCGAGCCTGACCGACTCGGTCGCGAGGTCCATGAGGTCGGCCGCCCGCCGCGCGACGTCGAGGGGGACGCGCGCCGCGCCCTCGTACGCGCGCTGGATCGCCGCGCTCCGTTCCGCCTTCCGGCGGTCGTCGTCCTTGGGCATCCGGAACGCCACCATCACGTCGTCGAACGCCGCGGCGTCCCGGTCGGCGAGCCCCACGAACACGGAACGGGCGGCGTCGGCCTCCGCGAGGATCTCGCGCATCCGGTCCCATGCCTCCTCGTAGGCCTCGCGCCCGATCGTGAGGCGGCACACCATCGAGATCAGCGCGGCGCCGGCCGCGCCGCAGAGCGCGGCGACCGCGCCCCCGCCGGGCGTCGGCGCGTCCGAGGCCAGCCCCTCGAGGAACGTGTCGATCGTCCGCGACCCGATGCCGTCGCCGGTCACGAGGCGCTCCAGGATCTGCGAGTCCGCATCGAACCCCTCCAGTCGTAGGTCCTGCACCACGTCGCCCGCCAGCGCCGCCTGCGGGACGAGGCCGACGATCTCCGAGGACCGCACCCGAAGGCCCCGCTCGGCGCCGAGCGCGACGACCTCGTCGAACGCCCGTCGCAGCCCCGTCACCTCGAAGTCGACGAGGTTCATCGAGACGGTCACCCCGCCCCGCTCCGGGACCTCGAACCCGATCGCCCGCACCGCGGGCAGGCCGCCGCCCGACTCGCGGACGGCCCTCGCCACCTCTACCGCGGCCTCCGCCGAGCCGTCGAGGTACACGTTGAACGCGATCAGCGGCTTCCGAGCTCCGACGGCCGTCGCGCCCGCCCTTCCGATGCGCGGCGGACCGAGATCGGGGAGCCGCTCGCCCCGTTCGACCGCGTCCCGCAGCCCCTCGAACTCGCCCCGCCGGACCTCGGCGAGGCTCGCGCGCTCCGGGACGAGCGCCGCCCGGTCGTACAGGTACACGGGCAGGTCGAGCGTCCGCGCGAGCTCCGCCCCGAAGGAGCGGGCGAGTTCGACGACCTCCTCCATCGAGATCCCGCGCAGCGGGACGAACGGGATCACGTCCGCGGCGCCCATCCGCGGATGCCCGCCCGCGTGGTGCTCCATGTCGATCAGCTCCACCGCCTTCGCCGCCCCGGCGAGGGCGCTCGCCCGCACCGCGTCGGGCGCGCCGACCACGGTCGTGTCGAGCCGGTGGTGCTCGGGGTCGGCCTGCCGGTAGACGAGCCGGGCGCCCTCGACGCTCGCGAGCGCGTCGCAGATCGCGTCGATCACGTCGGCGCGGCGACCCTCGCTGAAGTTCGGCACGCAGACGACGAGGGCGTCCGGGTCCACCGCGACAGCCTAGCCGCACGCCGGGCGCCGATAGGATGCGGCCGTGGACCCGGAGGCGTTCCGCTCCTGGCTCGAACGGTACTTCGCGGCGTGGGCCTCGAACGATCCCGACGAGGTCGCCGCCCTGTTCGCCGAGGACGCCGAGTACTCGTGGGGCCCGTTCCGCGAGCCGGCCCGCGGGCGCGACGAGATCGTCCGGGCCTGGGTCGAGGGCGGCGCGCCGTCGCGGATCCGGTGGAGCGTGGACCCGATCGCGACCTCGGGCGACCGCGGCGTCGCGCACTGGACCGTCTCGTTCCCCTCCGACGAGGGGACGACCGTCGAGCTGGACGGGATCCTCGTCTGCAGCTTCGACGACGACGATCGGTGCACGCTCCACCGCGAGTGGTACGAGCGCCGTGAGACCCCCGCGGCCGCCGGTCCCACGACGTGAGCGAGCCTCGCGTGCTCCCGCTGCTCCTCGCGGAGCTGGAGCTGCCGGAGGAGGAGCGGTGGCCGGCCGGCACGCCGTTCCCGATCGTGGCGCACGCCGTCACGCATCGCGACGGGGTCCTCCTGTTCGACACCGGCATCGGCTCGGGCAACGCCGAGGTGGACGAGATCGTCCGGGAGCGGTGGCCGCTCGAGCGGATGCTCCGCGCGCAGGGGATCCAGATGGCGGACGTGACGGCGGTCGCGAACTGTCACCTGCATGCGGACCACGGCGGGCAGAACCACCGCTTCCCCGGCCGTCCGATCTTCGCGCAGCGGCGTGAGTGGGCGATGGTCCACGAGCCCGACTACACCGTCGCCGAGTGGGTGGACGCCCCCGGGCTCACCTACGAGCTGCTCGACGGCGAGACGGAGGTGGCGCCCGGCCTGCGGCTGGTCCCGACGCCCGGGCATGCTCCGGGTCACCAATCGCTCGCGGTCGAGACGGCCCACGGCACGGTGCTGATCGCGGGCCAGGCGTTGCTGACGCTCGCCGAGTGGGAGGGCGCGGCCGACGATGCCCGCTCGGGCGAGCCGCCCGCCGGCGACGACCGGCGCGAGGCGTACGTGGCCTCGGTCGCGCGGCTGCGCGAGATCGACCCCATCCGCGTCCACTTCGTCCACGACCCGGCCGTCTGGGAACGGCGGGCCTGACCGCTCCACGCTCGGCTTGACCGCTGTCGGAGCCCGGGTGTACGGTTCCTTTCCCCCTCGAACATACGTTCGATTCCATCCTCGAGGGGGAGGTGGTCGACCGAGGGCGAGCATGTCCAAGCGCTACGACGAGGAGGTCGAGGTCCGGGTCGAGCGGGATGCGGGCATGCCGGCGGCGTTCGTCTGGCGCGGGCGGCGCTACGAGGTCGCCGACGTGATCGGCCGCTGGCGGATCGAGGGCCGGTGGTGGGCCGACGGGCGGGATCGCGAGTACTGGCGCGTCGAGGCGCGCGGCGGCGCGGTCTGGGACCTGTACCACGACCGGCTCGCGGAACGCTGGCACCTCGAGCGGCTGTGGGACTGATGCGGAGCCTCGCGGCGGCCCCGGCCGGCGTCGGGGTCGCTCCCTAGGTCCCGGACATGCTCGCCCCGTTCGTGCACCTGGACGTCCGGTCCTACTTCTCCATCAAGGAGGGGGCGTTCTCGCCCGAGGCGCTCGCCCGGCGGGCGGCCGGGCTCGGGATGCCGGCCGTGGCGCTCACCGACCGCGACGGGCTCTACGGGGCCGCCCGGTTCGTCGACGCGTGTGAGCGCGAGGGCGTCCGGCCGATCCTCGGCGCCTCGCTCACCCTGCGCGAGGACGGGACGCTCCCGCTCCCGCGGTCCGGCCGCAGGCCCCCCGACGCGAGCGTGGTCCTCCTGACGCGGGATGCCGGCGGCTACGCGAACCTGTGCCGCCTGACCACCGACGCGCACATGAGCGGCGAGCGCGGCGACCCGTCCCTCGTCCCCGAGCAGGTCTGCGCGCACGCCGGCGGGCTCGTCGCGCTCCTCGGGCCGTCCTCGAAGCCGGGGGAGCTCGCGGTCGCGGGGCGGCTCGACGCCGCCCGGGACGCGCTCGAGCCCTTCCGGGAGGCGTTCGGCGACCGCCTGTTCGTCGCGGTCCAGCACCGGCTCGAGGAGGGCTCGTCCCGCGAGATCCGCGCGCTGCTCCGCCTGGCCGAGCGCTCGGGCGTCCGCGCCGTGGCGACGAACCCGGTCCGCTACCTCGTGCCCGAGGACGCGTTCCTCGCCGACGCGCTCGGGTGCATGCGCGAGCTCGTCCCGATCGGCCGGTCCAACGTCACCCGCCGCAACGCGGAGGGGTGGTTGAAGCCGGCCGCCGAGATGCGCGCGCTCTTCGACGAGCGGCCCGGCCTCGTCTCGGCGACGCTCGAGATCGCCGAGTCGTGCGCGTTCGACCTCGAGCTCCGGCGGGTCCGCTTCCCCGCCTTCGCGACCCCGGCGGGGCGATCGGCCTCGAGCGTCCTCGCCGAGCGCTGCTGGAGCGGCCTCGAGCGCCGGGCGATGGAGCCGACCGCCGGCGTGCGCGACCGGCTGGACCACGAGCTCGCGATGATCCACCGGCTCGGCTACTCGGCTTACTTCCTGACGGTGGCGGACATCGTCGCGGACGTCCGGGCGATGGGGATCCGGTGCGCGTGCCGGGGGAGCGCCGCCGGCTCGCTCGTGTGCTTCCTGACCGGCATCTCCGACGTCGACGCGGTCCGTCACGACCTCGCGTTCGAGCGCTTCCTGAACCCGTTGCGCGACGAGCTCCCCGACATCGACGTGGACGTCGAGTCCGCCCGGCGCGAGGACGTGTACGACATGGTGCTCTCGCGCTACGGCGAGGACCGGTGCGCCTGCGTCGCGATGGTCGACACGTACCGCGCCCGCGCCGCCGTGCGCGAGGTCGGCAAGGCGCTCGGCCTGCCCGAGCCCGAGGTCGACACCGTGGCGAAGGCCTTCCCGCACATCGGCGCCCGGGACCTCCGCGTCGCGATCGAGCGCCTGCCCGAGCTCGCCGGCTCGAACCTGAACGCCGGCCAGCTCGAGCTGCTGTTCCGCGTGGCCGAGCGCCTGGACGGCTTCCCGCGCCACATCGCGCTCCATCCCTCCGGCATCGTGCTGTCGAACGACGACCTCGTGACGCGGGTCCCGCTCGAGCGCTCGTTCCAGGGCTACCGGGTGATCCAGGCCGACAAGGACGACGTCGAGCTCCTCGGCTACCTCAAGCTCGACGTGCTCGGGGTCCGGATGCTCTCCTCGATGCGCCACGCCCTGGACGAGATCGCCCGCACCGACCACCGCAAGGTCGATCTCGATGCGATCGCGCTCGACGACGAGCCCACGTTCGAGCTGATCCGGGCGTCGGACACGCTCGGGTGCTTCCAGATCGAGAGCCCCGGCCAGCGCGAGCTCCTGCAGAAGCTGCAGCCGGCCCGCTGGGAGGACCTGATCGTCGACATCTCGCTGTTCCGGCCGGGCCCGGTGAAGTCGGACATGATCAACCCGTACCTGCGCCGCCGGGCCGGCATGGAGCGGCCCACGTACGCGCACCCCGCGCTCCGCCCGGCGCTGCAGGAGACGTTCGGCGTGATCGTCTACCACGAGCAGGTGATGCGGGCGCTCGCCGCGATCGCCGGCTACGACCTCACCGAGGCCGACTTCGTCCGCCGCCACCTCGACCGCGAGGAGATGCTCCCGAAGCTCCGCGCGGACTTCCTGCGCCGCGCCCGGGCCCGCGGCGTGGCCGAGGAGGTCGCCGCGGGCACCTGGGCCGACGTGGCCGAGTTCGCGAGCTTCGGGTTCTGCAAGGCGCACGCCGCCGCGTTCGCCGTCCCGACGTACCAGTCCGCGTGGCTGAAGGCCCACTACCCGGCGCACTTCCTCGCCGGGGTCCTCACGCACGACCCCGGGATGTACCCGCGGCGCCTGATCCTCGAGGACGCGCGCCGGCACGGCATCCCGATCCTGCCGCTGGACGTCAACGCGTCCGAGCCGGAGTACGTGGTGGAGGAAGTGGGTCTCGAGACGGTCGGCGGGGTCCTCGCTCCGGGGTCGCGGTTCCTTCGTCGCTCCGCCGCGACGGGGGTGCTCGAGACGGGTCCGTTGGGCTCCGCTCCTCCTCCGCGACCCCTCTGCGAGGACCCCGCCGGCGGGTCCCCGGAGCCCACCGGCGGTCTGTCCGATGCCGTGGGGGCTTCGCGGCGGTACGGGATCCGTCTGGCGCTGCAGGACGTGCACGGGATCTCCGGGGCCGAGATCCGGTCGATCCTGGAGGCCCGAGCCGACCGACCGTTCCGGGACGTCGGGGACTTCCTGCGCCGAACGACCGTCTCCAAACCGGTCGTCGAAGCGCTCGCCCACGCCGGCGCCTTCGACGCCATCGACCGCGGCACCCGCCGCGACCGCCTCTACGCCGCCATGACCACCCCCCCTCAACGCGAAGGCGACCAACTCGCCCTCGACCTCCACCCCCCCACGCCGAACCCGCCCGCGCAGCTGGACACGACCGCGCGGCGGGGTGACGTCGCGGAGGGGTCGCGGAGGAGGAGCGGAGCCCAGCAAAGCCCTCTCGAGCACGCCCGTCGTGGCGGAGCGACGAAGGAACCGCGACCCCGGAGCGACACCTCGCCCCGCGGAGCGACGAAGGAACCGCGACCCCGCAGCGACGCCCCCCCGCCCCCCGACCGTGGCCTCCCCGAGTACACCGACGCCGAGCGCGTCCGAGCCGAGCTCGAGGTCCTCGGCATGGACGCCAGCCGTCACCTCGTGAGCTTCTTCGAGCCGCTGATCGCCGACCTCGGCGCCACGCGGGCGAGGGATCTCTGGCGATGCCGCAGGGACGACCGCGTGATGGTCGTCGGGGTGAAGGTGGCGTCGCAGACCCCGGCGATCCGCAGCGGCCAGCGGATCATCTTCCTGACGCTCGACGACGCGACCGGCCCGCTCGACGTGACGGTGTTCGAGAGCGTCCAGCCGAAGGTCGCCAAGACCGTGTTCCATTCGTTCGTGCTCGCGGTCGTCGGGACGGTGCGACGCACGGGTGAACGGGGCGTGTCGGTCGTCGCCGAGGACGTGTGGGACCTCGTGGCGCTCCATCGGGCGCGACGGGAGGGCAGGCTCGCCGAGGCGCTCGCGCACGCGGGGCCCTCCGCGACCCCGGCGATCCCGCGCAAGCTCTGGCACTCGAGCGGCGGATCGGCCGGACGGTGAGCGCGGCGATAGGCTCCGCGTCGATGGCCCGTCCGCGGGTGAGCGAGCCGATCCTGCACGTGGACCTCGACGCCTTCTACGCCTCGGTCGAGGTCCTGAAGGACCCGAGCCTGGCCGGCAGGCCGGTCGTCGTCGGGGGCGCCGGGGCGCGCGGCGTGGTGATGTCGGCGTCCTACGAGGCGCGGGCGTACGGGATCCGGAACGCGATGCCCGCCGTCCGCGCGCGCCGGCTCTGTCCGGACGCCGTCTTCGTGTCGCCGGACTTCGTCTCCTACAAGGCCCACTCCAACCGGTTCCGCGAGATCTGCCTGGCCGTCACGCCCCTCGTCGAGCCCATCGCCCTGGACGAGGCCTTCCTGGACGTCTCGGGGGCCGTCCTGCTGTTCGGCGAGCCGGTGGCGATCGGCGAGCGCGTCCGCGAGCAGGTCCGAGCGGACCTGGGGGTGTCCTGCTCGGTGGGGGTCGGCCCGAGCAAGCTCGTCGCCAAGCTCGCCTCCCGCGGGGCCAAGCCCGACGGGCTCGTGGCCGTCGGCGCCGGCGAGGTCGAGGCGTTCCTGGACCCGCTCCCCGCGAGGGCGCTCTGGGGGATCGGGGACAAGACGATGGAGATGCTCACGCGCCTGGGGGTGAAGACCGTCGGCGACCTCGGCCGCACGCCTCCGGTGGTGCTCGAGCGGCTCCTGGGTGAGCGGCACGCCCGGGACCTCCACGAGCTGGCGCGGGGGGTGGACGACCGCCCGGTCGTGCCGTACGAGGTGCCGAAGTCCGTCAGCCACGAGGAGACCTTCGACCGCGACCTGGACGACGAGGCGGAGCTCCTGCGGGAGGTCCTGGCGCTGTCGCGGCGGGTCGGCGCCCGCCTGCGGGACGACGGCTACCGGGCGCGGACCGTGACGCTGAAGGTGCGCCTGGCGAACTTCACGACGCTCACGCGCTCCCGGACGATCGACCCGCCGACCGACGTCGGGGCGGACCTGTACCAGGTCGCCTCGGAGCTGTTCCGGGCCCTCCCGGGCGCGCGGCGCAGGGTGCGGCTGCTCGGGGTCGCGGGGACCGGGCTCGTCGCCGCCGGCGAGGAGCAGCTGGCGCTGCTGCGCGGGGAGCGGTGGGGCGAGGTCGAGCGTGCGGTGGACCGGATCGAGGAGCGGTTCGGACGCGGGAGCGCGATGCCGGCGGCCCTGCTCGACCGTCGCCGCGACCGCTGAGGACGGGACGTTCCCCCTTGGAGGGTGCCTTCCTATAATCAAGCCGACGGACCGGAGGAAGCCGGACCCCATGCCACTGTCGCCCGACGAACAGCGGATCCTCGAGGAGATCGAACAGCGCCTGTCCGAGGAGGATCCACGGCTGGCCGAGCAGGTCAGCAAGACCTCGCTCTACACGCACCTCGCCCGCCGGATCCGGTGGTCCGCGCTCGCGTTCCTGGCCGGCTTCCTGATGCTCATGGCGTTCCCCGTGTCGCTGTACGTCGCGGCCGCGGGGTTCTGCGTGATGCTCGCCTCGTCGTTGCTGATCTACCGGTACCTGAAGCAGCTCGGCCGCGATCAGGTGCGCGCGATGCAGAGCGGCGCGGGACGGTTCTCGATCGCGGGCATGCTCGCTCGCCTGTCGGGGCGGTTCCGCGAGCGTCCTCCTCAGCCGCCGCAACCCCCCGAGCCGTAGTCCCGTTCACCGCGTCGTCCGATCGTCGCGATCGTTCGGCGCCTCTCCCTGCGCGCTTGCCACGACCGAGCCCGAGGCAGTACAACTGCGTCACCTTCCCCGGGGGCGTGACCGTCAACCGCACGTCGAGCCGTCCCTCGGCGCCGCTGGCG
This sequence comes from Actinomycetota bacterium, assembly GCA_036554665.1. GTDB lineage: Bacteria > Actinomycetota > UBA4738 > UBA4738 > HRBIN12 > CALGFI01. Next base: position 9,828 of record DATBMU010000099.1, on the reverse strand, counting down.
GCCCGCAGGTTGGTCGTGGAGTTGGCGAGGGTCGGGCTCGGAGGGCGCGCGTTTCGCATGGAAGGTTTCACCGCGCATCAGGCGACGAAGTTCACGTCCTGCACGCCGCGCCAGCTCCGGTACTGGGACCAGATCGGCCTGGTGCGTCCCTCCGTCCAGGGGACCGGCGGTCGCCCCGGGGTCCCGCGCCTGTATTCGTTCCGGGACCTCGTCGCGCTCAAGGTCGTCAAGTCGCTCCTGGACAGCGGTATGTCGCTCCAGCGGGTGCGCCGCGCGTGGGACTACCTGAACCGGCGAGCGCACCTGGACAGACACCTGTCCGAGGTCAAGCTCATCACCGACGGCGTGAGCATCTTCAAGGTCGCCCGACGCAACGGGGAGATCATCGACGCGCTCCGGGAGGGCCAGCTCGCGTTCTTCGTGGCGATCGACGAGATCGCGACCGGGGTGGAGACCAAGGTGGGGCAGTTCCACGACGACCGGGACCGCTTCGTCCGCGCCCTCCGGGAGGCCGCGGCGCACGCCCAGACCGGGACCTGAGCTCGCCTGAACGGTTGGCCCTGAGCTCGGCGCCCTAGACGCCGGGGCGGTAGACGCCCACGATCCGCCGGACGAACCCGGCGTCCTTCCGCAGATCGGAGATCGCGGTCCGGCCGTCCCGCAACGCGGCGTCGGCCTGGTCGGCGGACGGCTCATGCGGCGAGTAGGCGGCCTGCTCGGCCGCCGTCGCGAGCCGCGCCAGGTGGCCGTCGGAAAGGGCGACCGCAGCCGAGAGCCGGGCACGGTGCTCCTCGACGGTCTCGCCTCCTCGTCGGCCGAGCCCGAGGTCGGTCGCCCGCCCGTCGAACACCCGATACGCGGCGAGCACCAGGTCCCGCGGACCGCGCGAGCGGCGCAGCATCATCCTGCGCCAGCTCCACTTCACGACCGGCACGAGGAGCAGCACCAGCAGGGCCATCGCGGCGAGCGACGCGAGGATCCACCGATACGGGATCGAGTACCCATCCTCCTCGGGCGGTTCGGCCAGGGCTCCGCCGCCGAGGAAGCCCTCCGGGAGGTCGGTGCCGAGGCCCCGTTCGGGACGCGTCTGCTGACAGGCGTTGGGGTCCGCATTCTGCAGCTGGCCGGGGAGCGGTCCGCCGCCGCCCGCGGGCTCGCACTCCACGTTCCCACCGCCGAGCGTGCTCTCGCCCTGCCCGGCCCCGACCTGCGACCCGGGGTCGCCGGCCTCCGGGGCGGCGGGATCGAGGTAGGTCCCGGGCCGGTCGATCGGGTTGGCGCGGCCCGGCGTGGGCTCGAACGCCAGCCACCCGACGCCCGGGAAGAAGACCTCGACCCAGGCGTGCGCGTCGCGGTTGCGGACCGTGTACGTGCCGCCCTCGGGCTCGCCGCTGCGGAACCCGACGGCGACCCTCGCCGGGTACCCCAGCTCGCGCACCAGGACGGCCATCGCCGTTGCGAACTGCTGGCAGAAGCCCCGCCGCTCCTCCGTGAGGAACGTCAGGAGCGCGTCGGAGTCCGCGACCGGCTCGACCTCCTGGTCGTACTGGAACGAGCCGTCCCGGAAGTGCTCCTGGATCGCGAGCACCTGCCGGTACGGCGACGCCTGGTCGCCGGCCCAGCGCCGGGCGAGCTCGCCGACCCGCGGGTCGACGCTCGGGGGGACGGCCGTGTACCGGCCGTAGGCGCTCGGCGCGTCGAAGGCGATCAGGTCGAGCACCCCGGGATCGGGGGAGAGGATCCGAGAGCGGACGCTGTACTCGAACCCCTCGTCGAGCCCCCCGTCGATCACCGCTTGCCCGAGGTCGGGGTCGTAGCGGAACTCCTCGGCCGGCACCGTCAGCGACTCGGCGGCGTGCGCCATCGGCAGCCAGGGGTCGGCGATCTCGTGGAGGACCCGGTAGCGCTGGGCGAGGGGCTCGGCCGAGGCCGGGATCGCCGGCGCGACGGGTAGCTGCGCGACGGGGCCGAGCACCTGCCCCTTCTCCGCGTCCGGGTCCGAGCTGGACCAGGTCGTCCCGTCGAACTGATCCAGGGCGTACAGGCGCCAGTACGCCGCGCCCGCCGGGGAGGTGACCTGGAACAGGTCGACGACCTCGTTCTCCTCGAGCTGGGCCTGGATCGACACGAACGGGTCCAGCCGGATGCCGTCCCCGGCCGTGGAGAAGTCCACGAGCGCCTCGGACCGGAAGCCCGGCAGCAGTCCTGGGACGAGCACCGCCGCGAACACGGCGGCGACGGCGACCTGGCGCGCTCCCCGGGTGGCCGGCCGGCCCAGCCGCCGGCTCCGGGAGCTCGACCAGATCGGGCCCCACTGGCGGACGCGGCGCAGGCCGTCCACGAACACCACCGCGAGCGCCGCCGCCAGGAACGTGATCGCGTACACGGGCCTCGCGCCGTCCTGGAGCACCGAGTCGGCGAAGCCCACGAGGGCGATGGGCGGCAGCACCGCGAGCAGCGGGCTGCCGGCCCGGATCGCGAGCGCGTGGGTGGAGAAGGCCGCCGTCCACACGGCCGTCACGGCGGCGAGCATCAGCGGCGGCAGCGGCGGGGTCGGCGCGACCTGGACCCTGGCCTGCTGGGCCACGAACTCCAGGGATCGTCCGACCGCCCGGAGCGTCCGCATCGTCGGCAGCCCATACCACGCCGTCTGGGGGAAGACGATCCACGTGAGCGCGAAGACGAGGCCGACGCCGCTCGCGAGCAGGGCGAGCGCGAGCCCCCTGCGCTCGAGCAGGCCCGCGATCAGGACCGAGGCGAGCGCGGCGGCGACGAGCTCGACCGTCGGCGCCCGGCCGATGAAGACCCGGCCGAACGCGAACGCCGTCGCGGCCGCGAGCCCGGCGACCGCGGCGAGCGCTAGGAGCCGCTGACGACCAGCGGACGTGTCCGGCTGGCGTGCCATACCTCTCGCAATCTGGCCGAAGGTGGGAGGACGACGACCTCCCAGCCCGAGCGGGACAGGGACAGCTGCGCCTGCGACGCCCGACCCTCGAGCTGGCCGCGGCGGTCGGGCGGGAGCGTGTCGGGATCGGTCGGGTGCACGAAGACCCCGACCTTCGGGCCGAACGTGGCGCCGGTCCGGATCAGCGAGGCGAGCTCCGTGGGGGGAGGGGGCGAGCCGACGATGACGAGCGTCGTGTCGCTCGCCGCGACCATCCGCAGACGGGTGAGGCCGGTCGAGAGCGCCCGTGAGCTGTGGTGCGCGATCCCGGCGAGCGCCTCGAGCAGCTGCTCCTCGCCGACCCGTTGCGGCGGGAGCTGGGTCGTCGCGAGCTTGACCGAGAAGCCGTAGCGCATCAGCAGGACGCCGACCGACGCGGCGCACGAGACGACCTTCTCGAAGCAGGGGCTGTGGGTCTGGCCGACGGCGGTGTCCCGGGTGTCGACGAACAGCACCGCCGTCGAGCGACGGGTCGACTCGTCCTGGCGGATCATCAGCTCGCCGCTGCGGGCGACGCTCGGCCAGTGGATCCGCCGCAGGTCGTCGCCCTCGACGTAGGGCCGCATCGTGTAGAACTCGTCGCCCGTGCGGAACAGGTGGCGGGCGAGCGCCAGCCCGCTCGCCATCCCGAACGGCGAGTCGGGCCCGCCGGCGAGGTTCTCCACCTCGGGGGCGACCACCAGGTCCTCGCGCTCGTCGAACTCGACCCGCAGCTTCGTCAGCGCGAACGGGTCGGAAAGGTCCACCGTGAGGGGGCCGAGGGTGTACCGGCCGCGGTGACGCGGGGTGAGCGAGTACCGCACGTACTGGCGGTCCCGGCCGTGGAGCGCCGCGATGACGAGCCGGGCCGAACGGCCGAGCGCGGCGGGCAGGCGGTCCTCGACCAGGAGGAACGATGTCTGCGTGGGGGACTGGTTCTCCACCTCGAGCTCGACGTACACGCGTTGCCCCGGCTGGATCCGCGCGTCGGACAGCCGGCGGCGGATCCGCAGCCGCTGGCGGCTCCATCTCGCGAGGAGCGCGGCCGCGAACGGGAGCACGACGAGCCCGACCGCGACCATGTGGAGGGTCGTGGAGCCGAGGAGGCGGGCCGCCGCCCAGAGCGCGATCCCGACCGCGAAGACCAGGACCCCGCGGCCGGAGGGCATGTCAGGCCGTCCCGGTCACCGGAACCGCGACCTCGGCGACGAGCTCCTCCAACACCGCCTGGGACGTGCGGCCGCCCATCACGGCGTCCGCCGTGACGATGACCCGGTGCGCGAGCACCGGCGGGACCAGCGACTTCACGTCGTCCGGAACGACGAAGTCGCGCTCCTCGGCGGCCGCGAGCGCCCGCGCCGCCCGCAGCAGCATGATCGAGGCGCGGGGGCTGGCGCCGAGGTAGATGTCCGGGTGGCGACGCGAGGCCTCGATCAGATCCACGATGTACCGCCGGATGCCGGCGGCGACGTGGACCTCGCGCGCCTGCTCGATCATCTCCCGGACGCTCATGGCGTCGGCGACCGCGCCGATGTCGCCGAGCGTGGAGTGCACGCCGTGCGTCGTCAGGATCTCCGCCTCGACCTCCGGCGACGGGTAGCCGATCGCGATCCGCATCATGAAGCGGTCCAGCTGCGCCTCCGGCAGCGGGTAGGTGCCCTCGTGCTCGATCGGGTTCTGCGTCGCGATGACCATGAACGGGACGCCGAGCTGATACGTCTCGGTGTCGATCGTGACCTGGCGCTCCTCCATACACTCGAGCAACGCGGACTGGGTCTTCGGGCTCGCGCGGTTGATCTCGTCGCCGAGCACGATGTTCGCGAAGATCGCGCCGGGCTTGAACTCGAAGTCCCCCCGCTCCTGGTTGAACACGTTCACGCCGGTGACGTCGGTGGGGAGCAGGTCGGGCGTGAACTGGATCCGCCGGAAGGAGCAGTCGATCGACCGCGCGATCGCCTTGGCGAGCATCGTCTTGCCCACGCCGGGCACGTCCTCGATCAGCACGTGACCCTCGGCGACCAGCGCCGCGAGCGCGAGCCGGATCTCGCGCTGCTTGCCCTGCACGACCCGCTCGACGTTGTGCTCGATCTGGGCGAACCGCTCCGAGAACAACCTCCAGTTGGGATCGGACTGCTTACGGACCTCCACGCGCACCTCCGGGGTCGGCGGGGGCGTTCATCTTACCGGGGTGTACGCACCGAACGGCGGGCGGGTTCCTGCGGCATCCTGCCCTTCGACCGACGTGTGGAGGCGTCCGGTTCCCGGGGACGTGGGACCCCGTGGGCTGGAGGATCGGCGCCGGCGGACGCGAAGGGGCGGCGGTGCTGCACCCGGTTGCTGGACGCCCCGCGCGGCCCCTTGTTCGCTGCTTCCAGGCGTCCCAACGAGCGCGGCCACCGCCGCCGGCGCGAATCACACCATCGGGATCCGGCCCGTTCAAGCACCCGAGCCGGGTTCTTCGCGTGCCTGCGCTACACTCGCCCCGACCCTATGGGACGTGCCTTGGTGCTCAACGCGTCGCACCAACCTCTCGCGGTCGTCTCCGCGCGGCGGGCGGTCGTCCTCGTGCTCAAGGACAAGGCCGAGGTGCTGGTCCCCAACGGGCAGGTCTTCCGTTCCGAGCGCATCGCGCTCGACGCACCCTCGGTGCTGCGCCTGCGGCACTTCGTCCGCGTCCCGTACCGCGCGACCGCGCCGCTCACACGGCGCGCGGTCTTCGCGCGCGACGACTGGTCGTGCCAGTACTGCGGCGCGGCGGCGGAGAACCTGGATCACGTCGTGCCGAAGTCCCGGGGCGGGACGCACACGTGGGACAACGTCGTCGCCGCCTGCCGGCGATGCAATTCCCGGAAGGAGAACCGGTTGATCGAGGACGCCGGGCTGCGCCTCGCCCGCCGGCCGGTCGCCCCCTCCGACGGGTTCCGCCTCACGCTCGGGCGTCTGGAGCCCGAGTGGGAGCCGTTCCTCCCCTGATCCTCGTCGCGAGCGGGAGCGCGCCGGGACCGTAGGTTGACAGCCGTTCACTTCCACCACTGTAGTTCTCTCTTTTTCACCCTTCTCGCTTGACCGGGTGGAGTGCAGGTGGCATAACAGTGGAACGCAGTGGAGGAGAAGGGGAGGACGCGTGGCCGAACTGCTCGGCACGCACAGCTACCAGCTCGACCCGAAGGGGCGGATCAGCCTGCCCGCACGCTTCCGTGAGGCGTTCGCCGACGGAGCGGTGCTGACGTTGGGCCAGGACGGCTGCCTCTTCTGCTTCCCCAGGGCCGAGTGGGAGGCCCGGGCGGCGGAGGTCCGCGACCTCCCCCTCTCCGACGCCGAGGGGCGTGCCTACGCGCGCATGTTCTTCGGGAAGGCCGAGGCGGTCGACCTCGACGCGCAGGGCCGGCTGCTCGTTCCGCAGCGCCTGCGGACCGAGGTCGGGATCCGCAAGGAGGCCGTCGTGCTCGGCGTCTTCGACCGCATGGAGGTCTGGGACCGCGAGACGCACGAGCGGTACGAGTCCGGCCACGGCGGCGCGTACCAGTCGGGGACCCTCGCACCGAGGGGGAGGAGAGGGGCAGACACGTGAGCACAGGTCCGCTCGATCGTGAGGTTCGCCAGAGCCTCTGGCTGCTGATCATGACCGCCGCCTCGATGGCGGTCGCGCTCGGCCCGGGGTTGCTCGCCATCTGGTTGATGGGATGAGGGGCGGGCCGTGGCGACGGCCGAGCACGAGCCCGTCATGGTGGATCAGGTCGTCGGGTTCCTCGGCGGCGACGGCACCGTGCTCGATCTCACGCTCGGCGCCGGCGGCCACGCCGAGGCGCTCCTTCGGTCCGGGGCCGAGCGCGTGATCGGTGTCGACCGCGATCCCGAAGCCATCCGGCTCGCCGGCGAGCGCCTCGCGCCGTTCGGCGAGCGCTTCACCGCCGTCCGGGCCCGGTTCTCGGCCATGCCCGCGGAGAACCGGGTCGACGGCGTCCTGTTCGACCTGGGCGTGAGCTCGATGCAGCTCGACCGCCCCGAGCGCGGCTTCTCCTACCGGCAGCCGGGCCCGCTGGACATGCGGATGGATCGCGAGGGCGAGAGCGCGATGGACCTCGTGAACTCGGCCCCCGAGGAGGAGCTGGCGCGGATCCTGTTCGAGTACGGCGAGGAGCGCCGCTCCCGACGCGTCGCGGCCGCGATCGTCCGGGCGCGTTCCCGTGCTCCCATCGCGACGACCGACGAGCTCGCCCGCGTGGTCGCGGGCGCCCTGGGGGCGCGGCGGGGCGGCCCCCACCCCGCGCGCCGGACGTTCCAGGCGCTCCGCATCGCGGTCAACCGGGAGCTCGAGGAGCTCGCCGCCACCCTGCCTCGGGCGGCCGACCTCCTCGCTCCCGGTGGCCGCCTGGTCACGATCGCGTACCACTCGCTCGAGGACCGGATCGTCAAGCGCTTCCTCCTGGGTCGAGCGGACCTCGAGATCCTGACGAAGAAGCCGCTCGTTCCCTCGAAGGCCGAGCGAGCCCGGAACCCCCGCTCGCGGGCGGCCAAGCTCCGCGCCGCCGCCAAGCTCCCGGACGGAGCGGCCGCTTGAGCCTCCCCGCCCGCGAGCTGCCGTCGCCGCGTCCGCCTCGCGGGCCGCGCAGCGAGCCCGCTCGGGTCCTCAAGCCGAAGCGACGCAAGCAGCACCAGGTCGGCTTCGCGGTCCTCGCGTCGGTGGTCGTGGGCCTGCTGGTGCTGTCGATCGTCGTCCTGCACGTCCTGTTGGCGCAGCAGTCGTTCCGCATCGACGAGGTGGAGCGGCGCGCCGAGGTGCTGCGGCAGGAGCACCTCGGGCTGGTGACCCAGCAGGCCACCCTGTCCGCTCCCGGTCGGATCGCCGCATGGGCCGCTCGGCACGGCATGCGTCTCCCCGACGACATCCGGATCCTCCGCGCGTCGGACGACCCGGGCGATCCGACTGGGACGGGCTCAGCGTCCGTGGGCGAGGAGCGTCGGTGACCCGTCCGCCGATCGGCCGTCTGGTCGCGCTGCTCTGCGTCATGGTGTTCGCGCTGGGCGCGATCTTCGTGCGCCTGTCGGTCCTGCAGGTCAGCCAGGCCGACGATCTCCGGGACCGGGCCGCGGACCAGCGGGTGCGGACCGTCGCGCTGCCCGCCGAGCGGGGACAGATCCTGGATCGTTCGGGTACACGCTTGGCGCTCTCGTTGCCGGCGCGTGACGTCTACGCGGACCCGCGGTACGTCGTCGACGCCTGGGCGACGGCCACGGCGCTCTCGCCCGTGCTCGACGAGCCGGCGACGTCGCTCGTCGACAAGCTCACGGCGGACGCGACGTTCGTCTACCTCGCCCGGCAGGTCGGCCTCCAGCGCGCGGACCGGATCGAGGAGCTCGGCCTGGCGGGGATCGGGTTCCTCGACGCCACCCGGCGGTCCTACCCGGCGGGCCCGCTCGCCGGCCAGGTGCTCGGGTTCGTGAACGTCGACGGCGAAGGCATCGCCGGGCTCGAGCTCGAGTATCAGGACCTGCTCGCCGGGGCGCCGGGGGAACGGACGCAGGAGATCGATCCGTACGGGCAGCCGATCGTCGGCGGCGTCGACGTCCTGCGGCCGCCCGTCGCCGGCGCGTCGCTCGAGACCACGATCGACCGCGAGCTCCAGTTCCAGGCGGAGGCCGCGCTGCGCGACGCCGTCGAGCACCAGGGGGCCCGCGGCGGGACGCTGATCGTGATGGATCCGAGGAACGGCGAGATCCTCGCCATGACGAGCGTCCCCTCGTTCGACCCCAACCGGTTCGCCGAGGCGGACCCCGCCGCGTACCGGAACCGAGCGGTCACGGACATGTTCGAGCCGGGCTCGACGAACAAGGTGATCACGGCCGCCGCGGCGGTGCAGGAGCGGGCCCTCCCGCTCGACGAGCGCCTGTCCGTCGCGTGGACGATGGAGGTGGGCGAGTTCACGATCCACGACGCGCATCCGCACGGCGTCCTGCGGATGACGCTCGGCGACATCATCGCCGAGTCGAGCAACATCGGAGCCGTGCACGTCGCGAACCGGGTCGGCGCGGACGACATGGCCGCCTACCTCTGGCGGTTCGGGCTCGGGCGCGAGACCGGCGTGGGCTTTCCCGGCGAGTCCGCCGGCATCACGCTCCCGCTGACGCACTGGACCGACACGACCCTGGCGACGAGCGCGTACGGCCAGGGGTTGGCCGCCACGCCGCTCCAGATGATCTCGGTGTACGCGACGATCGCGAACCAGGGCCGGTGGGTGCAGCCGAGGCTCGTCCGGGCGACGATCGGCGCGGACGGGACGCGACACGAGGTCCCCCCCGGCGGGAGCCGCCGGGTGGTCTCGGCCGAGACCGCCGAGATGGTCGGCCGGATGCTCGCCTACGCCGTCGATCACGGGACCGGCACGAACGCCCGGATCGCGGGCTACCAGGTCGCCGGCAAGACGGGGACGGCCCGCATCCCGCTGGAGGATCGGCCGGGCTACCTCGAGGGGCAGTACGTCGCCTCGTTCATCGGGTACCTGCCGGCGGGCGACCCGCAGGTCGTCATCGCCGCGATCTTGGACCGTCCCGCGCAGGGGTACGGCGGGCTCGCCGCCGCGCCGCTGTTCCAGCGGGTCGCGCGGGCGGCGATCTCGCGGCTCGGGATCGAGCCCGCCGCGCCGCTCCCCGTGCCGCCGCACGCCCTGCCGTTGCGATGAGCGGTGAGCCTCGGGGGGGCGCCGACCAGGCGGTAGGCTCGGTGTCCGTGGCGCCCGTTCCCCCCGAGCAACCCCTGTCGAGCCTGCTCGACGGCCTCGCGGACCCCGAGGTCCGCGGCTCCGCCACGACGCCCGTCCGCGCGCTCTGCTACCGCTCGGCCGAGGCGGAGCCGGGGTCCCTGTTCTTCTGCGTCCCCGGTGAGCACCTCGACGGCCACGACTTCG
>DATBMU010000061.1:0-6960 GCA_036554665.1 Actinomycetota bacterium | reverse complement strand
GGCCCACCACGAGGGCCACGACGCCGAGCATCGTCAGGACCGGCACCGTGGCCCGCCACACCTCTCGGCGCCGGAACGAGACCAACCACCACGCCGCAGCCTCCAGGGCGACACCACCGACCGCCACGGCGGCGTCCATCGGCTAGGGGAGGAAGCGGACCTTGGCCGCGAACTCGGCCGTCATCGCGGTGATCACGGCGAGGTAGAAGAAGCCCGTCGCCGCCTGGACGGCCGAGGACCGCGGACCCCGGAGCGTGAGGCGGATCATCACCCCGATCAGCGCGGTCGCCGCCACCATCCCGAGCGCGATCCAGGAGGCGAGCCCGGCGGAGGTCAGGAGCGGGTTGAACTCCGCGCTCGCCTCCGTCGGGCCGAACCCGCCGATCAGCAGGGCCACGATCTCGAGCGCGATGCCGGCGAGCAGCAGGTTCGTCGTGCGGTCGATCGGCGTCCGCGGCAGCCCGCGGTCGGTCAGGTACCAGTGGCCGAGCAGCAACCCGTTCATGACGGCCCCGAGGAAGGCCGCGCCGGCCAGGAGCTGCAGGAGCGCGACGACCCAGGACCCCTCGGCGGTCCCGGCCATCGCGACGAGGAGCGCGATCGACAGGGCCGCCGCGACGAACCCGACAGCCCGGGCGACGGCGAGGCGACGCGCGAACAGGAGGACGACGCAGACGATCAGCGCGACGGTGAGCGCGGCGGTCAGGCGCAGCGACCAGATCCCGGCCGGGTCACCCTCGACGAGGCCGGCGGCGACCGAGGCCCATGTGGCGGCCGCGAGCACCAGGAGGACCGAGCCGGTGAGCCGGAAGAACCCGGGCTTCACCTCGTTCCACAGCGGCGTGCCGAACAGCAGCACGAGGCCGCCCGCGACGGTCTCCGCGAGCACGAGCGCCGTCACCCCGGCCGGCCCGGTCACCGAAGCTCTCCCACTGCGGCGACAGCCTACCCGCGCCCTCCGGGCGGCCGCGGTCGCGCATCGGCCCGGTACCCTGGTCGCCGTGAACGACTGGCGCACCTACGACGACGTGGCCGAGATCTACGAGCGGATCCACGCGCCGAGGCTCGCGGAACCGGCCCGCGACCTCGTCCAGCTCGCCGGAGTCGGGGCCGGCTCGCGCGTGCTCGACGTGGGGGCCGGGACCGGGGTCGCCGCCCAGGCGGCGGTCGCGGTCGGCGGCACGGCCGTCGGCATCGACGAGTCGATCGGGATGCTGCGGGTCGGCCGCGGCGCGCGCCCGGAGATCCGCAGCGCCGCGGCCGAGGCGATCGACCTGCCGTTCCGCGACGGGCAGTTCGACGTGGTCGTCGCGAACTTCGTCATCGCCCACTTCACGAAGTACGAGACGGCGCTGTTCGACATGCTGCGGGTGCTCCGGCCCGGCGGCCGCGTGGCGCTCACCGCGTGGTCCGACCGGGCGGACGAGCTCTCGCGGACGTGGCGCGAGCTCGTCGAGTCGGTCGTGCCGCCGTCGATCCTGGACCCGGCGATGTCGGAGCGGCTCCCGTGGCACGACCGGTTCCGCGACCGGGAGGCGATCCAGGAGGCCCTGATGGACGCGGGGCTGCGGCACGTCCGCACCGAGGTCCGGGGGTACCGGTTCCGGTACCCGCTCGACGAGTACGTGGAGGGCCTCACCAGCTGGGCGACCGGCCGATTCGTGCGCTCGATGCTCGGCGACGGGGCGTTCGATGCGTTCCTCGAGCGCGCCCGCGGGGTGTTCGCCGAGCGCTTCGCCGATCCCGTGAACGACTTCCGAGAGGTCGTGTTCGCGACCGGCGTCAAGTCGTAGCGCCGGGCGCGCGTCGGTCAGGACAGGTCGAGGACCCGGAAGGACTCCGCATGCCGGACGCCGATCCGGCGACCGGCCGCCTCGGCCTCCGAGCCGAGCTCGTCCTCGAAGAAGCGGATGCCGTCGGCGAGCTGGCTCGCGTGCTCGGCGAGCGCCCCGAGCTTGGCCTCGAGGTATCCGGTCACGTCCTCGTGGTGGTTCGGCTCGAGCGTCCACGCCAGCCAGACGTTCGTGACGTCGTGCGGGACGAGCCCCTCCTCGAGGTGATCGCCGAAGAAGTGCGGGTTCCCGGCCCCGGGGAACGCCGCGTCCAGGCAGATCACGCCGGCCGTCCGATGATCCGAATGGTTGTAGTACCGGTTCTCGAAGAACCACGCGGTCGGGTCGCACGACACCACCGTCTCCGGGCGGATCCGCCGGATCGCGCGGACGACCTCCGCGCGGACCTCGGGCGTGTTCTCGAGCTCCCCGTCGTGGAGGTCCAGGACGGTCGCGCTCGCGAGGCCGAGCACGCGGGCGCCCTCGACCGTCTCGCGTCCGCGGATCCGGGCGAGCTCGTCGCGGTCCAGCGCCGGGTCCTGCGAGCCGCGGTCACCGTTCGTCAGGACGAGCAGGTGCACGTCGCGGCCGGCCGCCGCCCACTTCGCGAGCGTCGCGCCCGCCGCGATCTCGGCGTCGTCCGGATGCGCGAACACCGCGAGGGCCGGCCCGGTGGATCCCCGCGCCGCACCCGCGTCGGACGAGCTCACCGCTTGGCGGACGCCTGGGCGAGCACGTAGCGAACGAGCGTGCGCACCGGGATGCCGGTCGCGCCCTTCGGCGTGACGTCGCCGGCCCGCTCGGCGTACGCGGGCCCGGCGATGTCGATGTGGACCCAGGGGACGTCGCCGACGAACTCGCGCAGGAACAGCCCGGCCGTGATCGCCCCACCCCAGCGCTTGCCGATGTTCTTGACGTCGGCCACGTCGGAGTCGATCAGCCGGCGGTAGGGCTCGTACAGCGGGAGCTCCCAGCCGGGCTCGCCGACCGCGTCCCCGGCGGCGAGCACGTCGCGCATGAGCTGCCGGTCGTTGCCCATCGCGCCCCAGACCTCCTCGCCGAGCGCGACCATGCACGCTCCGGTGAGCGTGGCGGTGTCGATGATCACCCGGGGCTCCTGCTCCGCGAGGTACGCGAGCGCGTCGGCGAGGACGAGCCGGCCCTCCGCGTCGGTGTTCAGCACCTCCGAGGTCTTGCCGTTGCGGTGGTGCAGCACGTCGCCAGGCCTGATCGCGGAGCCGCTCGGCATGTTCTCCGAGGAGGGGATCGCGGCGATCACGTCGACCTTCGGCTTCAGGATCGCGATCGCGCGCATCGCGCCGAGGATCGACGCGGCGCCGCCCATGTCGATCTTCATGTGCTCCATGCCCGTCGCGTCCTTGATCGACAGCCCGCCCGAGTCGAACGCGATGCCCTTGCCGGTCAGCGCGATCGGCGCCCCTCGGCCGCCGCCCTCGTAGCGGAGCTCGATCAGGCGCGGCGGGTTCACGCTCCCCTGCCCGACGCCGATGATCCCGCCGAAGCGGCCGCGCTTGAGCTCGGCCTCGCCCCACACCTTCGACGCGAGGCCGACCTGCTTGGCCATCGCCTGGGCCTCCTTCGCGAGCTGCGCCGGCGGGAGGTCGATCGCGGGCGTGTTCACGAGGTCGCGCGCCCACATCTGCGACTCGGCGATCACCTGCCCCCGCTCGATGGCGGCCTTCGCGGCGCGGGCGTCGGCGCGCGGCCCGCCGAGGATCTCGACGGCGTCGAGCGCCCGCCGGTCCCCGTCGGCCTTCGTCTTGTAGCGGTCGAACCGGTACGAGCCGAGGAGCAGGCCCTCGACCGTCGCCTGGACGGCCTCGTCGAACGCGCGGCCCGAGATCTGCGGCACCGTCGTGGCGACGCGGGCGCGACGGGCGACCTGGGCGGCCACCCGGCCGATCGCGCGGCGGCAGGCGTCGGGCCCGGCGTCGGAGCGCCGGCCGACGCCGACGAGGAGCACGGAGGCCGCGGCGAGACCGTCGATGCCGGTGTTCGGCACGAGCAGGCTCTCGCCGCGCTTGCCGGTGTTCCCGGCCGCGGCGTAGAGCGCCAGCAGGTCGATGCCGCGGACGTCGCGGACGCCGGGGCCCGGCTCCGGGCCCTCGTAGACCGGAAGGACCAACACGTCGGCCGCGGCCGATGCGGGGGCTTGCTTGGAGAACGAGAAGGTGGGCACGCGGGACTCCTTGCGTCGTCGGCCGAACGGGCAGTCTACTGCGAGCTCCCAACGCCTGGCCCGGGCAGCGGCGGTACCCTTCGCCGCATGGACACGCGCGACCTGCGGGACCTCGTGCGCTTCGACGAGGACGGGCCGCGGCACGCCACCGTCGTCGAGACCGAGCGGCTGTGGTCCGAGCTCGTGTGCCTGGACCGGAACCAGCGCCTCGGCCCGATCGCCGACCGAGACTCCGACGCGCTCGTCCTGATCGTCACGGGCACGGTGGTCGTCCAGGTCGACCGCGGGCGCAAGCGGCGCGAACAATGGGAGGCGGCGATCGTCCCGGCCGGCGCGGAGCTCTCGCTCGCGAACGCGACCGGGGAGCCGGCGGTCGTGCTGATCGTCGCCGCGCCCCCGCCCGCGCGCCGGGCGATCAGCGGTTAGCGCGTCGCGGCGCCGGCACGAGCAGCGCGAGCCCGAACGCGACGACGAAGCTCGGCAGGCTCGCCCCCAGGCGCGAGCCGAACAGGGGGAACGGGAGCGACAGCCAGTCGGACAGGACGGTCCGGACGGCCTCCACCCATCCCGCCGGTCCGGTCGCGACGCACCAGTGGTACACGACGAACCCCGCGACCCACGGCAGGAACGCGGCCCAGCGCACGCCCGACCGCTCGAACAGGAGCGCCTCCCCGAACCGCCCGCCGTGGCGCACGAAGTACTCGGCCGCGAAGACCCCGAACAGCGGCACGAACACGGAGCCGATCAGCAGGAGGAACACCTCGTAGCTCTCCATCGTAAGGACGAGCGCGAGGACCAGCCCCGCGGCGCCGACGCTGACGATCAGCGCTCGCTGTGGCACCTCGGGTGCGACGTTCTGCGTCGAGACCGCGGCCGAGTAGATGTCGGCGAACGCGTTGTCGCTCTCGCCGACGAGCAGCGCGACGAGGACCAGACCCCCTCCCGCGAGCGCCACGATCGACGAGCCGATCCCGACGGCGTCGGCGCTCGCGCCGGCTGCGACGACGAGCAGCGCACCGAGAGCGTAGAACCACATGTTGCCGATCAGGTAGCCCGCGTACGTCCCCGCCACCGCGCGCGACCCCGGCCGGGCGAACCGCGTGTAGTCGGCGGCGAGCGGGAGCCACGACACCGGCATCACGATCACGAGGTCGACGGCGAGCCAGAACGGCAGACCGCCCTCGCCCGGCGTCCGCCACGCCGCCCCGAGATCGCCCGCGCGGACCACCTCCACCGTGATCCACACCGCGGTGCCGAGGAGCACGTAGATCCCGAAGCGTTCGAGCCATCGACGGACGACGAGTATCGGGCCGCCGAGCGCGAGCGCCGTGCACACGACCGCCACGACGACGACCCACAGGTTCCGGGCATCGAGGCCGAACACCCTCGTCGATGCGACGTTCGCCACCTCGCCCATCGCCCAGAACTCGACCGCCGTCCAGCCGACGAGCTGCACGACGTTCAGCGCCGAGGGGAGGAACGAGCCGCGGGCTCCGAGCACCGGCCGCAGCAGGACCATCGTCGGCACGCGCTCGCGCTCACCGGCGAGCGCGACGAGCGCGAGCGGCACGCACCCGAGGACGCTCCCGACGACGATCGCGAGGAGCGCGGAGCCGAGCCCGAGCGCGGGGACGAGGAGCGCCCCGGTCACCATCACCAGGAGGCCGACCGACAGGTCTCCCCACAGCACGGCCAGATCGAGGCCGGACAGCGTCCGCCGTTCCACCGGGACCGGGCGGATCCCCCACGCCGGCGCCTCGCGCTCGAGGATCCGACCGAGCCGCTCGGCGACGCTCGCCACGCTCGCTCCCTCCGCCGGTGTGAACCGGATCAGGTTCCAAGGGTCGCGGGCCGGCCAGCCCGCCTCTCAGCCCGGTGCTCCGGACTCCCCTGCCGTGCCGTCGGGATGCTACCGCCTCGCGTCGATGGGAGCCCGCGGAGGTCCGCGAGCACCGCTCCGGTTTCCCGGGAGTCCGGGTTGTCGGTGCGGGTCGTTACCCGCACGACGGCTCCGATCGTCAGTCAGCGCAGCAGGCGAACCACCAGTCCTGCTCGCCCTCGACGGGCGTCAGCGTCACGCTCCCCGCAGGCCACGGCGAGCCCGTGCCCTCGGGGTCGTACTCCAGCGACCACGACGTCGCGAAGGGCGCGCCGTGGTGGGACATGAAGAAGGCCCACCTGAGACGACCATCACTCAGGAACGTGCCGCCGACCCGCTCGATGGGGGTCCCCGACGCCGCCAGGGCGGCCTTGATCAGCTCGTGGTCGGCGCGCGCAACGTCGTCGAACCGGACCGCGCGGCCAGTGAAGCCACGGCAGTCCTCGGGGTCTCCGTCGAAGAAATCGCCGCGCGAGTAGGTGAGGATGGCGCACCCGGAAGCGTCCATGAAGTACTCGACCTTCAGGTCCTCGAGGACGGGCAGGACCGTGGCCTCGAGGCGCCCGATCTGTTCGGCCTTCTCGGCCTCCGACGGCAGATCGCCGTGGATCACTCGCCCAACGGCGAGGCCCCCGACGACGGCCACAACGAGGACGATGACGACGGCGCCGAGCCTCGAGAACCTGGGCTTCACCGGCCCTGAACCCATGCCAGCCTCCGATTCGACCGAGAAACCCTACGCCGGCACCGGCCGCTGAACGAGCTCGTTGCCGTGCGCCCGAGCCTCGCTCGAGCCGCTGGCCGTCCCGGAGAGTTGCCCATGGGAGCAACTTCCGTGAAGCACGCCCCGCTCGTACACTCGTCGAACGTAGGCCGTCAGACGTCAGACAGGTGTCGCCGGGCCGCGGTGGAGGGCCGAGGGGTGCTGCTGACCATCACGAGGGACGACGGCGTGATCCGGCTGGACGGGGAGCTGGACATGGCATCCGCGGAGGACCTGCGCACCGCCCTCCGGGGGTGCAGCCAGGACGTTCCGCTGACGGTGGACG
>DATBMU010000015.1:0-5322 GCA_036554665.1 Actinomycetota bacterium | reverse complement strand
CGTGGAGCGGGCCCGAGCGCTCGGCGCGACGAACTGGCACGTCGTGTCGCGCCACGTCCTGCCGAACGTGATGCCGGTGATCATGGCCAACACGGTCCTGATCGTCGCCGTCGCGATCCTGTCCGAGACGGCCCTGTCCTTCCTCGGGCTCGGAGACCCGTTCAGCGTCTCGTGGGGCCAGATCCTCCAGCAGGCCTCGGATGCCGGTGCCGCGACCCTCGGGGCGTGGTGGTGGCTCGGAGCCCCCGGCGTGTGCATCGTGCTGGTGGTCCTCGCCTTCACGATGATCGGGTTCGCGCTCGAGGGGATCATCAACCCGAGGCTGCGTGAGCGATGAGCGTCCTTTCGCTCCGGGACCTGCGCATCACGTACCACACCCAGGCGGGTGGGGTGCCCGCGGTTCGGGGCGTGGACCTCGACATCGAGCGCGGGGAGGTGGTCGGCCTCGCCGGGGAGTCGGGGTGCGGCAAGTCCACGATCGCGGCGGCGGTCCTGCGGCTGCTTCCCCCCAAGACGACGATCGAGGGCGAGATCACGTTGTCCGGCGAGAACGTGCTCGAGATGAAGGCCGGCAAGCTCCGCGCCGTGCGCTGGACGGGCGCATCGATCGTCTTCCAGGGGGCGATGCATGCGCTCAACCCCGTCAAACGCGTCGGCGACCAGATCGCGGAGGCGATCACCACGCATCAGCAGGCGTCGCCTCGAGAGGCCCTGGCGCGGGTCGGCTCGCTGCTCGAGCAGGTCGGGCTGCCGTCCCGGCGGATCCGCGACTTCCCGCACGAGCTCTCCGGCGGGCAGAAGCAGCGCGTGATGATCGCGATGGCGCTCGCGTGCGGACCGAGCCTCGTGATCGCGGACGAGCCGACCACCGCGCTCGACGTGATGGTCCAGGCCCAGGTGCTCGCGCTGCTGAAGGGTCTGCAGCGGGAGCTCGGCCTCGCGATGCTCTTCATCACGCACGACCTGTCCGTCCTCGTGGAGGTCTCGGACCGTCTCGCGATCATGTACGCGGGCAAGGTCGTGGAGGAGGGCCCCGCTCGCACGGTGTTCGAGTCGCCGCAGCACCCGTACTCGCGGGCGCTCGCCGACGCCTTCCCCTCGATCGGCGACGCGCGGTTCCGTCACAAGCCCTCGGGACTCGGCGGCGACCCACCCGACCCGCAGGCGATCCCGTCGGGATGCTCGTTCCATCCGCGATGCCCGGTCGCGTTCGAGCCGTGTCCGACGGTCGTGCCCGAGCTCTACCCGGCGGGCCAGGGACGGCGGGCGGCGTGCCTGCTGGTTGAGGGCGCGCTCGCCGACGCGCAGCGGGGGCGCGGATGAGCGTCCCGGAGGCGGCGCCGGCGCCGAACGGCGAGGCGCCGGTCCTGGAGGTCCGCGACCTCGGCGTGACGTTCACGGGACGGGTGGGGCTCGTCGCCGGCCTGGGCGGCAAGAAGGGCAACGACGCGCGGGCGATCGACGGCGTGAGCTTCCGGCTCGAGCGGGGCGAGGTCCTGGCCCTCGCCGGCGAATCCGGCTGCGGGAAGACGACCACCGCCAGAGCGATCATGGGGCTGCTGCGACCGCAGCGCGGCGAGATCCGCTTCGAGGGCCGGCCGATCGGCAGGGACCTGCGGACGTACCGGCGCCGGGTCCAGATGGTGTTTCAGGACCCGACGGGCTCGCTCAACCCGCGGCAGACGATCTACGAGATCATCGCGGAGGCCCTGCGGATCCACCGGATCACCCGCGGTCCGAACGGGGAGTCCGAGGAGGAGCTCGTGGCCCGGGCGCTGTCGAGGGCGGGGCTCCGCCCGCCGGAACGGTTCCTGCTCCTGTACCCGCACGAGCTCTCGGGCGGTCAGCGCCAGCGCGTCGTGATCGCAGGTGCGCTCGTGCTCGAGCCCGAGGTGATCGTCGCCGACGAGCCGGTCTCCAACCTCGACGCGTCGGTGCGCGGCGAGATCCTCGCGCTCCTGATGAAGCTCCGGGACGAGGACCGGATCTCGGTCATCGTCGTCACCCACGACCTCGGGCTCGCCTGGACCGTCGCCGACCGGGTCGCGGTGATGTACCTGGGGCGCATCGTCGAGATCGGCCCGGCCGAGGAGGTCCTCACCCGGCCGCTCCATCCGTACACGAAGGCGTTGCTCGATGTGGTGCCCGAGGCCGAGGGTATCGACCGCCCGATCCTGGCCGGCGAGCCCCCGGACCCGACGCGGATCCCGCCCGGGTGCCGCTTCCATCCGCGATGCCCCGAGCTCGCGGACGGCTCCGCGGGCGCGGCGGGGGTGGCGGAGGCCTGCCGTGAGCGCGACCTGGACCTCGAGGAGCTCCGCCAGGCGCACCTCGCCGCCTGCCATCTCGCGGCGGTGCGGGTTCGGGACGGGGCGCGGGCGGTCCCGGAGGCGGCGCGCGCCCCGGAGGCGGCCCCGGCGGAGGAGCGCGACGCCGGCTACTGAGCGCCGGCGACCTCGTCCGGGCCGCCCTTGAGCACCCCGAGGATCGCCTCCATCTCGGTGTCGCCGACCGGTGCGTCGCGCCCGGCGCCCTTGGCCGCGGCGAGCAGGGTCCGCAGGTTGCTCTCGGCCATCTCCGCCCGGGCCTCGAGCTCCTTCGTCCGCGCCGAGAGCGCGGACGCCCGCCGCTCGGCGTCGTCCCGGGCCGCCTGCGCGTCCCGCGCCTCCTCCCGGGCGGTTCGGAGGGCACCCCGTAGGGTCCCGACCTCACGGCCGAGCTCGACGAGCCGGTCCACCGCCTCGCGACCGATGTCCGAGTAGCTCGAGCGCCGCGCCGTTTGCTCTCGGGGTCCTTCGCCCTTGGCCGCCGGCGTGCCCTTGGGACGGCGGGGCCGCGGGATCTGCTCGCGCTCCCCCGGCTCGATCGGGCGCGCGTCGAGCAGCCGGTACCGGCCGTCGACGGCCTCCAGGCGCCGGCGGGCGAGCAGCGCGCGGATCGCTCGAGCCGCAGCGAGGGGCTCCTCGACCCCGATCTCGCGGCCGAGCTCGGCCGGCGAGAGGTCGACGAGCTCCCCCGCGCTCGCGCGGGTCGCGACGGCGGCGAGGAACGCGTTCGCCCGGTCCAGGCTCTCCTGGTTCACAGCGTAATCGTGCTGCATCCGGCGTCGGCGCGCCACCCGTTCCCCCGGCTCGACGCCCCCGGTCGCGCGGGCCTCCGCCGGCGCCGGCAGGAAGGGGCGCCGGGAGAAAGAGTGACAAAACCGGGACCGCCGATTTGACGGGCGAGGCCCGGATGGTGTTCGATACCCCTGGCGCCGCTGGGACCCTCGGGTTCCGGCGGCGCCGCTTTTCGCGACCTTCTCTCGGAGGATCTCCCGTGCCCGACCGCGCCTCCGGCTCCGAGGGCCTGCCCCTCGCCGGGGTCCGCGTGGCCGACTTCTCCCGGGTGCTGGCCGGCCCGCTCGCGACGATGCTCCTGGCCGACCTCGGCGCCGACGTCGTCAAGGTCGAGCGTCCGGGCTCGGGGGACGACACGCGGGGGTGGGGGCCGCCGTTCGTCG
Organism: Actinomycetota bacterium; assembly: GCA_036554665.1. Taxonomy (GTDB): domain Bacteria; phylum Actinomycetota; class UBA4738; order UBA4738; family HRBIN12; genus CALGFI01. Next base: position 1,820 of record DATBMU010000015.1, on the reverse strand, counting down.
GCGAGGACGCCGCCTACTTCCTCTCGCTCAACCGCAACAAGCGCTCGGTCGTGATCGACCTGGCGACCGACGCCGGCCGGCGCGATGCCCGACGGCTCGCGCTCGCGAGCGACGTCGTCGTCGAGAACTTCCGCCCGGGCCTGATGGAGCGGTTCGGCCTGGATCACGCCTCCCTCGCCGCCGAGCGACCGGCGATCGTCTCCTGCTCGCTCACCGCGTTCGGGGAGGGAGGAGGCTCTGCCGCGCGCCCGGGCTACGACATCATCGTCCAGGCGCTCTCGGGCCTCATGAGCATCACCGGCCACCCCGGCGGCGAGCCGACGAAGGTGGGGGTCGCCCTGCTCGACGTGGTCTGCGGCCTCTACGCGGCGAACGCGATCCAGGCCGCGCTGCTCGGCGCTCGCGAGCGCGGTCGCGGCTGTCGCGTCACGGTGTCGCTGTTCGACGCGAGCGTGGCGGCGCTCGTGAACCAGGCGGCCAACCACCTGCTCGGCGGGCTCGTCCCCGGGCCGCTCGGGAACGCGCACCCGAACATCGTGCCCTACCAGCTCTTCCGCGCCTCGGACCGGCCGTTCATCGTCGCGGCCGGCAACGATCGGTTGTTCGCGAGGACCTGCGCCGTGATCGGCCGGCCCGACCTGTCGACCGACGACCGGTTCGCGACGAACGAGGCGCGCGTCCGCCACCGCGACGACCTGATCCCGGTCCTCGAGCGCACGTTCGCGGCGGGAACCGCGGACCGATGGCTGAACGAGCTCGCGGAGGCCGGGGTGCCGTGCGCGCCCGTCCGGCGGATCGACGAGGTGTTCACCTCGCCCGAGGGGGCCGGCTCGGTGCAGGAGGTGACCGACCCGTCGCGCGGCCCGCTCCGCCTGGTCCGGAGCCCGATCAGGATCGACGGCCGGGAGCTGCCCGCCCGTCTCGCGCCACCCCGCCTCGGAGAGCACACCGACGACGTGCTCCGCGAGGTCGAGCGGTGACCGCGCTCGAGGCCTGGGAACGTGCCCTCGAGGCCTGGGCGATCCCCGACGAGATCCTGTCGGCCGCCCCCGAGTCGCCGTGGGGCCTCCCGCCCGAGCTGTTCCGGCGGCGAGCGGTCGCGGCGGTCGAGCGCGGGCCGTCGATCCTCGTCGAGCGGTCGCTCGAGGCGCTACCCGCGGGTGGAACGGTGATCGACGTCGGTGTGGGTGGAGGCGCGACGTCGCTGCCGCTCGCCGGCCGCGCCTCCCGCATCACCGGAGTCGACGGGTCCGAGCCGATGCTCGATGCGTTCCGGGCCGCGGCGGCCAATGCCGGCGTCGGGGCCGTGGGGGTGCTGGGCGCGTGGCCGGACGTCGCGGTGGAGGGCGAACGCGCCGACGTCGTCGTCTGCGGGCACGTGCTCTACAACGTGCCGCTCCTCGAGCCGTTCGCGCGGTCGCTCACCGACCACGCCCGCCACCGCGTCGTGGTCGAGATCACCGGCACGCATCCGCTCGCGTGGATGGCGGACCTGTGGATGCGGTTCCACGGGCTCGAGCGGCCGACGGGACCCACGGCCGACGACGCCGAGGCTGCCCTCCGAGAGCTCGGCCTCGACGTCTCGCGCGTGGACCAGGAGGCTCCACCCCGGTCCGGCGGCTTCGAGCGGCGACAGGACGCGATCGCCCTCGTCCGCCGCCGGCTGTGCCTGCCGGCCGATCGCGACGGCCACGTGGCGGACGCGCTCGGCGACCGGCTCGCCGAGCGGGACGGGCTCTGGTCGGCCGGACCGGTTCGACAGACCCTCGCCACGCTCTGGTGGCCCGGCACGTGAGCGGTGGCGGCGCGGCCGCCGAGCG
>DATBMU010000173.1:0-13756 GCA_036554665.1 Actinomycetota bacterium | reverse complement strand
TCGAACCAGGCGTCGACCTCCGGATCCCGACCCATCGCACCCCCTCAGCCCGCGACGAGCTGTCGCGTGAGGAGGGCCTGGGCCACGTGCTCGCGGAGGTGCGCGAGCGCGTGGATCAGCGCCCAGGCCGCCGTGACGGGCTCCTCGGCCTCAGGGCCCGGCCGCCACGGGGCGAGCCCGGTCCTGTCCGGCTCGAACGTCGGGCCGGCGAGCAGCGCGCGGCACTCGGCGCCCATCGAGTCCAGGAGGGCCAGCAGCTCACGATCGTCCGTCGCCACCGCGACGAACTCGGACGGCCGGTCCCGGGTCGGCGGCTCGACGGCGGCCGCGATGCTGAGCCACGCCCGCGTGCTGTGCATCGCGTGCGTCACGAGCACGGCGATGGAGTTGGTGTCCTCCCCCGCCGGCCGCCGGTTCAGCTCCTCGGCCGGCATCCCCTCGACGGCCCCGCGCAGGTCCGTGAGCGCCGACCCGAGGACCTCGGCGGCGGCGGCGAAGGTCGGGTCCGCCACCTCAGCTGATCTCGATCATCTTCTCGCGCACGGCGTAGACGACCGCCTCCATGCGCGAGTGCAGGTGGAGCTTCTCCAGGATGTTCCGGATGTGGTTCTTGACGGTGTTCTCGGAGATGTAGAGCTGCTTGGCGATGTCGCGGTTGTTCAACCCCTGCGCGACGAGACCGAGGACCTCCATCTCGCGGTCGGTGAGCCGCGGGGCCGGCATCTGGGGCTTCTCCTCGGACGCCTTGCTGATCGCCGCGAACTCCGTCAGGAGCTTGCTCGCCATCGAGGGGCTGATCCGGGACTGGCCCGCCCAGACCGAGCGGATCGCGTCCGCGACCTCCTCGATCGGGATCTCCTTCAGGAGGTAGCCGGAGGCTCCGGCCTTGATCGCCTCGTAGAGGTCGGCCTCCTCGTCCGAGATCGTGAGCATCAGGATCTTCACGTGCGGGAGCACGTCCTTGATCTCGCTCGCGGCCTCGATCCCCGATCGCTTCGGCATCCGGACGTCCATCAAGATCACGTCCGGCATGAGCTCCTGGGCACGCTGCACGACCTCGACGCCGTCGGAGGCCTCCCCGACGAGCTCGAGGTCCTCCTCCTGGTCCAGGACCATCTGCAGCCCCCGCCGGAACAGGGCGTGGTCGTCGCAGACGAGGACCCGCAGGCGCTCGGGCTGTTCGGTCTTCTCGGTCAACGTGTCCCCCGTCCCCAGCGACGACCCGGAGGTCACTCCTCGTCGTCGTCCACGCTCGGCCGCGGGGCCGCTTGCGCGGATTTTACGCGATGCGCCCCCGTGAGCAGGCGCGTTCGCCGTTTCGTGTGGTGGTCGCGGATCTGGCGTTCGAGCTTCTCGGCGATCTGGTCCAGGGCCGCCTCGACCTCGGAGGCGTCGGCGCGAGCCCGGAACGACTTGCGCGGGGTCGTCGCCACCGCCTCGACCCGGAGGATGCCCCCCTGGCGGGGGTTCTTCTCGGAGATCACCTCGATCTGGATCCGCGTGATCTTCGGCTCCATCCGCTCGAGGCGCCCGAGCTTGCGAGCGGCGACCTCCCGATGGCGCTCGGTGACGTGCGTGCCGCGTCCGGTGAGATCCAGGTCCATCCGACCCCCTTCCCGGCGACGTCCGCGACGAGGTGCGGGGCTCGCGTCCGGCTGACCTGGTCTTTGACCCCACACCCGCCTGCGGGGATGATCGCCGGCCATCGACCGGCTTCGCACCCTCTCCCGGCGAGGTCGCCCCCGCCGAGGCAGGACTTACATCTAAACCGCGCCATGCTCACCGACCAAGGGTCGGCTTACGTGGGTCGCTTCGCCCGCGGCTGGCCTCGACTACCGGGGAGACGTTCCCCGGGCAACCACAGACCCGGACGCGAACCCGGCGCCGAGTATAGGTTCGCGCCGGCCCCGGAGACCGCTCGAGCCGCGGTGAGCACCGTCACGGCCTCCGCGCCGGCCTCGAGCAGCGCCTCGGCGCACGCCCCGGCCGTGGCGCCCGTCGTGAGGACGTCGTCGACGAGCAGGACCCTGGCGGGCGGCCGCGCGCGGGCCGTGAACGCGCCCCGCATCGCCCGGCGCCGCTCGTCCCCGCCGCGCCGGGCCTGGGGCCCGGCATCGACCGCACGCCGCAGGAGCGGCAGGACGGGAAGGTCCAGGCGGCGGCCGACGACCCGCGCCAGCGCCCGCGCCTGGTCGAACCCACGCGCGGCGTGCCGGCGCCGGGAGAGCGGGACCCACGTGACCGCGTCGGCCTCGAGATCGCAGACCTCTGCCATCGCGGCGCCGAGCGCATCGGCGACCGGCCGCCACCCGGCGAACTTCAGCCGGTGCACCGCGGTGCGCGCGGGCCCGTCGAACACGAACGCCGACCGCGCCCGGGAGATCGCCGGCGGCGGGCAGTGGCGGCACGACGAGACCGCTCGGCGCGCCGGCGCCGCGCACCGCTCGCAGCGTGGATCGCCGAGCGGCACCAGCCCCCGGCGGCACCGCTCACAGAACGGCCACGGCCCCGACCCGCAGCCCGCGCATCGCTTCGGGAAGAGCGCGTCGAGCGCGGACCCGAGCATGGCGGCGACCCTACCGCTCGCCACCGACGCGACCGCTGGCGGTGGCGGCTGCGCGATCTCAGTCCAGCGCGACGTCGATCGCGCCCTCGGCGCCGCGGCCGCGCCCCCGCAGCTCGATGCGCAGGGTGCGATGCGTCCGCAGCAGCGGGTACGCGGTGATCTTCACCTTGCCGGTCGAACCCTCGGTGTCGATCTCGAGCACCTCGAGCCGGGCGCCGTCGGCCGACAGCTTCGCGGCGATCGCGGAGGGCGGCTCGACGCGCAGATGGATCTTCGCCGAGTCCCCGCCGCACTCGACCTGGTCGACGACGACCTTCGTGTCACCGACCGCGACGGGGCGATGGACCTTCACCTGCCCCCGCCGCACCGAGGCGCGCGGCCAGGCCACCGAGAACCGCCGGCCGCCGTCGTGCGTCTCGAGTACCCCGTCCACGTCCAGGTCGCAGGTCATCGTGTACCAACCCGGCTCGAGGTCGCCGACCGGCATCTCGAACGGGACGAACACGTCGCGGTGCGGGACGACGTCGAGGGTCACCGCCGCCACGGGCATCGGGTGCGTCGTCCCGAGCCCGATCCCCACGACGGTCGCGTCACGGAACACGACCTGGTGCGGGTCGGCGTCCTCGCCCCGCAGGATGAACGCGCCCTTGACCGTGGCGGGGAAGCGCTCGAAGCGCGCGCGGACCGAGAGGCGCTCGGTCAGGTCCCCTGTTCCCACGACCGGAGGTACTCCTCCTGCTCGCTCGTCAGGTCGTCGATCTCGATGCCCATCGCCCGGAGCTTCAGGCGCGCGACCTCGGCGTCCAGGTCGGCCGGGACCGGGTAGACGCCCACCTCGAGCGCCCCGCGGTTCTTCACGATCCACTCGACCGCGAGCGCCTGGTTCGCGAAGGACATGTCCATCACGGCGGCCGGGTGGCCCTCGGCGGTGGCGAGGTTGACCAGCCGCCCCTCGCCCAGGAGGTGGATCCGCCGGCCGTCGGCGAGCGTGTGCTCGTCGACGAACTCGCGGATCCGCCGGACGCCCCCGGTCGCGAGGTCGCGGAGCGCCTCTTTGTCGATCTCGACGTCGAAGTGCCCGGAGTTCGCCAGGACGGCGCCGTCCTTCATGACCTCCATGTGCTCGCGGCGGATCACCGACGTGTCACCCGTGACGGTGACGAAGACGTCGCCGATCCGCGCCGCGTCGCGGAGCGGCATGACGCGATACCCCTCCATCGTCGCCTCGAGCGCGGGGAGCGGGTCGACCTCCGTGATCACGACGTGGGCCCCGAGCCCCTTCGCCCGGGCGGCCACGCCGCGGCCGCACATCCCGTAGCCGCACACCACGACCGTGCGCCCGGCCAGGAGCAGGTTCGTCGAGCGCATGATCGCGTCCACCGTCGACTGCCCGGTCCCGAAGCGGTTGTCGAACAGGTGCTTGGTGTTCGCGTCGTTCACGGAGACGATCGGGTAGCGCAGGGCGCCGTCGGCGTGCATCGCCCGCAGCCGGATCACGCCGGTCGTCGTCTCCTCCGTCCCGCCGATCACGCCGTCGAGGTCCGCCGGCCGCTCCTTGTGCAGGACCGTGACCATGTCGCACCCGTCGTCCATCGTGATCTGCGGCCGGTGGTCGAGGACGGCGTTGATGTGCCGGAAGTAGGTGTCGCCGTCCTCCCCCTTGATCGCCTGCGTCGGGATGCCCGACTCGGTCAGCGCGGCCGCGACGTCGTCCTGCGTGGAGAGCGGGTTCGAGGCGCAGAGCGCGACGTCGGCCCCGCCGGCGCGCAGCGTCTCCATGAGGTTCGCGGTCTCGGTGGTGACGTGCAGGCAGGCGCCGATCCGCACGCCGTCGAGCGGCCGTTCCTTCTCGAACCGTTCGCGGATCAGCGCGAGGACGCGCATCTCCCCCGCCGCCCACTCGATCCGCTCGCGCCCCTTCGCCGCGAGCGCGAGGTCCCGTACGTCGCCCTGCATCTAGTCTCCTTCCCCGAGCCGGGGCAGCAACTCCGCGAGGAGGCGGCTCATCGCCCCGGCCGCTTCATCCGCCATCGCGAGCACGTCGTCGTGCGTCGCGTGCTCACCGGCGAGGTTCGTCACGCCGAACAGCCCGAGCACGCGCATCCCGAGCGCGCGCGCCACGATCGACTCGGGCACGACCGACATCCCGACGACCGTGCCGCCCGAGCGCCGGAGCATCTCGATCTCGGCGGGCGTCTCGTAGCTCGGCCCGGGCATCGCGACGTACACGCCGCCCGACACCTCGATCCCGAGCGCGGACGCCCGCTCGAACGCGAGGGCCGCGAGCGCGCGATCGTACACCTCGGACAGGTCGACGAACGGCGGCGAGCCGTCGGGGTTCCGCCACCCGCGGAGCGGGTTGGCCCCCATCATGTTGATCTGATCGGTCCCGATCACGAGCGAGCCCGGGCGGATCCCGGTGTCGATCCCGCCGGTCGCGGCCGTGATCACCATCGTGCGCGCGCCCAGCAGGCGCGCAACGCGGACCGGCAGCCCGCACCGGGAGAGCTCGTTGCCCTCGTAGAAGTGGATCCGGCCCTGGAACGCCGCGACCGGCACCCCGTGGAGCGTCCCGAGCACGAGTCGGCCCGCGTGGCCGGGGACGCTCGGCTCCGGGAACCCGGGGAGCTCGGCGAACGCGAACGTCTCGGCCTCGGCGATCGCCTCGACCGCTCCCCCGAGCCCCGAGCCGAGCAGCAGGCCGACGGCCGGCACGAGCGAGGTCCGTTCGCGGATCGCGCCGGCGGCCTCCTCGGCGAGCCGGTCGTCCGGCGACGGAAGCGCGCGGATCATCGTGTCCACCATCAGGCGTCCGCCAGCGCGCGCTTCAGCCGCGCGATCGCGTCGATCGGCGTCGGATCGATCCCACGGGCGATCGCGAGGTAGGTCGTCGTGAGGTCCCCCCGGAGCGCGAGCTCCAGCACGACCGCGAGCGGCGACCCGTCGCTCGCCCAGATCTCCTCGGCCTCCAGACCGGAGGCGCGAGCGATGTCGATCGAGAGCGGGAAGCGCGCCGCCACCTCCGGATGCTCGGCGTGGTGGCGGAGCGCGACGAGCACGAACCCGCGGCCGCGCCCCTGCGACCAGCCGACGACCTCGTTGTGGTCGAGCTCGGGGAGCGCCGCGGACAACGCCGGCGACTTCGCGTTCTCGTTGAACTGCGTCCGCCACCGGTCGGCCGCCACGGCGGCGACGCCCTCGGCGCCCCAGATCACGGGGACCCGGTCGGCGATCCACCGGGCGAGCGACTTCGCCGGGTTGGCCGCCGTCGGGACCGGCGGGCCGCAGGCGGCCAGCACCGACCGGAGCGCAGCCTCCGCCTCCTCGATGTCCGCCGCCGCGTCCGGCACGAGCCCCATCGCCGCGAGGGCCCCGACCGGGGCGAGCGCCAGGGAGCCGAACGCCGCGCGCGGCATCGCGAGCATGCCGGGCACCGCGAGGCACGCGGCCCCGGCCTCGGCGGCGCGCGCCGCGAGACGTCCGCCCGAGGTCACGGCGACGACGCGGCAGCCTCGCGCCACGGCCTCGTCGAACAGCGCGAGCGTCTCGGCCGTGTCCCCCGAGTAGGAGGAGGCGACGACGAGCGTGGCCGGGCCGCAGTGGGCCGGCAGCTCCGGAGCGCGCACCATGCTCATCGGCACCGGCAGGCGGTCGGCGTACACGGCGCGGATCACGTCGCCGGCGATCGCCGAGCCGCCCATCCCACAGAACGCGATCGACGTGACCCCGTCCGTCGGCGCTAGGCCCGGCGCGGCGCGTCCGAGCTCGTACGCCTCGCCGAGCTGGGCGGGGAGGCCGACCACGGCGTCGAGCATCCCGCCGGGGTCGGCGGCCCGCAGCGCCGCCGGGTCGTCGAGGTCGGTCACTTCCGCGTGCGTCCCTGCGGCGGCTTCTCGGCCTCGTCGATCAGCATCACCGGGATGCCGTCGCGGATCGGGTAGCGGTAGCCGCACGACGTGCACACGAGCAGCTGCTCGGCCTCCAGGTGGTCGAGCTCGCCGCGGTCGTTCGGGCAGACGAGGATCTCGAGCAGCTCCGGGTCCAGGCTCACGTTCCGTCTCCTTCGTTCCTGATCAGGGACAGCACCGAGTCCGTCCGGTCCCGCAGGAGCTCCTCGGTCCTGGCTTCCACGTTGAGGCGGAGCAGCGGCTCCGTGTTGCTCGGGCGGACGTTGAACCACCAGTCGTCGAACTCTACCGTCAGCCCGTCGACGCGGTCCTGGGAGGCGTCGGCGAACGCCGCAGCGACGACCTCGATCGTGCCGGCCGGGTCTCCCACGCGGGTGTTGATCTCGCCCGATGCGGCGTAGCGCCGGAACGGTTGGAGGACGCTCGAGAGCGGCTCGTCGGCGATCGACAGCTGCTCCAGGACGAGGACCGCCGCGATCAGCCCGGAATCGGCCCGGTAGTTCTCGCGGAAGTAGTAGTGGCCGGAGTGCTCGCCGCCGAACGCGGCGCCCGTCTCGGCCATCACCTGCTTGACGAAGGAGTGACCGACGCGCGTCCGCACGGGGACGCCGCCGTGCTCGCGGATCACCTCGGGCACCGCCCACGAGCAGATGAGGTTGTAGACGATCGGCGCGCCGGGGAACCGCTCGAGCATCGCGCGCGCCACGAGCCCGGTGACCTCCGAGCCGCTCACGCCTTCGGCCTTCTCGTCCACGAGGAACATGCGGTCCGCATCGCCGTCGAATGCCAGGCCGACGTCCGCGCTCTCCGCGAGCACCTCGCGCCGGAGGTCCTCCTGGTTCACGGGGTCGATCGGATCCGCCGGGTGGTTCGGGAACGTGCCGTCGAGCTCCGCGAACAGGTGCACGAGCGTGAAGGGCAGCCGGTCGAACACCGCGGGCACGACGAGGCCGCCCATCCCGTTCGCGGTGTCGGCCACCACGGAGAGCGGTCGCATCTTCGCGACGTCGACGAACGAGAGCACGTGCTCGGCGTACGCGTCGAGAAGGTCGCGCCGCTCGATCGAGCCGGGGGCCGCGGTGGGCGTGACCTCGTCGCGCTCGGCGCGCTCGCGGATCTCCTCGAGGCCGGTGTCCTGCCCCACGGGCCTCGCGCCGGGCAGGCAGAACTTCATCCCGTTGTACTCGGGCGGGTTGTGACTCGCGGTCAGCATCACGCCGCCGACGTCGAGGGAGCCCGAGGCGAAGTAGAGCAGGTCGGTCGAGGCGAGGCCGAGATCGACGACGTCTGCGCCGCGCGAGGCGATGCCCTCGCGGATCGCCGCGGCAAGCGAGGGCGAGGAGAGCCTGCAGTCGTGACCCACGGCGATCCGCGGCACGCCGGACCAGTCGGCGAACGCGGCGCCGATCGCGCGCGCCGAAGCCTCGTCGAGCTGGTCGGGGACGATCCCGCGCACGTCGTACGCCTTGAAGATCGGGCGCAGGTCGCGGGACGGGGACACGGTCACCGCATCCTACTGAACCGGTCGTGGCCGGGGTCCCGGCGACGCCGACGCCGCGCGGGCTAGGAGCGGTGGGACAGGACGCTGCCGATGACCGACCGCAGCGGGACGGCCTCGCCGTCCCGGTACCACCACTTGGCCTCGCACATGTGGCAGGTGGTGAAGGAAAGATCGCTGCCGCTCACGTTCATCGTGATGCTGATCAGCTCGCCTTGGTCGCAGACCGGGCAGGTGCCCTGGAGCGTGTCGTCCATGGCCATATCGTCGGCGAGCGGGCGGCGCGCGCACATAGCACGCCGCTCTCATTTCTGCTGGCTGGGGTGGCTATGCGGTCGTAGGTCGCCGTCCGGCCGGCCTCTGCCCTGGCGGGGGACCGCCGCCCGAACGCGGGGGAGGCCGGATGCCGGGACGGGCTCGAGGGTGTGCGCGCTCAGGCGCCGATGGGCTCGCGCGCGATCGCCCAGACGACCCGCCAGCCGATCGGCGGCGTCAGGCGCTCGGCGTGCTCCAAGCACAGGTCCACGAGGTTCGGGTCCGTCTCGACGGCGAGGTCGCCGACGATGACCTCTCGGTCTCCGTACCGCAGGGCGACGGTGATCGAGGCCCGGGCGCTGCACCGGAGCTTCGCGCATGTCCGCACGGAGCGGATGCTAGATCACACGCTTGTGATTTCAAGGACCCCGTCGGCTCGGGTCGGGCGGCTGTCCGAGCGCTACGGCTTGACGATGACGCGGGCGCCGATCGTGACGAGCGGGTACAGCTCCTCGGAGTCCTGGATGTGCATCCGGATGCAGCCGTGGGACGCGGCGGTGCCGATCGACGAGGAGTCCCACGTCCCGTGGATGCGGATGCCCGGCGCGTTGAGGTACATCGCGCGCGTGCCGAGCGGGTTCCCCGGTCCGGGGCCGATCGAGGTCGGGAGCCCCGCGCCCCATCCCTCGGGGTCCGGGTTGTACCAGGTGGGGTTCTCGCGCTTGTCGACGATCTCGAACGTCCCCACCGGCGTCGGGTAGCCGGGGGTGCCGGTCGCGACGCCGTAGCCCGTGACGAGCTTGAGCCCCTCGAGGAGCTCCAGGGTGTTGTCGGAGACGTCGACGACGATCGTCTGGCCGAGCGCGGCCGTCGTGACCTCGGGCGTGACCGGCCGGACCGGCAGGTCGACGGCGTCGAGCTCGCGCGCGAGCGCGCGCAAGATCTTGTTCGTCGCGACGGCCGCCTTCAGCTCGAGCCCCTCGCGCGAACGCCGGGTGACGAGCTCACCGTCCACGAGCGCGATGCGGGCGTCCACCGCCGGCAGCGCGACCTCCTCGTAGGCCTGCGACACGAAGGTCTCGACGGCGGCCTCGTCGTAGCTCCACTCCAGCTCGAAGGTCTCGCCGATCGGCTCGTCGGCGATGCGGTGGTACAGACGCTCGAACAGCGACAGCTCGTCGGCGACCGCGAAGGCCTCGTCCACCGAGCCCTCGACGTCTGCGCTCATGCCGAGACCCTGGGGGGTGACGGTCCACGTCCTCCCCGCCGCCTGGACCGCGAGATCGTCGGTCAGCCGCAGGTCGGCCAGCTCCTCGATCGAGGTGACGGCCTCCTCGCGCGACATCCCGCTTACGTCGATGCCGGCGACCGAGATGCCGGGCAGGATGCGATCGGCGGCCGATCGGTCGTAGCGGTACGCGGCGTACGCGGTTCCGCCGCCGAGGAGCGCGAAGACGCCGAGCACGACGAGGGTGACCTTCCACCATCGTCCCGTGCGGCGTCGATGCCTCGCGGCCACGTCAGCTCCTCTCCCGCTCCAGCGCACGCTCGAGCGGCCGAACCCCCATGATAAGAGCTTCCCCGCCGATCACCCGGGGATCCATGCGTCGGGGACGGGGATCCCGAGCGCGGCGGCGTACGTCGCGAACCCCTCCCGGCCCAACGAGGAGGACACCGAGGCCGGGACGAAGGTTCCCGAGCCGGCCACGGCCACGACCGCGAGCTCGGCCGCGCCCTCGGCGAAGTCCTGCGGCGCGAGGACGGTCGAGCGCGGCGGCACCGACACCGTCACGGGCGACGGGGCGCTCGGACCGAGCGCCGTCAGCGTGACCTCCGCCGGCTCCGCGCCGGGGTTCGCCAGCGCGATCCCCGGATGCGACGGTGCGCCGAACGCGGCGGGCACCACGAGCCACGCGGCCGACGGCGCGGCGCCGTTCGTGGAGCCCTGGTCCGAGGAGACGCCGAACGTGCGACGGGTCGCGGCCACCTCCGATCCAGATGCCGCGAAGACGATCGAGGTCGGTCCGTCGGTGGTCGCCGGGAACGTCCGGCCGGACCCGGGGGGCGGCGCCGACTCCGCCAGGCCGGCGAACACCTGCTCCGTCTCCGTCCCGAGGAGGACGGCCTCGACCGGGACGCGCTCGCCCCCGGCGTTCATGACCGGCAGGTCGGTGCGCCCCGAGTCCTCGCCGCCGGGCAGCGTGATCTGCTCCGGCGGCGCGCCCAGGTAGCCGAGCGCCGAGCGGATCCCTCCGCCGCCGACCGTCAGGCCGAGCGTGCCGGCCACGACCCGGCCGACCGTCGCGTCCACGATCGCGGACACGGTGCGCTCGCCCCGCACCACGTCGTTCAGCCGGATCGCGCGGCTGCGGTACGGGCGCAGGACGATGTCGGTGAGCTCGCCGGAGACGACGGGCTCCCGCCGCTCGGACAGCAGCACCACCGAGACCACCGCGTCCCGCGAGAACGGGTTCATCACCACGATGACGTCGTCGTTGCGCTCGGTCTCGCTCGTGCCGTCGGGCAGCAGCCACCGATCGCCGGCCGTCGGGGCGCACGGCTCCGCGGCCACACCGCCCTCCTCACCCCCCGCGCGCGCGATCCAGCCGACGGCGACCCACTGGTCGAACCACTCCACCATCGACGCGCGCTCACGCCCGTCCGCGGGCACCGGCACCCGCACGAACGTCCCGGGCTCGACGGTGAGCGTCTCGGTCGCCGAGGGGCGAGCCCGCCCGAGCGTCCGCATCCGGATCGTCGCCGTCCGCTCCCCCGGGTTCGCGACCTGCAGGAAGGCCTCCCAGCCCTCGGGACCGCCGCCGTGCGGGCAGTACCAGGCGCCGGACGCCGCCGACGTCGCGACCGTCGTCCCGAGCGGTTCCGGCTCGAGCTCCCGATCGGCGTACGCGGCGCCGCCCACGGCGAGCACCAGGATCACGGCGGCGGCCACAGCCTGGCTGCGCCTCACCCGGACCCCGGCTTCCTCGTGATCCACATCGCCGCGAGCCAGAGCGCTCCGAGCACCCACATCTGGAGCGTCCGGACCCACTGGTCGGTGTAGACGAACGTGACGTCCCCCGGCTCGACGGGGGCCCCGATCGCCCACCCGAACGCGCGCCCGGGCGTCAGGCGCTCGCCCGAGTTCTCGATGCGCCACCCCGAGGCGAACTGGTCGGCCGCGACGACCTCGCCGTCCGCCTCGACCGTCGTTCCCAGGCCGGACTCCGGCGGCGGGATCCGCTCGACGTCGACGATCGGGCGCGCCGCGATCTCTGCGAGCTCGGTGGCGTCGGCGCTCGGCGTCCAGGCCGGGTCCGAAGCCACGTACGCGGTCGGGAGCTCGGCGGCGTTGCGGAAGATCGTCAGCCCGCCCGCGGGGACGCGGTCGAGGTCGAGCTGCGCGTCGAGCCGGGCCAGGGTCGCCGCCGGCAGGTCGCCCTCACCGGCGACGAGGTACCGGACGCCGAGCGGACCGAGCATCGCGCCGGCGTGGGACGTCTGCCCCGCGAGCAGCTCCTCCAGCGCTTCCCGGAGGCGGTCGTAGCCGGGCCCGTACGACGACCGGCCCATGTCGAGCGCGCTCAGCCCGTGCCGGTCGGTCAGGCCGAACCGGACGCTCGCCTCGCCGGCCTCGACGATGCCGAGCGGGTCACCCCCCGGCGGCGGGAAGCGGTCGCCGTCGACGGCCCCCACCCACAGGATCCGGAACTCGCCCGGAGCGCTCCCGTCGACGATGGGCCACGCGGGCGGAAGCCCGTTCGGCTGGATCGCCCACTCGGCGAGCGTCACCTGGAGCGCCTGCGATCCGATGCCGACCGCGAGGACGACGGTCAGCAGCGCCGACCCGAGCTGGCGCACCCCGAACGCCTGGCGTTCGAGGCCGGACACCAGCGACGAAGCGCCGTAGGCAACGACGGCCGCCTCGGCGAACGCCGCGGTCACGAGGTAGACGGGTGCGTTCGCCAGCGCCTCGGGCAGATAGCCGGCCGTCGAGGCCCAAGCGAGGCCGGTCCCCGCGACGGCCACCCCCATCGCGCGCCACGCACGGCCGCGGTGCTCCCGCTCGAGGGCGGCGAAGCAGATCAGCGCCGCGACCGGCAGGAACGCGGCGATCGCCCAGGACCCGGGCGCTTCGCCCGGCGACAGGCGGAGGATCGACCACGGATCGTCGGTGCCGACGAAGGACACGAGCGTCGCGCCCGGGTCCGACACGAGCGCGACGACGACCGGGAACGCGAGCAGCGCGCCCGCGAGCGCGCCGAGCAGGGTGAGCCCGAGCCCACGGGCTCGGCGCCGTCCCGCGATCACGTGCGCGATCCCCATCAGCGCGAACCCGAGGAGCATCCCCGGCTCGAACGCCATCGAGACCCCCACGGCGACCCCGAGCGCCACGCCGGACCGCAACGCCCGCTCGGGCCTTCGGCCGCCGAAGGCGCCGTCGAGCCGCTCCCAGACGACCGGGAGCGCCGCGAGCCCCACCGCCAGCCCGATCCGCCCCTCCGAGAACGTCCACAGCGCCACGGCGGACAGCAGGTAGGCCGAGGCCGCCACGACCGCGCTGCCCGGCCGCGCCGTCTGGCGCATGAAGGAGCGGTACGCGAGGACCGCCGCGATCGGCGGCAGCAGGCCGACCATCAGCTTCTGCGCGAGCGCCGTGCTGCCGAACGCCGCCCACGAGGTCCCGCCCATGACCGCGAGCGACGGGCTCGCCGGCTGCGTGCCGCCCAGCACGGTCGTCCGCACGCCCGACAGCAGCTCGCGGAAGAACCCCTCGGCGTTCGCGGGGAAGGTCGCGAGCGCCCCGCCCGCCAGCGGCTCCGGGCCGATCAGGTGCCGCACGGCGAGCGTCCCGAGCACGAGCCCGATCGCCGAGGCGATCAGGACGGGATGACCCACGGCGATCGAAGCGGCGCGCCGCGACAGGAGCGCCTTCTCCTCCTCCTCTTCGTCTTCGATCTCCTCGAAGCCCTCGTCGAGGAACTCCTCGGCGCGCTCGAACCACCTCGGGAGCCGGAACGTCGAGGCCATGAACCGCCGGACGGCGCGATCGCGGACCGAGCGCACCGACTGCGCGCGCACGCGGCGGCGGATCGTCCCCGGCAGGTGCAGCAGGTTCCAGCCCCAGGCCGCGAGGAGGTCATACGCGTCCTCGAACCTTCTCGACAGCGCGAGGAAGACGAGGCGGGCGAGGCCGAGGAGCGTGTACACGGGCAGGAGCCAGATCAGCGTGAGGAGGCCGTACCCCTTGAGCATCGAGGCGAGCCCCGCGCGCTCGGCGTAGTACCGCGAGCTCCGGTGCCGGTGCTCGACCCGCCGTTCGCCGCTCACGGTCGCCGCACGGTGCCGGGCGACCGCGAGCGGCGTCATCAGGACGCGGAACCCCGCGAGGCGGGCGCGCCAGCAGAAGTCCAGGTCGTCGTGGTGGCCGGCGAAGCGCTCGTCGAACGAGCCGGTGCGCTGCCACGCCTCGCGGGAGACGAGCATCGCGCAGCTCGAGACGAACAGGACCTCGAGCACGCGGTCGTACTG
>DATBMU010000136.1:0-4284 GCA_036554665.1 Actinomycetota bacterium | reverse complement strand
GCCGTGGTGCCCTACTCGATCCACAAACGCCGGAGCGAACCCGGCGCGATCGCCTACGTCTCCGCGCGCATCATCGAGTGCGTGTTCATCGCGATCGGCATCGTCAGCATCCTGGCCATCGTGACCCTGCGGCAGGACGCTCCGAGCGGCGCCGATGCCGCCCTCGGGTCGGGGCTCGAGGCGGTCTATGAGTGGTCGTTCCGGATCGGGCCCGGCTTCTTCGTCGGTGTCGGGAACGGGCTGATCCTGGGCTGGCTGATGTACACCTCCGGCCTGGTGCCCCGGGGGTTGGCCGTGTTCGGGCTGATCGGCGGGCCTCTGCTGATGCTCGCCGGGATCCTCGTCATCTTCGACGTCATCGAGGCGAGCGGTCCGATCCAGGGCCTCATGACGATCCCGGAGGCATTCTGGGAGCTGTCGCTCGGGATCTACCTCGTGTGGAAGGGGTTCAGGGCCTCGTCCCCGGTCCTCGCCATGGACGACACGGTCAGGGTGCCCGAGTCGCCGAGCACCGTGCGGGGGAGCCGCTAGCGGCGGAGCGTCGTCCTTGGTCCGCCCGTTCCTCGGGAACGGCGACCGGACGCGAGAAGTAGTATCCGGCCGTGCCCTACTTCTTCGCGTACGGCGCCCGGATGAACCCCACGACCATGCGGGGCGACACGCCCGACGCCGTGCTGATCGGTCCGGCCCGCCTCGACGGGTTCCGCTTGGCGTTCAACGTGCCGAGCCGCTCGTGGGGCGGGGGCGCCGCCAACGCGGTCCCGGCGCTCGGCGGTTCGCTCTGGGGGATCCTGTGGGAGGTCGGAGCGGCCGACCTGGAGGCGCTGAACTCGTTCCGGGGCGACGACGACCTGCGGCACGAGTTGACGGTCGAGGTCGAGGGACCGGACGGTGCCGTCCAGGCGACGACGTTCGCGGTCGACTCGCCGCAGCGGTTCGTCGCCCCCGCCGATCGCTACCTCGCCATGCTCCGGGCCGTGGCCCGGGATCAGGGATTGCCGGAGGACGCACTCGCCGACATCGACGCCGCCGCGGGTGGAGGGACCCGCGGGCAGACACCCTCGATCTGAAAGCGCCGCGGTCGCGGACCTCAGCGCGGGTCCGACGCCAGGGAGGACGGGTCTCCGTCCCCGCGATGCAGCTCCTGGATCTCCGTGTGCGACTTGGATTCCAAGCCTCGCACGTCGTCCCGCGCCTCGGGCTGGACCCGGACGATCTCGTCCAGCTTCAGGTGGAGGGCGGCCGAGTCCCGGTTCTGCGTGTTCTGCAGGACGAACACCATGAGCAGGATCACGATCGAGATCGCGGTGTTCGTCGTCTCGACGGAGGTCGTGACCAGGCCGATCACGACCAGCGCCGCCACGATCGCGAAGGTCCAATGGCTCCCCGTCCACTTCGCGACCCAGCTCGAGAAGTCCGAGAAGAACCGGTCGATGTGCCCGGGCTCCTCGCTCGAGCTCATCCCGGACCCGCCGGCTCCGCGGGAACCACGCCGGCCGTTCAACCGCTCCGGGCGGGTCGCTCGGGCTCGGCGGGAGCCGCCAGCCGCTCGATCTGCTCCGCCAGCTGCTGGATCATCCCGGCGAGCGCCCGCGTCTGGTCGGCCTCGGCAGGGAACTCCCCGTTCGCCATGCGGGCCGCCGTCTCCTTCGTCTTGCGCGCTTCGGCCTGCACGGCCTCCGCCTCGTCTGACTGCCGGATCACGATGCCTCCTTCCTTGCCCGAGTCCATGGCTACCCATCTCGCGGCGGGTCAATCTCGCCCCGCCGTGCCTGAGGCGTTCCCGCGGGGGGAGCCGTGGGTATGAGAGCGAGGACCGGCCAGAGCCGGCGGAGGCTGCCTTGGCGATGCGGTGGGTGAAGGAGGCGATCCGACGCGCCGACGCGGTGCAGCGGCGCCGCCCGGTGCTCGGGTTCCCGGTCGCCGTCGTCAAGAAGTTCGGCGAGGACCGCGCCGGGCAGCTCGCCGCGCTGATCGCGTACTACGGCTTCTTCTCGATCTTCCCGCTGCTGCTCGCCTTGGTCACCCTGACGGGGTTGGTCGCGGAGGGCTCCGACGTCGGCGATCGGATCGTGGACGCGGCGCTCCTGCAGTTCCCCGTGATCGGGGACGAGCTCCGTCGCAACATCGGCGCGCTCCCGGGCAAGGGGCTCGGGCTGGCCGTCGGCCTCGCCGGCGCGCTGTGGGCCGGGCTCGGCGGGATCAAGGCGGCCCAGAACGCCATGGACCACGTCTGGGACGTGCCGATCCGCCGCCAGCCGAGCTTCCTCATCGCGGTCCTGCGCGCGTCGCTGATGCTCGCGACGCTCGGGATCTTCCTCGTCCTCGCGTCGTTCCTCGGAGGGGTGGCGGCGGGGACGAGCGAGGTGAGCGGGCTCGTGCGGCTCGCCGGCGTCCTCGGGTCGCTGCTGCTGAACTTCGTCGTCTTCCTCGTGGCCTTCCGCGTCCTGACGGTGGAGGACGTGTCCTGGAGCGACGTGCTGCCCGGCGCCGTGATCGGCGCGATCGGATGGGCCGGGCTCCAGACGTTCGGCGGCTACCTGATCGGCCATCGGATGGACTCGGCGTCGGAGACGTACGGGTTCTTCGCGGTGGTGATCGCGCTCCTCGCCTGGATCTACCTCGGAGCGCAGCTCGTCCTGGTCGCGGCGGAGATCAACGTCGTCCGCGCACGTCGGCTGTGGCCGCGTGCCCTCGACCCGGCCTCGATGACCCAGGCCGACGAGCGTGCCCTGCGCGCGCACGCCGAGGTCGAGGAGCGGCGCGAGGAGGAAGAGGTGCGGGTGGACTTCGGGACGACGAGGGAGCCGGAGCCCCGGCGCTAGCGCCGGGAGGTCTCCCGTTCCACGAACCGCTCGATCGCCCGGACCGAGCCGAGGACGTCCGTCGTGAGCTCTTCGTACTCGATCTCGACGCCGAAGTCCTCCTGCAGGAAGCTCAGCAGGCGAAGGAGATCGCTGGAATCGAGCAGCCCCTGGAGCAGCGGGGTGTCGAGCTCCAGGTGGGCGTCGGGATCGACCATCAGCTCGGTCCGGATGAAGTCGAGGATCGCCTCGCCGGCTCCCATGCCGCTCCTTGCGTTCGGGGGTATGAGGAGTACGGGCGGGCGCCGCGCGAGGTTCGGCCGGGCCGAGATGTTCGCTCGCGCTCCGTGTCGATCCGAGACGTCCTCGGTCCGGAGGGTGCGTGCGATACTCGGTCGTCGACCTGGCCCGGAAGGTGACCCTGAAGCCGCAGACCCCTGAGGCGTCCGCGCACGCGCCGGCTCGAACGACCGCGAGCGCCGAGCGGCCGGCCCCGGCGACCCCGGCCGGGCCGCGCCCCGGAGCGGCGACGTCCGCGCGCTCGATCGGGCTGGGAGCTCGTCGCTACCCGCTCGTCCTGCCCACGCTCAACGACCCTCGGTTGCACCTGGCCCTCGTCATCGTGTCGATCCACGTCCTGGGACAGGTCGCGCTCGGCTTCCGGGTCTCGGTCGTGCAGATCCTCGCCGCGATCCTGACGTGCGCGGTGATCGAGGTCGCGATCACGTTCCGCCAGACCGGGACGATCGTGTGGCCGGCGAGCGCGATGCTCACCGGGAGCGGCGTCGCGCTGATCCTCCGGGTGCTCGGCACCGAGAACGGTGAGTACTGGAGCTGGCGGGGGTGGTACATCTTCGCGATCGTCGCGGGCGCGTCGCTCCTGTCCAAGTACGCGCTCCGGTACCGCGGAAGCCACGTGTTCAACCCGTCGAACCTCGGCCTCGTGGTCGCCTTCCTCGTCCTGGGCAGCACGCGGGTGGAGCCGCTGGACTTCTGGTGGGCGCCGCTCGACGGGTGGATGGTGGCGGCCTACGCGATCATCCTCGTCGGCGGGCTGCTGATCACGAAGCGCCTGCACCTCTTGGGCATGTCGACGGCGTTCTGGCTCACGCTCGCCGCCGGGATCGGCCTGCTCGCCGCCTCGGGGCACTGCATGACCGCGCGCTGGTCGTTCGCGCCGGTGTGCGGGTCGCACTTCTGGTGGGTGATCGTGACGTCGCCCGAGATCTTGATCTTCCTGTTCTTCATGATCAGCGACCCGAAGACGGTGCCGGCGGGGCGGGTCGCGCGGATCGCGTTCGGCGCCGGCGTCGCGCTCGTCTGCACGCTCCTGATGGCGCCCCAGACGACGGAGTTCGCCACGAAGGTGGCGCTGCTCGCCGGCCTCGTCGTGATGTGCGCCGCCCGGTACGTGCTCGCGAGGACGCTGCCCGCCGCGGACTCGGACCAGGACCGTCTCCCGGCGATCGCGACCCGCCTC
>DATBMU010000117.1:0-7086 GCA_036554665.1 Actinomycetota bacterium | reverse complement strand
GCGGCACGGCGCGCCTGTCCCTCCGCGACACGTCGATCCGTGCCCTTCTCGAGCAGCTCGGCGAGCGTTCGGTCGAACGTCTCCTGGTCGAGCGTGACCTCCTTGTGCTCCGCCGGGGCGGGGGCCGGAGCGGCGGCGGGTTCCGGAGCTGTGGCGGGTTCCGGAGCGGTGGCGGGTTCCGGAGCGGCGGCGGGTGCGGGCTCGGTGGCCGCGGGTGGCGCCGCGGCCGGTGCCGGCTCGGCGGCGGGCGGTGGAGCGGCTGCGGGGGCGGCGGCCGGAGCCGGGGCGGCGGCGGGGGCCGGGGCGGCGGCGGGGGCGGCCACGGCCACGAGGGGCGGTTGCACGACCACCGGTGCGCTCGTGACGTTCACCGGCCGTCGGACGTCCTTGCCGGGCTGGACGCGCGGCGCCGGGACCCGGCGGCGACCCTCCTGGGTCTGGAACCTCGGGGCCAGGCGCATGTAGCCGAACCCGATCAGCAGGGCGATGAGGATGCCGGCCAGCGCGAGGAGCACAGCCATGTTGTTGACCCACCCGCCGTCGTTCAGCGTCGGCGAGGAGGTGGGCTGGACGATCACCTGGCCGAGCACGGCGGCGATTCTAGCAACAGGCCTGCCGGCGGCGGGTACGGGGTGGAGCCGGAGAGGGGATTCGAACCCCTGACCTACCACTTACGAGGCGGTTGCTCTGCCTGACTGAGCTACTCCGGCGGCGTCGCCGAGTGTACCCAACGACGCTCCGCGTGCTGACCAGACCGGTCGCGCCTGCGGGCGGCGAACCCCTCTGGGATGATGCGGCCGTCATGGCCTCGGGACACGGGAGCGGTGCGGTCGGCGTCGGGCGCGTGATGGTCGCGACGGACCGATCCGAGACGGCCGACCGGGCCGTCCGGTGGGCGGCGGCGTTCGCCGGTCGCTACGAGGCGGAGCTGCTGCTGCTGCAGGTGATCCTGCCGATGAACCCCGGCGCGACCGAGGGCGGCCAGGCCGAGGCGACGAGGGCGACGTACGCGGCGCAGGAGCTGAAGCGGTTCGCGGAGGAGCTCGCCGGCCCGCGCGGCCAGGCTCGCGTCGTGATGGACGACGATCCGGCGCGCGCGATCCTGCAGGTCGCGGAGGAGGCCGACGTCGACACGCTCGTCGTCGGGAACGCCGGGATGAGCGGTCGCAAGGAGTTCCTGCTCGGCAACGTGCCGAACCGGATCAGCCACAACGCGCGGTGCACCGTCATCATCGTGAACACCGCGCTCCTGGACGCCGACGGCACGCAGCGGGTGCCGTCGATGCCGGGCACCGGGCACTCTGGGCGGCTCTCACGCGGCGTCGAGGACGAGGTCGAGCCGCACCTCATGGGCCGCGCCACGCGCATCGCCTCGGTCATGACGAAGCACGGCCTGAAGGAGCTCTTCACGCGCAGCGACCCCGACACGCACGCCAACCGCGTCCGGCAGGCGCAGCGCGTCCGCGGCGCGATGGAGGAGCTCGGACCGACGTTCGCGAAGCTCGGTCAGATCCTGTCGACGCGACCCGACCTGCTGCCGGCCGAGTTCATCGAGGAGCTCGCCACCTTGCAGGACAGCGTTCCGCCGCTGACCGAGGCGCAGGTCGTCACCGTGATGGAGGAGGAGCTCGGCGTCCCGTGGGAGGACGTGTTCGAGTCGATCGAACCCACGCCGATGGCCGCGGGGACGATCGCCGAGGTGCACCGCGCGACGCTGGCCGACGGCAGCAAGGTCGTCGTGAAGGTCCAGCGCCCCACCGCGCGCGAGGACATCATGCAGGACCTGGCCCTCCTGAAGGTGTTCGCGGAGAAGACGGAGCACCGCCCGGCCTTCCGCCAGGTGATCGACATGCCGGCCGTCTTCGAGCACCTCTCGGAGTCGCTCCGCCGTGAGCTCGACTTCCGGCAGGAGGCGGCGAACATCGACCGGATGCGTGACGTGCTCGAGCCGTACCCGCGGCTCGATACGCCGTCCGTCTATCACGAGCTCTCCTCGGCGCGCCTGCTGGTCATGGAGGAGATCGAAGGCGCGCCGGTCCGGACGGCGCCGGAAGGCAAGGAGCGCAAGGAGGCCGCGCGCCAGCTGCTCGAGTCCTACTACGCGCAGATCCTGACCGAGGGGTTCTTCCACGCGGACCCGCACCCCGGGAACCTGATGTGGTGGAAGGACCGCATCTACTTCCTCGACTTCGGGATGGTGGGGCAGATCGGTCCCGACATCCGCGAGAACCTGATGCTCCTGCTGATGGCGTTCTGGCAGGAGGACGTCCCGTTCCTCACGGACGTGACGCTGATGCTGGCCGGTGGGTCGGACCGCGTCGACCTGGACATGCGGGCGTTCCAGGAGGAGCTCGGCGCGGTGATGGGCAAGTACCGCAACGTCTCCCTGAAGGAGATCCAGCTCGGGCCGATCCTGCAGGAGATCACGGAGATCTCGATCCGCCACGGCGTTCCGCTTCCCGCGCAGCTCGCCCTCACGGGCAAGGCGATGGCGCAGATGCAGCTCGCGACGGCCGAGCTCGATCCGGAGCTCGACCCCTTCGAGGTCGCCGGCTCCTACTTGATGCGGGGGGTCACGCGCCGGGTGGTGCAGCGCGCCGATCCCAAGCGCCTGTTCTACGAGGCGCAGAAGGTCAAGGTGCGGCTCTCGCGCATCGCGGAGGCGTTCGAGCGCCTCGCCGGGGCCCGCCCCGGTCCGAAGCTCGCGGTGAACTTCACGGCGGAGCGGCTCGAGGACACCATCCGTCGGGTGGGGCGACGCCTGTCGGTCGGCATCGTCGCCGGCGCGGCCCTGCTGGGAGCGGCGATCACCGCCGCCTCCGAGCGCGTGCCCGTGTGGATCCCGATCGCGCTCGCGGTGATCGGCGGAGGGTTCACGATCTTCCTGCTCGCAGACCTCCTCCGCCGCAAGCGTTAACCCTGCGGCCGCCCGAGCTCGCTCGTCGTCTGGTCGGCGATCGAGCGGCTCACCGGCGGTTCCTGCCCACGGCGGCGGATCGAAGCGAGGACGCGCCGCTCGATGATCCAGGCCGCGATGCCGAACACCACGCCCAGCGTGACGCGCTCGACCCTGCCCCGCAGGCTCACCTCGGGGCCTCCACCGGGAGACGCCCGCTCACCGTCGTCCCCTCCCCGGGAGCGCTCCGAACCGAGATCGTCCCCTCGAGCGCGGCGAGCCGGTCCGTCATCCCCTGCAGGCCCGAGCCGTAGCGGCTCGACGACGGGTCGAAGCCACACCCGTCGTCGGTCACGTCGAAGGCCAGGTGACCGTCCCGCCGCTCGAGCCGAACCGTGACCCTGGACGCCGCCGCGTACTTCGCGACGTTCTGGAGCGCCTCCAGGACGGAGAAGTACACGGCGGACTCGACCTCCTGCGAGTACCTCGTCACGCCGTCGTGCGAGACCTCGACCGGCAACCCGGACTTGCGCGCCTGCGCCTCGAGCGCGGCGGGCAGCCCCTGGTCGGCGAGCAGCGGCGGGTAGATGCCGCGCGCGAGGTCCCGCAGGTCCTCGAGCGCCGTCTGCGTCTCCCCCTGCATGACCGCGAGCATCTCGGCCGTCTTGGCCGGGTCCTTCTGGGCCGAGGACTGGGCGAGGCGCATCTTCACCGTCAGCGCCACGAGCTGCTGCTGCGCGCCGTCGTGGATGTTGCGCTCGATCCGCCGGCGTTCCTGGTCCTGCGCGGCGACGATCCGGCGCTGCGAGGCCCGGAGCTCCTCGACGAGGCGGACGTTCAGGAGCACGAGCCCCGCCTGCGAGGCCAGGTCGCGGATCACGCGCTCCTTCGCCGGGTTCATCGGGTCGTTGGCCGGCATCGCCACCGAGATGGCGCCCAGGGTCTCTCCCTGGTGCCGGACCTCGAACGTGTCCGGCCGCGCGACGGCGAACAGCGGGAGCGAGTCCCCGTCGAGCGGTCCGGCCGGCCAGCTCGCGGCGCGGCGGAGCCCGTCGCCGACGCGGAGCCAGACGTCGACGCGGTCGGCCCCGGTCCCCTCACCGAGCAGCCGCGCCATGCGCTCGAGCACGTCGTCCGTCGCGTACGAATCGCCCACGCGCTCGGAGAACTCGGTCAGGACCTCGTACGGGGTTGCTCGCCGGCCGTACACGACGCGATCGGCGATACGCCGAGCGAACCGGGAGACCGGGCGGAACGCGAGCCCGAGCAGGAGGGCGATCACGAACAACCACCCCGAGCTCGCCTCGCCCGAGGCGAACAACCCGAACGCGCCGACGACGGCCGCGTACACCAGGATCACGATCAGCGCGAGCGCGCCCGCGACCAGGGCCTTCTTCACCACCACGTCGAGCTCGAACAGGTGGAACTGCAGGACGGAGATGCCGATCGCGACCGGGAGCGAGAGGAACGCGGGAGCGGTGACGATCGTGTCGAGCAGGGTCGATTCGATACCGAGGGCCAGGAGCACCTCGGTGAAGACGAACGAGAACACGACGAACGACAGGGCGAGCGCCACCCACTTGATCTGCTGGCGCTCGAGGCTCGCCGCCCGCCGGAACCGAAGGATCAGCGAGCTCGTCGAGCCGACGAGCGCACCGAGCAAGCCGAACGTGATCACGGCATCCGGCACCTCGAGCTCCGCCAGGATCGGGACGGCGAGCGGGTTCGGGATGGCGACGTCCACCGACGAGCCCGTCAACACGGGCTCCGCGAAGACGAGGCCGAGGAACAGCAGGACCACGAACCCGAAGCAAGCCCAGGCGAACGCCCGCCACCGATGCGACGGGAGGCGACCGTCGGGGAACAGGAGCGGGAGGAAGATCAGGACGGGGATGATGCCGATCAGCCATCCGGTGTCCGACAGGATCCCCGCCGCCACGACAGCGATGCCCTCGGTCGTACCTCGCGAGAAGAGGTAGGTGGCCACCTCGCCGCCCAGGAACCCCAGAGCGGTGCCGCACGAGCCCCACAGCAGGAGCCCCCCGATCCGGTTGCCGGGCTGGCGACTGAGGATCAGCGCGCCCACGACCCCGAACATCGAGAACGCCACGACGAACGGCACCTGCTCGGCGATCGATTCGCCGTTCACCGAGACCAGCACCAACCCCGCGATCGCGATCGAGAAGAAGGCGGCGAGAGCGAGCCACGGCCACCGCGCGGGGCGAGCGCTCATCGGCCGCCGAGCGCTCATCGGTCGGTCCTGGGAGCGCCGCGGACACGGTAGAGCTCGACCGGCTCCTCGCGACCCTTGACGCGCCGGGAGCCGACGGGCTCCACCTCGATACCCGGCGCGGCGGCGATCGTGGTCGCGCTCGCGACGATCTCGCCGCCGTCGGCCTCCGACTGCAGGCGTTGCGCGACGTTGACCGCGTCGCCGATCACCGTGTACTCGAGGCGGCCGCCCCCGCCGACGGCACCCGCGATCACGCGCCCCGTGTTGACGCCGACGCCGATCCGCAGGCCGTCGAGGTCGTCGGTCCCCCAGCCCTGCGCGTTCAGCTCCGATTGACGCTCCTGCATCGCGATCGCGCATCGCAGGGCGCGCTCGGCGTGGTCCGGGAGGGGATCGGGCGCGCCGAAGACCGCCATCACGGCGTCGCCCTGGAACTTGTCGATCATCCCGCCGTGATCGGTCACGATCTGGGCCATCGCGGACAGGTGCCGGCCGACGATCTGCGCGATGTCGCGCGCGTCGAGCCGCTCGGCCATCGTCGAGAAGCCGCGGATGTCGCTGAACAGCACGGTGACCTCGAGCTCCTCCTGCGCGACCTCTCCAGCGGCGAGCTTCTCCGCCACGCGCCTCGGCACGTAGGAGGCGAGCGTCGCGGCGGCGGTCTGCTTGGCCACGACGGCGGCGTGCAGCCGCTTCATCTCGTCGACGGCGCTCACGCCGCCCGCGCCCGCGGCCATCCGCGTGAACAGCTCGGTGACGCGGCGATCGACCGCCTCGGGCGTCGTCCGAAGCCGCGCGGCCAGCTCCTCGTACCCGAGGCCCTGCGACATCAGCTCGAGGAGCTCGCGGTCCTCCTCGCCGGTCTCCCGGCGCCCCGAGAGCCGCTCCGCGATGACCGGGTCGACGGCGCTGCCGCCGGAGGCCACCTCGCGGATCGCGCGCACGAGCTCGTCGCCTTGCGAGATCCGGTCCTTCAGCAGGTACGCGAGGCCGCTCTGCCCGCGGCCGAGCAACGCGATCGCGTAGGCCTCGTCGTCGTGCGCCGACAGCACCACGACGCCGGTGCCCGGATGCCGCTCGCGGATCGCGTGCGCGCAGTCGATCCCCTCGAGCTGGAAGTTCGGCGGCATCTTGATGTCGGTGACGACGACGTCGGGGTCGTGCTCCTCGGCCGCGATCAGCAGCGACGGGGCGTCGGCCGCCACGCCGACGACCTCGACGTCCTCGTAGGAGTCGAGGAGGGCACGGACGCCCTCGCGCACCAGGACGTTGTCCTCGCCGAGCACCACGCGGAGGCTCACGCCGCCCGCCTCCGCGGGAGCCCCGCGTGTACCATCCGCGCATGATCCGCGTGGTCTTCGCGGAGGACAACTACCTCGTCCGCGAGGGGACGTCGGCGCTCCTGCAGAGCTCGGGGGAGGTCGAGCTGGTCGACACCGCGGCCTCGCTCGACGAGCTGCTCACGGCGGTCGAGGAGCACGCGCCGGACGTGGTCCTGACCGACATCCGGATGCCGCCGACGAACACGACGGAGGGCATCGACGCAGCGAGGCGGATCCGCGAGGAGCACCCCGAGATCGGCGTGGTCGTCCTGTCGCAGTTCGCGGAAGAGGAGTATGCCTACGACCTGCTGAAGGACGGCGCGGCCGGGCTCGGATACCTGCTGAAGGAGCGCGTGGGCGACCTCGACGAGCTCGTGCGGGCGCTGAACGAGGTCGCCAAGGGTGGCTCGGTCCTGGACCCCAAGATCGTGGAAGCGCTGGTCTCCGCGAAGGACCGGATGGCGCACTCGCCGCTCGCGTCGCTCACGGACCGCGAGCGCGAGGTGCTCGGGCACATGGCCCAGGGCAAGAACAACGCCGCGATCGCGAAGTCGCTGTTCCTCACCGAGCGAGCGGTCGAGAAGCACATCAACTCCCTGTTCCACAAGCTCGGGCTCTCCGAGGAGGTCGACGTG
>DATBMU010000040.1:0-12994 GCA_036554665.1 Actinomycetota bacterium | reverse complement strand
GGACAAGCGCTTCGGGATGACGGGCCTGTCGACGCTCACGCAGGACGAGGTCCTCGACCTCGTCGGCGATGCGGCGGGTTTCGAGCCCGACCACCGCGCGAGCACCGGACCGGTTCCGGTCGACCCCGAGCTCGTCCTCCGGGCGTGCGAGGCCGTCGGCGACCGGCTCGCGACCGCCTGCCGTCGAGGCGAGCGCGTCGTCCTCGCGACCGGGCACCCCGTCGGCCTGATGCACCTTTACACGGCGGTGGGGCGCGAGCTGCGTGCTCGCGGGGTAGAGATCCCGACGCCGGCCGACGGCCTGACCTGGAGGGACGAGCATCTCGACCACCCGTGGCAGATCCGTTACCTCGAGGGCGTCGCGATCCTGACCGACACGGCCAGCGCGCGGCACACGCACGCCGGCGAGCCGATGGCCCGGATGCTCGCGTCGGAACGGCCCGACCTCGTGTTCGCCGACCACGGCTTCGCGGGAGCGGCGATCGAACGGGGTGTCGAGACGGTCTCGATCGCCGACGTGAACGACCCGGCCCTGCTGGTCGCGAAGTCGCAGGGACGCACGGAGGTCGTGATCGTGATGGACGACAACGTCCGCCCCGAGGACTACTGGCCCTGCTTCCAGGCGATCGTCGCGCGGCTCCCGTGACCGTCCGGCAGGGCTCGGGGTGCCGGGGGGTAGGATGGGCCGGACGTTGCAGGGCACATCCGACCCAGAGGCACGGTTCGAACGCGTGAACGGACCCACCATGACCATCTCCATCCACCCGGAATCGACCGGCGGGACGCACCCGCGGAGGGCGCGGACGCCCGGATAGGGACGCACGCGAGCGAACGGGCCTCCGCGCGGATCCGACCCCGGAGGCGGACGTGAACCAGTACGAAGCCCTCGTCGACGAGGCGGTGCGCACGAAACACACCGTGCTCCTGGTCGGCGGGCTCGACACCGGCAAGAGCACGTTGTCTCGCTCGCTGTTGGCCTCGGCCCTCGCCGCGGGGCGCCGACCGGCCTACCTGGACGTCGATATCGGGCACAAGACGGTCGGGCCGCCCGCGACCGTGACGCTCCGCGTGGTCGCCTCGGCCGAGGACCTCGAGCCGGAGCGGCTTGCGGTCGAGGGGTCCATGTCGTTCGTGGGCTCGATCGCGCCCGAGGGCCACCTGCTGCCGATCCTGACGGGCGTCGCGACGCTGCATCGACAGGCGATCGAGGGCGGCGCGGACTTCGTCGTGGTGGACACCTCCGGGCTCGTCTCCGGGGTTCACGGCCAGCTCCTCAAGTACCACAAGGTCGAGCTGCTCCGGCCCGATCTCGTCGTCGGGCTCCAGCGGGGCGAGGAGCTCCTGCCGCTGCTCGGGGTGATCCAGCGGTTCTTCGCCACGGAGGTCGTGCCGCTCGGCCTGCACCCCGACGTGGTGCCGACCACCGTCGACCAGCGGGCGGAGAGCCGCGAGCTCGCGATGCGCCGGTACTTCTCGGGCGAGCTCCACCGGTTCCGGGTCAAGCCGACGGTGTTCATGCCGGCGCTCCCGCCCGTGTTCGACCTCGCGCACCTGCATCGGATCCTCGTGGGCCTGTCCGACGGCGCGGGCGGCACGACCGGTCTCGGGTACCTGGAGCACGCACCCGAGGAGGGGGTCCTGCGCCTGATCTCGCCCGTGGCAGCCGGCCCGAAGGCGCTTAGACTGGGGTCCGTCCGGCTCGAGGAGGGCTTCCGCGCCAAACGCGTCGACCTCCGGAACCTGTTCGGGTCGGAGTGACCCGATCCGACAGAGAGGAACCGCGTGCCATCGCTCGTCAAGAAGCGTCGCAAGAAGATGCGGAAGAAGAAGCACAAGAAGCTCCTCAAGAAGACCCGCTGGCAGCGGCGTCAACAGGGCCGCTAGCCGCCGTCCGGGGTGATGCGCGCGACCCCGCGGCTCGGACCGGCGCTCGCGGTGGGGCTCGCCACGGTCGCGCTCCTCGTCGCCTGCGAGCGAGCGGAGGTCGACCTCTCCGGATCCACCGCCGTCGGGTTCGAGTCGGCGGATGGCGTCGCGCTCGAGGGACGGCTGTTCGGCGACGGGACGTCCGCCGTGGTGCTCTCGCACATGCGACCTGCGGACCAGTCGTCGTGGTTCGACCTCGCCGACCGGCTCGCCGACGCCGGCTACCTCGTCCTCACGTACGACTTCCGCGGGTACTGCCCGGGAGGTGAGGCGGGATGCTCGGGCGGCGAACGTGACGTCGACGCGATCTGGCAGGACGTGCTCGGGGCGATCGACTTCGTCCGTTCGCGGGGCGCGACCTCCGTGTCCCTCGTCGGGGCCAGCATGGGGGGAACGGCATCCCTCGTCGCGGCCGGGCAGGAGGGCGCCGACATCCGATCGGTGATCACGCTCTCGGCGCCGGTGTCGATCGAGGGATTGGTCGCCGACGCCTCCCTGCTCACGAGGATCGCAGCTACCAAGCTCTTCATCGCCGGGGTCGGCGACGCGCCCGCCGCCGCTGACGCCCAGGCGCTCTACGAGCGCTCCCCGCCGCCCAAGCGCGTCGAGATCGTCCCGTCCGACGATCACGGCACGGACCTGCTGACCGGCGGGCGGGGCGAGGTCGTTCGGCGACTGATCGAGACGTTCCTCGAGCAGGCCGGAGGTCCGTAGCCCAGCTCAGGGCGACGCGGTCGGCAGCGGCGTCCCGGGCACAGGTCCCGGGAAGCGCTCCACGTCGCGGTTCGCGAGGATCAGCTGGGCCACCGCGGTGCCGACGAGCAGGACCACCAGGCAGATCAGCGTGACGAGCGTCCAGCGGCGCACGGGGCCGAGGCTAGCAGGGGAGGGGTCGTGGCCGACCCCTCCCCGTCGATCCGGCTACCGGTTCCGGACCACCTGGATCTGGAACCCGCCCTTGCCGTTCACGATGAGGTCCTGCGGGTGCGCGGCCTTGGCTCCGAACGCCTTCACGAGCAGGTCGTTCTCGGCGTCCCCGCCGTTCAACGCGGCCACCAGGTCCTCGAAGGAGCCGGCGTCCACGTAGCGCAGCCCGCGACCACCGGACAGCTTCACCTGCTCGACGCCCTGCGCGCCCCTGGGGACCCGAACGCTCAGCGTCGTGACGACGTCCGGCCCATCCTCCAGCGGATCGAGCGTGACCTCGATCGTCACGACCTGGCCCGGCCTCGCGCGGACGACGCCTCGCTCCTTCAGCGCCGGCTGGAGCGGGCTCGAGACCCGGACCCGCACGATGTCGCCCTCGAGCCGCTGCTTCGTGATCGAGCCCGTCGCGGAGATGCCCGTGAACGTGACCTCCTCGAACCGGTTGAACTGGAGCTGATCGATCGTCGAGACGAGCGACCAGAGGGACTCGGTCGCGTCCCACTGCGATGAGACCATGGCTCCGTTCGTCACTGTGAACGCCTGCCCGGACTCGGTCATCCCCTCGACGGTCCATCCGAGCTGCGAGCTGCCGGCGCCCAGGTGCTGGAACACCCCCACGAAGTTCCCGCTCATGTGGGACCACACGATCTCCTGGAGCCAGTACCCCCAGGTGTGGATCGCCTCGGTGGTCCCGACGCGCGAGGAGCCGGTGTCCAGGTTCACCAGGTCGCTCGTGATGGGCACCGACGGCGGGGCGACCCCGACGACGCCGACGATCCCGGCGAACCGGTCCTGCACGATCTGGCCGCGCGCCTCGGTCAGCAGCGCGAAGCGCGAGCCCGGGTAGCTCGATCCCTTGAGGATCATGAGGCCCTTCGCGCCCGACAGCCCGAGCGAGATCTCGCCCGGCGCGTCGTAGAAGAACGGGTGTCCGAACGCGGCAACGTAGTCGCCGCAGACGAACGTGGCCGTCCCCGTGGCGTAGTAGGAGGCGTCGCCGGTCGAGACGGCCACGCCGAGCGGCTGGCCGGGACCGAACGGGATCGCCTGGACCTCGCCGACCTGGGCCGGCGCGGCCCCGGCCGAGTAGATCCAGAAGTTCTCGCCGCGCTCATCCATGCGCTGCTGCAGCGCCGTGATCTGCGACGGCGACATCCCCGACACCCCGAGCGGCACGGGCAGCTGCTGGAACGACCCGGTCACCTGGGCGGGCGACACGCCGCTCGCGAGGGCGATCGACCGCCGGACGCGATCGGTCGGCGCGATCTCGCGGGCGATCGAGGCCCGGGGGCTCGACCCGGCCGCCTCCACGATGTCGACCATCGCATCGGCGGGCGTGAGCAGGCCGAACGTCGGGTCGTCGTAGAAGACCCCCGACACGGCGCCCGCGAGACGGCCGCCGACGTATGCCGGGGAGCCGGACATCCCGAAGAAGACGCCGCCCGTCTCGTCGAGGAACGACGACGGTCCGGTGATCTGGATCACGACGGCGTCCAGGCCGATCATCCAGCCGTTCGGGATCGTGTCGATGACCCGGAAATCGAACGGCCTCGGCGACGTTCCGCCGAGGGCCGTCACCCCGTTCCCGATGGTCCCCGGCGTGAGCTGCGCTTGCGGAACCGTCGGTGGGGGAGTGGTGCATGGGGTCGCGGCGGGCGCCGGGGTGGCGCCCAGCATCGTCGCGACCACCGCGAGCGCGAGGGCCGTCGCCAGGACCACGCCTCGTTGCCCGCGGATGAGACGGAAGGAGCCGGACATAGAGCCTCACCCCTCTCGGCTGAGCCGGATGGTAGTCCTCAGACGCCGCCGGCGGCAGGTCCGTTCCGTCCCCGGACGACGGGTCCAGGGTCAGGCGACCGCGGGGAGGCGGGAGGCGCAGAACCCGCGGTTCGCGACCAGCGTGCGCCACAGCGCCTCGGGGTCGTTCGCGTGCCGGCGGAGGTCGATCTCGAGCGAGACGGAGCCCGTGTACCGCCGGGCGGCGAGCGCGTCGAGGAACCGGTCGAGCGGGAGGACCCCCTCGGTGACGGGCAGGTGCGAGTCCCATCCCTTCCCCGCGTTGTCGGAGAGGTGGACGTGGGCGAGTCGGTCTCCGAGCGCGTCGAGCGCCTCGAGCAGGTCGAGCCCGGCCACCGCAGCGTGGCTCGTGTCCAGCACGACGTGATCGAACCCCTCGAGGTCCTCGATCGAGCGGATCGCGTGGAACGCGGCGACCTTCCGGCCCCGCACCCGCACGGGGAACATGTTCTCCACCGCCACGCGGACGGCGGTCGAGGACGCGAGCGCCGGGAGCTCGTCCTGCAACCAGAGCCGGTACCGGGTCTGCCACCGGTAGGGCGGGTGCACGATCACGAGCGGGGCGCCCACGCCCTCGGCGAGCTCGACCGCCCGATCGATCTTGCCGACGGGGTCGGTGCCCCAGACGCTCCTCGTCATCAACAGGAAGGGAGCGTGGACCGCCGCGATCGCGAGGTCGTGGTCCTCCGCGAGCTCACGCAGGCGAACGGCGTCCTGGGTGTCGGGGTCCTTCGTGACCATCACCTCGACGGCGTCGAACCCCGTTCCGGCGAGCACACGGAAGACCTCGTGCAGGGGCATCGGGAACAGGCTCACGGTCGAGCAGGCGATCCGGGGAGCGGGGGTCGGCGTCACGCCGCCCGATGGTAGCAGCGGGCCCCGCGCCCACCGCGGCGGATGCGCCGAGGCGCGCCGGTATGCTGCCGCGCCATGTGGGTGCTACCGGCGTCGGCCGCGTTCGTCGCGCTCGCGTTCGCGGCGCTCCTCGGCCGCTCGTTCGTGCGCGGCCGGCGTTCGTATCTCGCCATCTGGGCGGCGGCGCTCCTGATGTACTCGGTCGCGTCGATCGCGGTGGCGCTCGGCGCGGCGAACGGATGGACGCCGGCGGAGTTCCGCGTGTACTGGGCCCTCGGCGCCGTGCTCAACGTCCCGTTCCTCGCCCAGGGCGAGCTCGACCTGCTGATCCGCAACCGCACGATCCGGGCCGTGCTGTACGTGCTGCTGGCCTTCGTCACCGCGTACACGATCGCCCGGGTGCGGACCGCGCCCGTCGACGTCGCCGCCCTCGAGGAGGACCTCCCGTCGGGCAAGGAGGTGTTCGGTGACGGCTCGCCCGCGCACCGGCTCCCGCAGCTGATCTCGATCCCGGCCTACCTCGTGCTCCTCGGCGGGACGCTCTGGTCCGCGTGGCGTATGCGCGGCCGTCCCGACCTGCGGGATCGGTTCCGGGGCACGGTGCTGATCGCGCTCGGCGCCACGGTGATCGCGGGCTTCGGCTCGGCGTTCGCGGCGCTCGGTGAGCTGCTGCCGTTCTCGGTGGCGCTGCTCGTCGGCATCTCCGTGATGTTCTGGGGCTTCCTCCGCGCCTCCCGACCGGCGCCGACCGCTCCCTCCGTCTGATCGCCTCCGCGCGCTCGTCGGCCGCGAGGTGATCCGACGTCCGTAGGTCCGCGAAGCACCGCTGACCGACCGGGCGATCGGAGGAGGTGAGGGGTCGGGGGCCGGAGCGGCCGGTCCTCGCGGAAGCCGCGGTCGATGTCCCGAACCCGAAGGAGGAACCCCGTTGCTAGCGAAACCACTGCGCACGCGCGTCCTCGCGGTGGCGGCCTCGCTCGCGGTGGCGGCCGGCCTGTTCGCGCTGGCGCCGCTCGAGGGCGAGACGTCGAGCCACCGTGAGGCGCCGCTCGTGTCCGCGGACCCACAGATCGACACCACCGACGTGTGGGCGTTCGTCAGCGAGGACCGTCCCGACACCGTGACGATCGTCGCGTCCTGGCTCCCGTTCCAGGAGCCGGCCGGTGGCCCGAACTTCTACGCGTGGGCCGACGGCGCCAAGTACCGCATCAACATCGACAACGACCACGACGCGAAGCCCGACGTCGTGTACGAGTGGGTCTTCACGGACCACTACCGGAACCCGAACACGTTCCTGTACAACACCGGGCAGGTCACGTCGTTGAACGACCCGGACCTGAACTTCTCCCAGACCTACGACCTCACCCGGATCAACCGGGACACGGGCAGGGCGAGGGTCCTCGTCGACGACGCGATCGCCGCACCCAGCAACGTGGGCGCGGCCTCGATGCCCGGCTACAACGCGAACCTGTTCGATGCGGCCGTGGAGAGCTTCGGCTCCGCGCCCAGCCACACCTGGGCGGGCCAGTCCGACGACGCGTTCTTCCTCGACCTGCGGGTGTTCGACCTGCTGTACGGGGCGGACCTGTCCGAGGTCGGCGACGACACGCTCGCCGGGTTCAACGTCAACACGCTCGCGCTGCAGGTTCCGAAGTCGGACCTCGCGCTCGGCGGGGACGCCGACGCCAACCCGATCGTGGGCATCTGGAGCACGACGTCCCGGCGCAGCGTCCAGATCCAGGGGGCCGACGGCTCCACGGACGCGAGCGGGAAGTACGTGCAGGTCTCGCGGCTCGGGATGCCGCTGGTGAACGAGGTCGTGATCCCGGTCGGGCTGAAGGACTACTTCAACGGCTCGAAGCCGACCCAGGACCCGGCCGCGCTCCCCCTCGTGCAGGACCCCGAGCTCCCGCGCCTGCTGAACGCGGTGTACGGGCTCGACATCCCGGACTCCGACCCGAACACGGCCGGCGTGCAGCGCGAGGACCTGATCAGCGTGTTCCTCACCGGGGTCGACGGGCTGAACATGCCGGAGGGCGGGACCCCGAGCGAGATGCTCCGCCTCAACATGTCGATCGCGCCCTGCTCGGACATGTGCTCCCCGCTCGGCGTGATCGGCGGCGACGTCGCCGGGTTCCCCAACGGGCGGCGACTGCAGGACGACGTCATCGACGTCTCGCTGCGCGTGGTGCTCGGCGTGCTGCTGCCGGATCACCAGGCGATCGCCGAGACGATCGGGGACGGCGTGGACGCGAACGACCTGCCGTTCAACTCCGCGTTCCCCTACGTCGCGTACCCGACGGCCGGCTCGGACGCCGACCCGCACTGACGCGACCCGTTCGGAGGGGTCCGGCTCACGGGCCGGACCCCTCCGCCACCCCACAGGAGCGAGGCATGAGGACCGTGGTGAAGGCGGGGGTCGTCCTGGCGGCGGCGCTCGCGCTGCTCGCGGGCGGCGCCGCGCTCGACCTGCGCGGTCGGGAGAGCGAGGATGCCGACGGGCGCGCGGTGGCAGGTGTGGCGTCCGGATCGGCCCTGCTCCGGCCGGCCGTGACCGCTCGTGCGCTCGGGTCGTCGATCGCCGCGCTCCAGGACCGGCTCCGGAGCGTCCCGCAGGACTGGCGGGGCTTCGCGACGCTGGGGCTGGCTTACGTGGCGCAGGCGCGCGTCACCGCGGATCCCTCCTGGTACCCGAAGGCGGAGGGCGCGCTCCGCGAGTCCCTCCGGCTGCATCCCGAGGACAACGTCGAAGCTCTGCTGGGGCTGGGCGCGCTCGCGCTCGCCCGGCACGACTTCGAGGATGCCCTCGCCCGGGGCCGCGCGGCCCTCGACCTCGACCCCTTCGACGCGAACGCCTACGGGGTCGTCGGAGACGCCCTGCTCGAGATCGGTCGGTACGACGAGGCGTTCGAGGCGTTCCAGACGATGGTCGACACGCGCCCCGATCTCGCCTCGTACGCGCGCGCGTCGTACGCGCGCGAGCTGCTCGGCGACGTCCCCGGGGCGATCGAAGCGATGCGCCTCGCGTACGAAGCCGCCGGGTCGACCTCCGACGCCGCGTGGGCGGCCGCCCAGCTCGGCGAGCTCGAGTTCGGCCGCGGCGACGTCGAGGCCGCGGCGCGGTGGTTCGAGCGGGGACGGGACCTGGAGCCTGATTCCTCCGCCAACCTCGCGGGGCTCGCCAGGGTTGCGTGGGCCGACGGCGACGCCGGGCTCGCGATCGACCGGTACGCCGAGCTGGTCGCGATGGATCCCGCGGTGGAGCACCTCGCTGCGCTCGGCGACCTGTACGCGACGACCGGCCGCCGGAGCGAGGCCCGCGACCAGTACGCGGTGGTCGAGGCCACGCGCTCGCTCGCGCGGGCGAACGGCGTGAACGTCGACCTGGAGGTCGCGCTGTTCGACGCCGATCACGGAGATCCGCGAGCGGCGCTCGCGGCCGCGGAGGCGGAGTGGGCGCGCCGGCGGAGCGTGCACGTCGCCGACGCGTACGGGTGGGCGCTGTTCGCGAACGGGCGGTACGAGGAGGCGGCCCACGCGCTCGACCGAGCGCTCTCGCTCGGCGCGCGCAACGCGACGTTCCTGTTCCACGCGGGGATGATCGAGCGGGCGCGCGGGCACGAGGACGCCGCGCTGCGGCTCCTCCGTGAGGCGCTCGCGACGAACCCACACTTCTCGATCCTCCACGCGACCACCGCCGAGACGGTCGTCGCCGAGCTCGAGGCGGCCCGATGAGGGGCGTGCTCGCCCGCACCGCGCTGCTCGCGATCGTGGCGATCGGGGTCCTCCTCATGCCGGCGCCCGCGAGCGCGCATCCGCTCGGCAACTTCACGGTCAACACCTTCGCCGGGATCGTGCTCTCGCCGGGAGCCGTTCGCGTCGACTACGTCGTGGACCTGGCCGAGATCCCGACGGTGCAGGCGATGCCCGAGCTCGACGCCGACGGTGACGGCTCCGTGACCGCCGTGGAGCGCGCCGCCTGGGCCTCGGGCCGAGCTCGGGAGCTGCTCGACGGGCTGACGCTCGAGATCGACGGCGAGCCGATCGCGCTCGAGGTGTCGGCCTCGCACGCGGAGCTGGCGCCGGGCCAGGGCGGGCTCGCGGTCGTGCGCCTGGAGGCGTCGTTCGCGGGTCCGGCGCCGCGCGAGGGAGCGCTGACGTTCGTCGACGGCAACTTCGCGGGTCGCGTTGGGTGGCACGAGGTCGTGGCCTCCACCGAGGACGGCGTGGCGCTCGATCGCTCCGACGTGCCCGGCTCGAGTCCGAGCGATCGCCTGCGCGCCTACCCGGACGGTCTCTTGTCGAGCCCGCTCGACGTGCGGGCCGCGACGGTGACGTTCGGGCCAGGTGCCGGACCGTCGACCGCGCCAGCGGACGCGGGGCCGGAGACGTCGGGCGGCCCGAGGACGAGCGACGGGGCGCTCGCCGGCCTCCTCGAGCGCACGGGTCCCCTGATGGTCCTGGCGCTCGGGCTCGCCGCCGTGTTCGGCGCGCTGCACGCCCTCGGTCCCGGTCACGGCAAGACGCTCATGGCCGCGTACCTCGTCGGGGCCGGGGGGCGGGTTCGGCAAGCGGTCGCGGTGGGCGGCGCGGTGGCGGTGATGCACACGGCCTCCGTCCTCGGCCTCGGCGTCGTCGTCCTGACGGCGACCGAGCTGTTCGCGCCGGAGCGCGTCTACCCGTGGCTCGGGCTCGCGTCCGGGCTGATCGCGCTCGGGCTCGGGGCGAGCCTCCTCGTGTCCCGGCTGGGGGCCTGGAGCGGGCGGGGTCCGCACGACCACGATCACGCCGGTCACGGACACGATGCGGCTCACGGCGCGCACGAGCACGCCCACCGTGTGCCGGATGCCCCACCGCTGTCTCGGCGGGGGCTGACCGCGCTCGCGGTGGCCGGCGGGATCCTGCCGTCGCCGACCGCGCTCGTCGTCCTGCTCGGGGCGATCGCGGTTCACCGCGTCGCGTACGGGCTCGCGTTGATCGGCGCGTTCAGCCTCGGGCTCGCGGGCGCCCTCGTGGTGGTCGGGATCCTCGCGATCCGGGCCCGAGACCTGATGTCGCGCCGGATGTCGGGTCGCGTCGCCCGCGTGCTCCCGCTCGCGTCGGCGGCCGCGATCGCGGTCCTGGGCTTGGTCCTCACCGTCAGCGGCGCGGCGCGGATCTGAACCTCAGACGAGCGTCGCGCTCCAGTGCCGGCCGGTGGTGGTCGGCGTCGACGGCTCGGAGCCGACCGCCTCCTCCGTGATCCAGATCTCGTCGTACCGGGCGACGTCGACCGTGAGCTCGAGCAGCACCACGCCCTCGTCGTTGGGCACGAACATCTCGCCGACCGGGGTGAAGGAGCCGCCCTCGCCGAGCCATAGCTGGTAGGCGTGCCCCGGAGCCGGCGTCGGGCAGACGTCCGCCACGAGGTACAGGCGGCGGACGTCCGGCGCCGAGACGCTCAGGAACCCGCTGCCGGATGGGGCGGTCCCCTGGGGATCGACCCGGACCGGGTCGGCGCCGGGCGAGCGCATCACCGACAGGAGCTGGATCGCGGCGTCGGTGCTCTCCTCTGCTCGGGAGGCGCGACCGGCCATCGTGACCGACAGCCCGCCCATCGCGACGAGCGCCGCCACGCTCGCGGCGAGCGCGACGAAGGATCCGCGCCGCCCGCGCCGGGCGGAGGAGCTTTCGTCGAGACCGCGATGGATCCGGGCGAGGACGAGGTCCGGCGGCGGGACGGGATCGGCGGCGAGCGCAAGGTCACCGGAGATGCCTCGCAGGTCGGAGATCGTCTGGCGGCAGACGAGGCAGGAGGGCACGTGCTCGGCGAGGAGCCGGTCCGCTTCCTCGGCGTCCTCGCCGGAGAGGGAGACCAGGGCGTAGCCGGCGAGCAGCTCCTCGATCCGTTCGTGATCCTCGGCCACTCAGTCCTCCCCCGAGAGCGCCCGGCGGAGCTTCCGCATCGCCGCGAGCGTCCGCGTCTTGACCGTCCCGAGCGGGATGCCGAGGTCCTGGGCGATCCTCGTCTGGGTGTAGCCGCCGAAGTATGCCAGCTCGACCACCTGCCGCTGCTCCGGGGGGAGGGTCGTGAGGGCCTCCCGAACCTGTTTGCGCCGGACGCTCAGGTACGCGCCCTCGACGACCTCGTCCGCAACATCTTCGCCACGAACGGGCTCGAGGTTCGAGGCCCGTTCGGAGCGCTGGCGCAGCCGCTCCTCGCGCCGAACGGCGTCGACCGCCCGGTGGTGGACGAGGGAGAGGAAGAACGTCCGGAACGTGCCTCGCGCGGGGTCGTAGGCCTCCGGCGCGCGCCAGAGCGCGAGGAAGGCCTCCTGCACGACCTCCTGGGCGACCGCCTCCTGGACCGCGATCCGCAGGGCGAGGCCGTAGGCGGCCGCGCCGTACCGTGCGTAGAGCTCGTCGAACGCCCCGCGATCGCCGGTGCTCAGCCGCCGGTGGAGCTCGAGGTCTTGGACCTCCTCGTCGCGCATCCGGACTTCCTACCACAGGCTCCTGAGGGGACCGTTAGGATGCGCGCCCGTGCGGACCGTGCTGCTCTACTCGCGCCCCGGATGTGGGCTGTGCGACGAGGCACGAGCGGTGATCGCCGCCGAGCGGCAGCGCACGCCCTTCGCGTTCGACGAGGTCGACGTCTCCGGGGACGACGCGCTCGAGCTCGAGTACGGGGTCCGGATCCCGGTCGTGCTGATCGACGGCGAGGAGGCATTCGAGATCGCGGTGGAGCCCCGGGCCTTCGCGGCGCGCGTTCGGGGCTGACGCGGATCCGCGGCGTTTCACGAATGCACTATCATCGCGCCGTGACCGAGCGGCGGATCCCGGAGGCGACGGTCGGGCGCCTCCCGGTCTACCTGCGGGCGCTCGTGGAGATCGCCGAGGGCGGGACGACGAAGGTCTCCTCGGTGGCCCTCGCCGACGCCACGGGCGTCAACTCGGCGAAGGTCCGCAAGGACCTCTCCCACCTCGGCTCCTACGGCACCCGGGGGGTGGGCTACGACGTCGCCTACCTGATCCACCAGATCCGGCGGCGGCTCGGGCTCACCCAGCACTGGCCGATCGTGATCGCCGGCATCGGCAACCTCGGCCACGCGCTGGCGAACTACCGGGGCTTCGCGGAGCGGGGGTTCCGCGCGGCCGCGCTCGTCGACGCCGATCCCGCGAAGATCGGTGAGACGGTCGGCGACCTGCGGATCCGCCCCGTCGAGGACCTCCCGGCGATCGTGCGCGAGCACGAGACGCTGATCGGGGTGATCTGCACGCCGGCGGCGGTGGCGCAGCAGGTCGCCGACGCGATGGTGCAGGCCGGGATCCGCTCGATCCTGAACTTCGCCCCCGTGGCGCTGGCCGTGCGCGAGGGGGTCTCGATCCGCAAGGTCGACCTCGCGGTGGAACTGCAGATCCTCACGTACTACGAGCAGCGCAAGGCCGTGCTCGCAGACGTGGAACGGCGGGGGCGCTCGGCCGCCGCCGGAGACTGAGATCTACTTGG
>DATBMU010000104.1:0-15678 GCA_036554665.1 Actinomycetota bacterium | reverse complement strand
GGCGGAGGAGCACCATCCCGACCAAGACCACGGCCAGCGTCACGCCGGCGCCCAGGCCGACCGTCCGGAGGACCCGGCCGCCGGATCGCGCCTTCGGCCGCGACGGGGGACCTGCTTCGTCCAGATCCACCGGGATCGTGGGCGTCGCGAGCGGATGCCGCTCGGTGGGTCGCGCGGTCGCGCCGTGACGCTCGCGCGCGCCACCCTCGCCACCGCCCGGCCCGTCGGCGTGATCGTCGTCGCGCACGTCAAGGATCACCGCCGTGATGTTGTCGACGCCGCCGGAGCGGTTCGCCGAGCGTACGAGCCGCTCGACCGCCTGCTGCGGGTCGGCCGTCTCCGCGAGCACGGCGCGGATCGCCTCGTCGCCGATCATCCCGGTGAGGCCGTCCGTGCAGAGCAGGAGCCGGTCGCGCGGACGGATCCGGACGAGGGCCTCGTCGACCTGGACGGCCTCGTCGACGCCGAGCGCCCGCGTCAGGATGCTGCGGTGCGGGTGCGTCTCGGCCTCCTCGGCGGTGATCTCCCCCTCCTGCACCATGCGGTGCACGAGCGTGTGGTCCTCCGTGAGCAGGTGGAGCTCCCCATCCCGGAACAGGTACGCGCGCGAGTCCCCCACGTGCGCCAGCCGGACCTGCTCACCCTCCACGAGCGCCGCCGTCAGCGTCGTGCCCATGCCCGAGACCTCACGGTCGGCCTGGGAGCGCTCGAACACCTCGCGGTTGGCGGCCTCGACCTGCTCCGTGAGCGATCCCTCGCGACCCTCGAACCGCGATCGCACGATCTCGAGCGCCAGGTTCGAGGCCACCTCGCCGCCACGGTGGCCGCCCATGCCGTCGGCGACCGCGAAGAGCGGGTCCAGGATCAGGTAGGCGTCCTCGTTCCCCTCCCGCACCTGCCCGATGTCGCTCGACGCGCCGACGTCGATCCTCATCGACGCAGCTCCAGCACGGTCTTGCCGACCTTCACGACGTCGCCCGCGTGGACCGGGACCGGCTGCGTGACCCGACGGTCGTTCAGGAGCGTGCCGTTCGTCGAGCCGAGATCCTCCACGTGCCAGCTCCCGTCCTGCTCGTACAGGCGCGCGTGCATCTGGGAAACGTACGTGTCGGCCAGGCGGATGCCGCACGCGTCGGCGCGGCCGATCTCCGCCGAGCCGGACAGGCGCACGGTCCGCGGCTTGGGCGCGTCGGGATCGTGCACGACGACCTGCGACGGCGGCTTGCCGCCCTTGGTCGCGCGGGCCTCCGCGGTCGCAGCCGGCGCGGGTGCCGGGACGGTCGAACGCTCGCGCCGCCGCCCGGCGACGTCGGCGGTGACGGAGCGCACCGCCCGGAAGACGAAGAAGTACAGGAGCACGAGGAGGGCGTACTTCAGCACCGAGAGCACGAACGGCGACACTCACGCGCTCCGGAACTCGAGGACGGTCTCCCCGATCGTGATCCGGTCCCCATCGTGGAGCGTGTGCTCGCGGATCGGCTCGTCGTTGACGAGCGTGCCGTTCGTCGAGCCGAGATCGGTGAGCACGAACCCACCGCTCGCGTGGGCGATCCGCGCGTGCTGGCGAGACGCGCCGGGGTCGTCGACCACGACGTCGCTCTCCGGGAGCCGTCCGAGCGCGACGACCGGCTTGGCCAGGGAGAAGGTCCGCGACGGACGGCCGCGTTCGTACAGGGTCAGCGTGGCCTGGCCGCCGGCGAGCGGCGCGAGCTCCTCCTCACCCTCGACGAACGAGGTCTCGACCTCGAACCGGCCGCGGCGCAGCTCGCCGTCGACCACGAACTCGATCTCGGGCGCGCCGACGAGCCCCCATCCCCGCTCCGCCGCGCTCTCGCGGACCACGCGCTTCAGCTCGCTCACGAGCGCGTGCTCGGCCTGCTCGAACCGGCCGGCGTCCTCCTCCGACAGCGTGAACACGAACCGGTTCGGCGCCCAGACCTCGCGAACGCCCACCGTCTTGTTCGCGTCCATCTCGCGCATGACGCGCTTCGCCAGCTCGACGGGCTGCAACCCCGACCGGAACGTGGTCGCGAAGAACCCCTCGACCATGTTGCCGAGGCGTCGCTCGAAGTCTCGGAGGATCGGCATCGCGCGGAGTTTCCCCTGCTCAGGGAGGGCGTCGCGGCGATTCTACCCTCGCCCCCGCCGGAGCATCCCTCCCGCCGGGCGCGCACGAGGCCGCTGCTACGATGTCGGCCCCCACGGGCGAGTGGCGGAATATGGCAGACGCGCAGGATTCAGGTTCCTGTGAGGGCAACCTCGTGGGGGTTCAAATCCCCCCTCGCCCACCGAACCCGTGGGCGGGCTCGCTCGGCGGCGTCGGCGTTCGCACGGGCACGCCGCGCAGGAGCCCGGCGACACAGCACCCGACCCCGGCCAGCAGGAGCAACGTCCCGCCGACGCGGATGACCGAGGCGATCGTCGCCGCCGCGTCGAGCGCGTCCAGGTGCTCGGGACCGAGGACGAACGCCCAGTCGTGCTCGCCGCCGATCAGGGGGAGTCGCTCGAACGGGGCGTCGGCCACGTAGGTCGCGACGTCGCGCGCGGCCGTCCCCGCCCACGCGAGGCAGATCCCCGCTCCCACCGCGTCGCGCCGGACGATCGCGAAGTACGCCGCGAGCCCGAGCGGGACCGCCACCTGCGTCACGGAACCCATCGCGGCCGTGATCACGTCGGGCAGCGAGGAGGTGAGCAGGTGGCCGAGCTCGTGGAACCCGAGGTCAACGAGGCCGAGCAGCGGCACGCGGACGTCGCGCAACACGGAGAACCACGCGAGCAGGAGGCACCCGGCGACACCGGCGAGGTACCTCCACGTCCGCGGCCCCGGTGCGGTCACCCAAGTGCTATCGGCGTTCGAGAGAGCGTCGATGAGGGCGAGCCGGCCGCCGGTCAGGCTCCGGGCTCGGTCACCGCCCCGCGGGCCGGCACGCGCGGCCGCCAGTCGTAGACCACCTTCGTCCGCACGATCACGTCCTGCACCGACGCGCTCTCGCGGCTGAACAGCGACCACACGAGGCCGATCGGGACCGCCGCGCACAGGAGCGCCCGGACGAACGCGAGGCCCAGGCCCAGGCGCCCGCCGTCGCGCCGCTGCACGCGGAGCCCCATCATCTGCTTGCCGACGGAGCGCCCGGTCACGTTCCACGCGATCGTCAGGTAGACGATGAGGAGCGCCCACCCCAGCGTGCTGAGCGCGAGCGTCCCGGGCGTGGGCCACTCGAACCGCCGCGGCGCGATCAGGAACTTCGTCGCGGCGAACGCGATGTACAGGGCGCCCTCCGCGACGAGCACGACGACGAGGTCGACCGCGTTGGCGACGGATCGCGACACGAACCCCGCGCGCCGACCCTGGAGCGCCTCGGTCCCCGGGGCCGCGACCGCGCTCAGGCTCCGCCCTCCGGCTCGTCACGGTCGCCGTCGCGACCGAGCAAGCGGTCGACCAGGCGCGAGACGGCGCGATCCGCGTTCATGCCCTGCGCGCGGATGCCCTCGACGGTCTCGTTCGCCATCGTCCCGGTCGACTCGCGCACGATCTGGGGCAGGTCGATCTCGTCGACGACCTCCCGAGCGATCTGCCCGAGATCGAGCTGGTCGAGCACGTCGCGTGCGATCGCGGCGAGGTCGAGCCGCCGCACGATCGCCTCGACGTCGATCCGGCCGGCCACGGCGTCGAGGTCGATCCGGTCCACGACCCGCTGCAGGTCCACCCGGGCCACGATCGCGTCGAGGTCCACGCGCTCGACGATCCCGCCGACGTCGATCCGCGCCGCCACGGCGTCGAGGTCGATCCGGTCCACGACCCGCTCGAGGTCCACCCGGGCCACGATCGCGTCGAGATCGATCCCGGCGACGGCGCGCTCGATGTCGACGGCGGCCACGACCCGGTCGAGCTCCACGCGCTCGAGCACGATCCGCGTGAGGTCGAGCTGGTCCAGGATCAGGTCGGCGAGCTGCGGGATCGTGGCCTGGAGGAACTCCGAGCCGGCCCGTTCGCCCACCACCTGGATCTCGCGCCACCGCCGGTCGTACTCGGTCGCCCGCTCGCGGGCGCGATCGAGCCGCTCGCGGACGAACCGGGGGCTCGTGGCGAAGGACCACCAGGGGCGCAGGCCCGTGCCGATCGCGGACGCCGTCCGCAGGCCGGCGCGGCCGGCCTGGAGCGCGACGCCGAGGCCCGCACCGGCGAGCGTCGGCAGGAGCGGCGGCTGGCGCGGCTCGGTTGCGTCGGCCGCCGGCTCGGGCTCAGCCTGGATCGTCCCCCCGATCGCCACCGCGGCGGCGTGCGCGGCGAACGACGCCACGCCGACCGCGATCTCCAGTCCTCGCTCGACCAGCTCGGCGAGCGTGGGCTCGACCGGCGGGGCGACGCGGAGCGGGGTCACGCGGCTCGACCCGCTGGCTCCCGCCGGTTCCTCCACACCCATGGCCCGCCTCCGTCCTCGGAGCGTCATCATGCGCCGCCGCGCCGCCGCTGACCAGCCCGGACCTGCCATCGGCGCTGCTCACGGCTGCTTGAGTGCCCACCGGACGCGTTCTAGTCTGCCGCCACGGTCGGAAGGGGTGAGGTCGATGATGCAGCGCGAGATCCACGAGGCGCGCCGTGAGATGGCAGATCGCTGGTGGCTGTTCCTGATCACCGGGATCCTGTGGATCCTGTTCTCGCTGATGGTGCTGCAGTTCGATCTGCGGTCGGTGGCGGCGATCGGCTACCTGGCCGGCTTCGCGTTCATCGTGGCCGGGTTCAACGAGTTCATGATCATGACCGCCGTCAGCGGCTGGCGGTGGCTCCACGTCCTCCTGGGCGTCCTGTTCATCGTCGTAGGGCTCGGCGCGATCGCGTGGCCCGATCGCACGTTCTTCATCCTGGCGAACCTCCTCGCCTGGTTCCTCCTGTTCAAGGGGACGTTCGACATCGTCATCGCCTTCG
Source organism: Actinomycetota bacterium (assembly GCA_036554665.1). GTDB lineage: Bacteria > Actinomycetota > UBA4738 > UBA4738 > HRBIN12 > CALGFI01. The sequence goes on along the minus strand of DATBMU010000104.1, from coordinate 10,751 downwards.
CGACGAAGGGGCAGGAGCTCTGGTGGGTGCAGCTCGTCGTGGGGATCTTGAACATCGTGATCGCGTTCTGGGCGGCCGGGTACCCGGGGCGTTCGGTCGTGCTCCTCGTGCTGTGGGTCGGCATCGCCTCGTTGACCCGAGGCGTCACGGAGCTCGTGCTGGCCTTCCAGCTGCGATCGGTCCGTACCACCATGACGCCCGCCTCGGCGTGACCGACCGGCCGGACCATCGGCCGGAGCGTCAGCAGAGCTCCCTGTGGAGGCTGATCACCGAGCCGGACGCCTACGGTGTGCTGCTCGTCCTGATCCTCGCATCGCTGGTCCTGACGGCGGTCGCGAGCGAGTCGGCCGCAGGGAGGGCGGTGATCGTGCTGCTCCAGGGCGGGGTCCTGCTCTTCGCGTTCTGGACGTCGCGGACCCGGCCGGCGGTGCTCCGCGTGGCCTTCGTCGTCGTGCCGATCGCGGTCGTCCTCGCCACGGTGTTCACGGGCGGAAGGTCCGACCGCTCCGCCGCGGTGGCCGGCATGACGAACGCGTTCCTGGCGTTCGGCGCGATCGTGGCGATCGTCCGTCGGATCGTTTCGCATCCACGGGTTGACGCCGCGACGATCCTCGGCGTGCTCTCGACGTACGTGCTGATCGGGATGCTCTTCGCCTCGGTCTTCGCCTCGGCCGGAGCCCTCAGCGGCGATCCCTTCTTCGTCTCGCTGAGCGATGCCGACATGGTCGACTACCTCTACTTCAGCTTCGTCACGCTCACGACCGTCGGCTACGGCGATCTCACCGCGGCGAGCGACATCGGCAGGATGTTGGCCGTCAGCGAAGCGCTCCTCGGCCAGCTCTACCTCGTCTCCGTGGTCGCGCTCGTGATCGGCAACATCGGACGCGAGCGCCCAACGCCGGCACCCGAGGGGGGCGGGCCCGACGCTGCGGGCCCGCCCCGTCGAGACGGGAGCGCCGGCGAGGAGAGGTGAGCCGGGCCCCCGACCGCCCTCAGTGCCCCTGGCCCGGGAGCACGGTCAGCGTCCCCTCCATCCCGGCCTCGCGGTGACCCGGGATCGAGCAGTAGAACGTGAACGTGCCGGGCGGAGCCTGGAACGAGGATTCGACCGTCTCGTTCGCGCCGAACACCGTCTTCACATCGAGCTCGTCGATCGTGAAGTCGTGCTCGAACGCGTCGAGGTTCGTGATCACCACGGCCACCTCGCCCTCGGCGACCTCGAGGTCGGCCGGGACGAACCCCGTGATCGCCGCCTGGATCGCGATCGGGCCGTCGCTCTCGGCCGGGTCCTCGCCGCCCGAGCCTTCGACGACCGCGGGCGTGGAGCCGTACTCGAGCACACCGCCGGTGAACGGGTCGCCGACCGCCGGGTACTCGGCCGGAGCGGCATCGGCGTCCTCCGTCACCTGGATCACGCCCACGGACCCCAGGCCCGTGTACGCGAACGAGTGCGTGACGAACGGATAGAGCCCGGCGTCCGGGATGCTGAGCTCGAACATCGCTCCGCCCCCCGGCGGGATGTTGAACGTCTGGAGCCCGTACTGGGTGTTCGCCGGGTTCCCGTCGGCGTACGTCCGGTCGATGAGCGCGCCGATCACGTGGAACGCGTTCGTGAGCGTCGGCCCCGCGTTCATGACCCAGATGCGGATCAGCTCGTTCGGCTCCGCCTGCAGCGGCGCGTCGAGGTACCGGTCGGCCATCCCGTCGAACACCACGTACGTCGGGTCGGCGGACTCCATCGCCGCGACGTCGCCGACGGCGAGCCCGTCCTCGAGCTTCGCGCTCACGTAGAACTCGCTCGAGACCATCACGTACTCGCGCGCGGGCTTGAGCCCCTCCGGCTCAACGATGATCGCCCCATACATCCCGTTCGAGATGTGGTGGAGCACCGGCGGGACGCCGCAGTGGTACATGAAGACGCCGGGGAACCGGGCGACCCAGTCGAACGTGAGGGTCTCGCCGGGCGCCACCGGCTGGTAGTTCACGTCCCACGGCGTCTGGGCGGCATGGAAGTCGATCGAGTGCGACAGCCCGAGGTTCGAGTCGTTGACGAGCGTGAACCGGATCGTGTCCCCCAGGTTCACTCGGAGCACCGGCCCCGGGGCGGTGCCGTTGAACGTCCACACCTGGTAGTCGACGCCGTCCGCGAGCGTCTGCGTGGTCTCCTGCGCGACGAGCTCGACCTCCACGACCTCGCCCGAACCCTGGCCCTGGATCCGGTAGGTCTCGGACGAGGCCGCGCCGCTCGGCTCGGCCTCCGGGCTCGGATCGTCGCCCGCGAACGCCTGGACGAAGGTCAGGCCGACGATCAGGAGCGAGACCTGGATGAATACGCCGATCACGAGCAGCCGTTTCACGAGCCCCTCCTCCTCATCGCTTCCGCCCGTTCCTCGGCAGAGTCATCCCGCCGGCCGCCGCGGGCCGAAACGTAGGGTATCCCTCTTAACGTTGGAGGGGAAGCCCAAGGTCCCGGTAGACTCCGGGGAGATGGACCTGACCCTGACGAAGCGCGGGGACTACGTGATGCGCGCGGCGATCTCGCTCGCCTCGGCCTGGGACGGGAACGGCGCCTATCGGAAGATCCGCGAGATCTCCGAGGAGATGGAGCTCCCGCTCAGCTACACGCCCCAGCTCCTGGGGATCCTCGCGAAGGCCGGGCTCGCCGAGGCCAAGGCCGGACGGGTCGGCGGCTACCGCCTCACCCGGCCGCCGGAGGGGATCAGCGTGCTCGAGGTGATCGAGGCCGCGGAGGGGAGCCTCGTCTCGAGACGGTGCGCGATCCGCGGGGGACCCTGCCGATGGGACGACCATTGCGCCCTGCACCCCACCGTGGTCAAGGCCGCCGAGGCGATCCGCTCCACCCTCGCCGGGACGAGCTTGGCCGAGGTCTCTGCAGAGGACCGCCACCTCGGGGCGGCGTCGCCTTCGCCGTCCCGCCCCGCCTGACGGGTCCCTCGGTTCGACTCGGGGGGCCATCCGGCCCTCTCACCACGGCGACGCCTGGCGTACGAAGGTCACGTGGAGGCGGTAGCCATGCCGAGATGGGAAGGCTTCGTGCAGTGCCCAGGCTGCGGGTTCGACATCGCGACGGGTGAGGGGCGGCGCTCGTGCTCCTGGGGCGACTGCCCCTACCTCCCGGAGGAGTTGAACGTGTTCTGCGAGCAGTGCCGGTTCAACTTCTTCACGATGGAGGGGAACCCGCCCTGCGAGGATCCGCTGGCATGCGAGCACGCGCGCACGCCGCTCGAGCACATCGAGAACCTCCGTCGGTGGCGGGCCGCACGTTCGCCCGCCTGACGCGCCCTCAGCCTCGGGACACGAGATCGGCGGCGGGGGCGTCCGCGACGGGGGCGTCGGCTGCGGCGGGGGCGTCCGCGACGGTCGCCAGCGGATGCCGCACGGGCAACGAGACCGTGAACCGGCTGCCCTCGCCGGGCGTGCTCCGGACGTCGATCGAGCCGCCGATGTGGCTGAGCAGGTCCTGCACGAGCGACAGACCGAGGCCGGCGCCGCGGAACGTCCGCGTGCTCGAAGAGTCCACCTGGTAGAAGCGGTCGAAGATCCTTGGCATCTCCTCCGAGGAGATCCCGATCCCCTGGTCGCTCACCCAGAACACGATGTGGTCGCCCTCGGCGCGCGCGCCGAGCTCGCATGGCGATCCGTCGGGTGAGTACTTCAGGGCGTTGTCCACGAGGTTCTGCAGCACGCGCGACAGCACCTGGCGGTCCGTCATGAGCACCGGGAGGTCGTCGGGGACGTCGACGAGCACGCGATCCGCGTCGCCCGCCAGCCCCTCGGTCACCTCGCGCACGAGGTCCTCGAAGAGCACGCGGCCGACCGAGACCGGCAGCCGGTTCGCCTCCAGGTTCGACGCGGTGAGGAGGTTCTCGACGAGGCGGAGGAGCCGCTCGCTCTGGCGCTCCATCCGCTCGAGGAACTCGTTGCGCATCGTCTCGTCGTTCGCGAACTCCGGCTGCCGCAGGGTCTTGGCGTAGCCCAGCAGCGCGGTCACCGGCGTCCGGAGCTCGTGCGACACGACCGCGACGAACTCGCCCTTCATCCGGTTCAGCTCCCGGAGCTCATCCACCGTGTTGTGCTCGGTCTCGAGCAGCTTCTCGAGGCGGCGCGCCTGGTCGGCCAGGAGCTCGTTCTGGTCCGCGAGCCGATCCGCGAGCGCCCGGCTCCGGAAGTACATCTGTCGCGCGAACACGAGCGGCCCGAGGAACACGATGACCGACCAGAAGCCCTCGGAGTCGTAGAACTTCGCGATCGCGGCGCCGAACAGCCCGAGCCCGATGTAGGAGAGGAGGAACTCCAGGGGCGCGGAACCGTGCATCCGCACGAGCACCTGGCGGAACGTGTAGCCGCGGGCCAGGGACTCGAGCATCGCCACGAGCCCGGCGTTGATCGCGTAGGCGGCGGTCGCGGCCACGACCACGCCGAGCAGGAGCACGTACCACTCGGAGTCCTGGTGGGCGACGAGCCCGAACAGCAGGCTCGCGGCGAGGATCGACAGGGCCATCTGGCTCCGGTTGAACAGCGCCTTGATGAGGCTCACCTCTCGACGGAACTCGCGCGGGTCGACCGATCCGACGAACGCGATCAGCGTCGCGACCGGAGGATCGAAGACGATCGCGACGCCGAGCAGCAGCGGGAAGCTGAGCGAGAGCTGCAGCCCGCCCCAGCCAGGGACGGGGATGAGGTCGACGACGGCGACGGCGGCGATGAACAGCAGCACCGAGCCCTCGAGGAGCGCCTCGGGATCCCTCGAGATCGTGATCGCGAGGTAGGCGATCGTCGGGACGATGACGACGAGCTGGTACGTCGTCTGCACCCAGCGTGCGGCTGGCGGGTGCTGGGCCCCGGCGTCCACGTCCATCAGGCGGCGGTCCCCGCGGCGAGCGCGTCGGCCGGCGCCTCCTGGTCCCGGCGCCGCATCCCCGCGACCACGAACCACATCGCACCGGCGTAGGCGGCGACGTCGCCGACGCTCACCGCCTGCTCGACAGGGAACGGGATGCCGATGCGATCGGCGAGCAGCAGCAGGTGATCGTCGTCCGTCGCGAGGTGGTGCTTGCTGCCTCCGGCGGTCCGGAGGTCGTCGAGCGTCTCCTCCTGGCCCGAGGCCACGATCGCCGCGCGCGTGACCGGCATCCCCTGGTTGACCGCGATCACGAGCAGGTTCAGGCAGAGCCCCACCAGGATGAGCGCGAACCCCGGGAGTCGCCGGTTCACGGCCGCGACGAAGACCAGGAGGCCGAACGAGCCGAGGAGGATCAGCGCACCGAGCGTTCCGCCGGCCGGGACGAACTGGAGCGCCACCCCGGCCAGACCGGCCCAGCCGTGCCGGAACCGTGTCGAGCCGAGGTTCTGCAGGCGTCCGCCGAGGAGGTATCCCGCCGCGATCGCCAGCGGGAACGAGATCAGGACGAGCCGCATCGTGCCCCTTTATCCCACGCTCGGGTCGGGCGACGCCATGACCCGCACGAACCGTATCGACCTACGACGGGGTCCCCTTAAGTTCCGACCCCGAAGTGCCGATAGGCAGTCGGTACCACCCGGAAAGGAGGCGATGCCATGCAGAGGTACCGCCGACTCATCGCGTCGCTCGGGTGGCTGGCGGCCTTCCTGATGGCCGTCGGCGCAGGCTGGAAGGCCTACTAGACCCGTACGACCACCAGGTACCGCAGCGATGCTGCCCCGGACGGGGCAGCATCGTGCGTTCCGGGACGATCCTGGGCCACCCCGGGGCTCAGCCGGCGTCCCCCGGTCCGCGCCGCGGCGGCTCCGTCACGAGGTGGAGCTCCCGCGTTCCCGGCACGCTCGGGCGCGAGCTGGCGGGCTCCTCCTCGCCGACCATCACGCGGAACAGGTTCGGGATGTCCAGTCGCTGGGACCCGGCGCCGTAGCCGACCGCCTCGATGCGCATCGTGGGGATCTCCCCGTAGCCCTCGACGGTCGCGGCCAGGATGGCCGCGCCGGTGGCGTTCGTGAGCTCGGCGGCCACGCCTCGCGAGAAGAGCGGAGCACCGCGGAGAAGCTCCAGGACCGTCGGCGTCGGGATCGGGAGCGCGCCGTGCTCCGTCCTGGTCATGCCGAGCCCCGTCGGGACGGCCGAGGAGAAGACGCGCTCGACCCCGAGTGACGCGAGACCGAGCGCGGTGCCGACGATGTCCACGATCGTGTCGAGCCCGTCCGCGTGGAAGGCGACGGTCTCCGGCTCGCGGCGATGGACCCTGGCCTCCGCCTCGGCGAGCAGGTGGAACGCGCGGTGAGCGAGCCGGAGCGGCTCGGGCGCCAGATCACCCGCGTCGAGCAGCGCCCGGACGCTCGCGAACGTGCGGATCAGGCCCGGCGTCCCCGCCCGGATGCCGACGCGCGTCGCGCGCAGCCCGCGCTCCTCGACCTCCTCCACCTCGAGATCGAAGGGTTCGAGCGGAAGGGCGGCCAGGCGCTTGCGGAGGTCCTCGACGTCGGCGCCGGCGTCGATCAGGGCCGCGAGCGCCGTGTCGCCGGTGATCCCGGCGATGCAGTCGAAGTAGGCAACCCGCATGCGGCCACGTCCCGCCCTCGGGTTCGTTCGACCGCGAGGGGGTCGATTGTATACTCCCGGTTCCGCAACGCCGCAGGTCAGTGGCAACGTCGGACGGAACCCGAGGCTCCAGGGATGACCTTCTCAGTCGAGACGCTCAGCCTGCTCGTGTTGATCGCGCTCGGGATCGGCGTCTTCGCGCTCCTGCTGACCGCGATGTCTCAGGGACGACGGCGGAGCGAGCCGCGCGGCCCGATCCAGATGGACGACGTGCTCCGCGGCGTGCTCGAGGGCCAGGGTCGGCAGATCCAGCGTCTCGAGGCCGCCGTCCGATCGCTCTCGGCGACCGATCGAAGGCAGGAGGACCTGATCGAGGGCGCGATACGGCGCGTGGGGCTCGTCCGCTACGACGCGTTCGAGGACGTCGGCGGTCGGCTGTCGTTCTCGTGCGCGCTGCTCGACGACCACGGCAACGGCGTGGTGATGACCTCGATCAACGGTCGCCAGGACACGCGCGTCTACGCGAAGCCGATCGTGGAAGGGCACAGTCAGTACAACCTGTCGGTCGAGGAGGAAGAGGCGATCCGACAGGCGATCTCGGGGCCCCGGGAGGCGGTGACGACCACGTGATCTGGCGGCGGGAGGAGGCTGGATCCAGGAACGAGGCGGCGGAGGCCGCCGAGGAGCGCCAGCGAGAGACGGGGGGACGACGGATGGCAGACCAACAGGGCGGTGAGGTCACGATCGTCGGGCAGGGAGCCAAGCTCGAGGGCACCGTCGTCTCGGCCGGCTCGCTGCGCATCGACGGGCAGATCAAGGGTCAGGTGAACGCCGAAGGCGACGTGATGCTGTCGCCGCAGAGCGCCGTCGAGGCCGACATCCGCGCGCAGAACGTCTCGGTGGCCGGGCGCTTCAAGGGCACCATCATCGTCAAGGGCCGTGCCGAGATCGCGCGGGGAGGGCGTGTCGACGGCGACATCACCTCGAAGACGCTCGTGGTCGAGGAGGGCGCGATCTTCCAGGGCCAGAGCATCATGGACCAGCAGCCGGCCGCGGCGCAGGGCGTCCAGCCGGCCCAGCCCGAGAAGGCGGAGGCGCCGAAGCCCGAGGGCGCGAAGGTCTAGTGCTCGACGTCCGGGCGGTCCGTGAGGACCCCGAGCGGTTCCGCGCCGGCCTCGCGCGGAGGAACCTCGGCCGGGCCGTCGACGAGCTCCTGGAAGCGGACGAGCGACGACGCTCGCTCACCGCGCGCGTCGAGGAGCTCCGCGCCGAGCAGAACCGCCTCTCCAAGCAGATCGGCGGCGCGGAGGGCGACGCGAAGTCGGCGTTGATCGCCGAGGTCGGCGGCGTGTCCGCGGAGCTGAAGGAGCTCGAGCCGCAGCTGGCCGAGGCCGAGCGCGGGCTCTCGGAGCTGCTGGCCAGGACGCCGAACGTGCCGCACGAGTCCGCCCCCGACGGGTTCGAGGAGGTCGACGCGGTCGAGATCCGACGTCACGGCGATCCCCGGGCCTTCGACTTCGAGCCTCGGGATCACGTGGAGCTCGGGACGATCCTCGGCGTCCTCGACACGGAACGGGGGGCGCGAACGAGCGGCTCTCGCTTCGTGTACCTGCTCGGCGACATCGTCCATCTCCAGTTCGCGCTCGTCCGGCACGCGCTCGAGGTGATCGGCGAGGCGGGCTTCATCCCGGTCGTCCCGCCCGTCCTCGTGCGCGAGGAGGCGATGTACGGGACGGGGTTCCTGCCGACCGACGAGGTCAACATCTACGTGACGAGGGAGGACGATCTCTACCTGGTCGGGACGTCGGAGGTGCCGCTCGCGGCGCTCCACATGGGCGAGATCCTGGAGGAGTCGGAGCTACCGCTCCTGTACGCCGGCTACTCGACCTGCTTCCGTCGAGAGGCCGGGTCCTACGGCAAGGACCTGGGCGGGATGTTCCGCGTCCACCAGTTCGACAAGGTCGAGATGTTCGCGTTCACGGCGCCCGAGGAGTCGTGGGACGTCCACGAGCGGATGGTGGCCATCGAGGAGGAGATCGTCGCGAGCCTCGAGCTGCCGTACCGGGTCGTGAACGTCGCCGCCGGGGACCTCGGCGGCAGCGCGGCGAAGAAGTACGACATCGAGGTCTGGCTCCCCGGCCAGGACCGCTACCGCGAGCTCACGTCGTGCTCGAACTGCACCGACTATCAGGCCCGTCGGATGCAGACGCGCGTTCGGCGCTCGTCCGGCGAGATCGAGGTGCTGCACACGCTGAACGGGACTGCGACCGCGATCGGCCGAACGCTGATCGCGCTCATGGAGAACCACCAGCAGGCCGACGGTTCGGTCGCCCTGCCGAAGGCGCTGCACGCCCACCTGCCCGAGGCCCTGCGCGAGCTCCACCCTCGGGCCTGAAGGCCTCGACGCGGCGGTCGGCGGCGGAACCGCTGCTACCCTCGTGACGGGAGGGTGGCCGAGCGGACGAAGGCGGCGGTCTTGAAAACCGTTAGTCGCGCAAGCGGCTCGAGGGTTCGAATCCCTCTCCTCCCGCTGCGCTGCACCGATCCTCGGCCGGTGCGCTCGAGGGCCTCGAGGTGCGCCGGCGGCCCGTTGCCGCCGATCTGCCGCCAGTCGCTACCCGAGGTGCTCGCCGAGGGCCGCCTCGATCGCGGCGGCGGCCGTGTGGCTGAGCGACGGCAGCAGGTGTTGGTACGTGTCCATCGTGAACGCGGCCGAGGAATGTCCGAGCGCGTCCGAAACGACCTTCGGGTGCACGTTCGCGGCGAGCAGCGTCGTCGCGTAGGCGTGGCGCAGGTCGTGGAACCGGGTGCCGCTGACGCCGGCGGCTGCGGCGATCCGAGCGAACACGCGTGAGAGCGTCGTCGGGTTCATCGGGTGGCCGTCGCCGCGATCGCACACGATCTCGCCCGTCGGCCATGCCTCGCCCATGACGAGCCGGCGCCGCGCCTGATCGGCACGGTGGCGCCTCAGCAGCGCGACCGTCGCCGGCGGCAGGGCGACCGTTCGCCGGTCCCGGTCGGTTTTCGGCTCGACGCTGACAAGCTCGCCGGCGATGAGCTGCAGCGACGCGACGACGCGCAACGTGCCGGCCTCAAGGTCGATCGCCGACCACGTGAGGCCGAGCACCTCGCCGAGCCGCAGGCCCGTCGTCGCCGCGATCGCGATCCGCCGGATCCTCGAGCAGCTCGGGCAGCGCGACGCCGCGCTCGACGATCGGCTACGTCGGTTAGGCGTCGGGCGGTAGCCGGCAGGTCGGCCCGCAGGCTGCACCTCGGGTCGGCCTGCCGGGCCTGCCGTGCACGTCGGCGTTTTTTATGCGGGCCAGGCCGCGACAGGGCGCACCGTCGCGAGATTGGCCCGGAAGGGTCGCACCGTCGCGTGATGCGGCCCGAATCCTCGCCGGCCGGTGCCGATCCGTGCGAGCATCGGCTGATGGCACGCGAACAGCTCACGCAGACACGCGAGCCGCTCAGGTGCCCACGCTGCGGCGTCGCGTTCGCGATCGTCGTCGGTGCGGTCGGCCCGTGCGAGCCGTGTCAGCTCGACCTGCAGGCCGACCCGACGCGAGGCGCGAGCCGAGCCGAGGCCGTGCGCCGAGGGATGCGGGCAGCTCGTCACCGGCGCCGGCACGTACTGCAGCGGCACCTGCCGATCGAGGGCGCACCGCCGGCGGCAGCGCGTGGCCTCGTGATGCGCGTCGAGCAGGTGCTGTGCTCGTGCTGCGAAACCGTGATCGGCCTCGTGCTGCTCGACCGCCTGCCGCTCGAGCACGAGCGCAAACGCGCCTCCCGCGCCGCCGCTTAAGAATCCCCTCCTGCCGGAGGAGGGCAGGTGACGGGGTGGTGGGAGCGAGCGCTTCATTGACGGCTCCCCGAAGTCCGCGCAGGATTTGCGTCCATGGGCGAGTCGCACGAGGAAATGCTTCGTCACTACGAGCCGGGCGGACTTCTGCCGCGAATCGTGGCGGGGTTGCAAGCTCTCGGCAAGGACCTGGACTCGGTCACGCACGAAGATCTCGCGCCGGCCGACGAGTTTCACTCCGCGGGACGTTCGGCCACGCGCGCATTGGTGGAGCTTGCAAAGATTCCGCCAGGATCGCGAGTGCTCGACGTAGGCAGCGGGTTGGGCGGCCCGGCGCGTTACCTCGCCGCAACTTTGGGTTGCGACGTGACAGGCATCGATCTCTCGCCTGAATTCTGCGGGGTGGCCAACGCCCTT